>CAZSYS010000254.1:0-6801 GCA_964611365.1 uncultured Planctomycetales bacterium
GTTGCAGGTGACGGTGATGCCCTCGAAGCTCAGGGTCCGCGGGCCGAAGTAAACCTCGTCGGCAGGACGCTCCCATCCCGGGACGAGGATCCAGGGCCTCTGGCAGCGCGGATCCGGGGCCAGCGTGCCGTGGCCGCAGACATCCACCGCCTCATAGAGGTATTGCAGGCCCTCGTAGGTCAGCGGCACGCGGGCGGAATAGAGCCCGTCGGCGTCGAGATCCGGCCGGACTTCGGTCCACGAGTACACCGAGGGCGTGGGCTTCCACCGCAGCAGCACGCGGGCGACACCGCCGGGGTCGGTGATCCGGGCGGTGAGAGTCGCCTGGCCGGCCTGCCGGTCCACGGCCGGCGGCAGCGGCTCGATCACCGGGCCGGTCCCGTCGTCCCGGCATCCGGCCGGGGCCGACGGCCTGGAGGATGAGGACGGCGTCGGCGCCGCAGGTTTGCCGCGGGCCCGGGCGACGTACTCCCGCACCATGCGGAGGTCCTCGGCGAGTTGCCGGCCTTCGGTGCGCCAGTGGAAAGCCTGCGTCTTGCAGGCCAGGGGCTCGGGGAACGGGCGGAAGGTCCGGTCGGTGATCTCGACCAGGCGCTCCCACGCGGCCAGGTACGCATCGACGTGCTTCTGCAGACGCTCGAGCGCTTCCGGCTCGCCGGTGCGTTCGTGCAGGCCGAGCTCCACCGCCGCCAGGATCTTGTGGGCGTAATAGCCGGCCAGCTCGCGGATCGCCCGGGCGTGATCCACCATGGTTTCGAACTCCGCAGCGGCCTCGGGGCGCACGCCGGCGGTCCGGGCCCTGTCGGCAGCCTCGAGACTGCGCCGGCCCTCCTCCTCCAGCGTCCGGGCGACTTCCGGCGGCTGGATGCGTCCGGTGGTCTCGCCGGTCGCCAGCAGGTCGACATACTCGGCGATGCTCAGATAGCAGCTGACATCCAGCGGCGTGGCTTTCATGTGGCTCGGGGGTACCGGCCGCAGGAACTGCTCGAGCGTTCCGCCGGTCTGGCACTCCGGCGCGATGGACCGGTGGTCGGGGCCTCCGTTGCGGTAGTGATAGATCAGCGGGACCAGCCGCGAGGAGGCGGTGAACATCTCGTACACCGCCCGGCCGGCGGCCGTGCCGAAACGGCGCTCGAACATCCGCACCCAGGTCCGCTCCGGGATGTCCGGGTCGTATCCCAGCCGGCCCCAGAGCACGTACCAGAACCAGTCTCGCTGCCACGTCCAGCGCCACCAGGCGTCGGCGCCCCGGCTCCACACGTCGGTCCAGGAGTAATAGGCCGACAGCGGCTCGACGGTGAAGCCCGCGGCGTTCATGAAAGTGCAGGCCCGCACGGTGCGGGCCACGAAGCCGGGGTCGCCCCAGGGGAAGACCCGGTGCGTGCCGTTGGCCCGGATCTGCCATATGGTTTCGAGCGGGCTGGGAAAGTCGCTGTACCACTGGTAGGCGTAGCTGCCCTGGCTGGCCATCCATCCCCCGGTGACCTGGTAGGGCAGCCCCAGCTGTTCGCCGTTGAACTTGATCTCGTTGAACACCCGGCCGGGGTAGCCGGCGGCGATGGCCTCGATGCCGGGGTGCGAGGTCACCCAGCTGCGGGTGTAGAGCGGCAGGCCGGTGCGGCCGGCGAGCTTGAGCCCGCGGATGTAGCTGTCCTGGAAGAACGAGGGGTCGCGGCCGGTCTCGCCGATCCGGAAACCGATGACATACAGGTCCGGCACCGCGCCCATCAGCAGCTCGACACAGCCGGCGGTGTAGTCCGCCAGGGCGCGGTCGCCGGGATCCCTGAACTCCTGCCCGGCGAGGTTCCAGCGGGCCGAGTAGCTCATCAGGCCGACCCTGATCCCGCGTTCGGCGGCCAGGGCGACGATCTTCCGGAAGCGGTCAAGATTCCGCCGGGCCCGGTCCTCGGGCACGCCGACATCGGGATAGCCGGGCAGGCGGAAGAAGCAGGGGTAGACGTTGGGGAACTCCGTGGTCTGCAGGTCGTAGGTCGCGTGGATGTCCAGGAAGTTGTGCCGCGTCGCGGCCAGCCGATCGATGAACCCCCGCCAGAAGTCGTCGTCGAAGTACCAGGACTCCGGGTCGTCCAGGGCCTGCACGTGCAGGAACAGGTTGACGCCGCGCAGACCGGTGAACGGCGTCTGCCGCGTCGCCCGGATGGCCCCCAGGTCGAACCGGTCCTCGGCCAGAGTGACCCGCTCGGCGAGTTCCAGAGCACCGTACATGGCCCCGGCGGCATCGCGCCCGATGACCGCCACGGCCGGGTCCCGGCGGCCGGCAACCGGGATCACGGCGAAGGACTCCGGCTGCTCGCCGACGTCGGCCGAGGCGACGCCGAAGGCCTCCAGGGCGCCGGCGTCACAGGCCAGGGTCACCAGGATGGACGGCCCCTGCGGCGGGCCGGACCGGCCAAGCCGATTCACGCGTTCTCCGGCCTCCTGCAACACCTCGACCAGCCGGTCAACGCCGAACGCCACCGGCGGCCGGGCATCCTGCGGCGAGCAGATGAGAACCTCCGCCCGGACCGGTCCGCCCGTACCGCAAAGCAGGACCACCGAAAGAACCGACGCCGCCCGGATCCATCCCATGGTGGCACCTCCCGGAAAACCGGATTCTGGCACCCGCGGCCCCCCGTCCGGCAAGTCCGCCGATCCGTAACCCGGTCCTTCGCCGAGCCGTAACCCGGTCCTTCGCCGGCCCGTAACCCAGGCCGGCGCCGGTTCATCCCAAAACAAGGAACCACAGGCCTGCGGCCGCCATGACCGTCTCAATGATGGCCGCAAACCACCTGTCGCTCAGCCGGTCCAGCAGGCGCCGGCCCAGCCACGAGCCGATGACCATGCACGGCGACAGCAGCAGGCCCGCGACGACCACGCGACCGGACAGCAGACCGGTCGAACCGTAAGCCGCCAGCTTGAACACATGGGTGACCACCGTCGCCGCCGCCTCGGTGCCGATGTACGCGCCGCGCGACAGTCCGTAAGCCAGGAAAAACGGGGCGGTCACCGGCCCGGTGCTGCCGACCAGCGACGAGAGCAGCGACGCTCCGCCGCCGACCGCCGTGAAGGCCCTCGCCGAGCAACGCGGGTACCGTCCGCCCAGCCGGCGGTACACCGGCACCGCGGCGAGAAACAGACCGATTCCACGCTTCAACCATCCCACCGGCGCGGCGGAGAAGATCGCTCCGCCGATCAGCGCCAGGGGCACGGCCCCGACGCTGTACCAGCCGACCACCCGGCCATCGACCACCCCGCGGTTGAACCAGACCCGCGAGCCGTTGCCCACAAGCTGCGCGATGGTCAGGATCGGCACGGCGTCGCGCACGCCGAAGCTCCAGACCAGCACCGGCAGCAACACGATCGCGCCGCCGAATCCGGTCACGGCCGCGACGGCGGCGGTGCCCGTGGCCGCGGCGATCAGCACCAGGACCTCAGCAGCGTGCAAAGGCCACATGCCGGCAGGCTCCGCATCAGGGCCGTCAGCACGCACGCCAGACGGCCCATGGTCGCTCCCACCGATGACGACCCGCAGCAGCCGCGCCTCGCCCTCCAGTCCTGCTGCCGCCTTCCGGCCGCGCGGCCTGACCGCGTTGCCGGGCGGCGCGACGCGGATCCGGCCATCGCAGCAATCGTCGGATGTCGGCCTGCCAAAGGCGGCTTCAGGCCCGGCCGGAGCCTTGTCCGGCCGACCGGCAACCCGTCGGCACGACACCGGATTCCGGCCCCAGCCCGCAACCCCACGTCCGCGGCCGCCTGCTGACCATTGTCCGGCCCGGACCCCCGATCAGCCGAAAAAAGCACCGCCCGGCACGTTAGCCCCCGGCACATCGAGCCGCAAGGGCCGGCCAGGTTCCGGCGGCCCAACGCCGCCGGTGCGAAGTCCACCAGCCGCACCGGCACCCTCACACAGAAGCTTCCGGCGCCGGCAAACAAGATTCCGCCAGGACCATGTTTGTTGTAATGTCATTCTGGACAAGATCTTAAAGACGCAGAATGCTGACCGGGCTGTGGCCTCCCCGGCGGGCCGGAACGGTTGGGCGGTGTCCGTGGCGGCGGCTGGCCGGAGGGTCCTGGCCTGCCGGGCGGGCTGCGACAACTGCCTTCGCCAGGCTTGACCAGGCGGCCAAAGCAAGTAAACTGACAGCTTCCGCTCTCGCCCCCCGAACCGTTCCCTGGGGGGCGAAACGGCTCACAACCTGAGTGCGACCCACCTGACGGTCGGTGATGCCGGCAACGGCCGCCGACGGCTGCCAGCGTGATGGTCCGGACGCGCATGCAGGCCGCAGGTCGCGGTCCCGACGGCGGTATGGCCCGTCGGGTTTCGCGATGGCTTTTGCGGTCTTCGTCCGGTGCGCGAGCTGACTGTGGTGTTCCGGCAGGCCGGACCCGACGGTCCCGAGGCGGGCCGATCGGGGTCGAGCCGATGACAGGAGTCCATCGATGGGCGGTTACAGCGGTCCGAAGGTTCGCCTGAGTCGCAGTCTGGGAGTACCGATCGCCGAGACTTCCAAGCACCTGAACCCCCGGCGCACCACGCGGCCGGGCATGCACGGGTTCCGGCCGGCGCGCCGCAGCCTGTACGGGCGGCAGCTGGCGGAAAAGCAGAAGCTGGCCTTCTATTACAACCTGCGGAATGCCCAGCTGCGGCGCTACATGGCGGAGGCGACCCGCTCCAAGCGTTCGACCCCGGAAATGCTGCAGGAGTTGCTCGAGACCCGCCTGGACAACACCCTGCGGCGCCTCGGCTGGGCGCGGACCATCTGGCAGGCCCGTCAGCTGGTCAGCCACGGACACATCCTGGTCAACGGGCGCAAGGTCGATCGTCCCGGATGCGGCGTCCAGCCCGGCGACATGATCACCGTCAAGCCCCGCAGCCAGAAGCTGATCAAGGCCTGCGCCGAAAGCTGCGAGGAGCCGGTGGTGCCCCAGTGGTTGACGGCCGACAACAACAAGTGGGAGGCCCAGGTCCAGCGGATGCCCGTACCCGAGGACGTCCGCCTGCCCTTCGAGGTCGATTTCGCCGCCGTGACCGAGTTCTACACCCGCTGACCGGCTTGGCAATGCTCCACGCCCGCCGGCCCGGGTGACTTCATGCCTGCGTCGGGCCCGTCCAGGGATCGCGTTCGGTCCTTCGGCGGGCCCGTTTTGTTGCGGCCTGGGCGCCCCGGTACGGACGCGGCTCCGGCGGCCGGGCCGCGAATCATTGCAGGCCGGCGGATCATCGCCCCATATGGATCGTCGCCCCATATAATGGTGGGGTCGCCCCTCTGGGCTGACGCCGGGGTAGTCTCTGACCATCGTAGGGGCCGGGGATGTGACGCCGGCTGCGATTCCGAGCCGATCCCATCGGCCCGCAGGAGACCACCGGTGTCCGATCCCCCGCCGGGGGGCGGGCGCCGATCTCCGGGCAAACGGACATCTCATGCATCCTCGCCGCAGGAAGCCGCCGCGTTCGTCATCTCCGCAGGATGCGGGTTCAGGCGGCTTCAAGAAGCCCGATCTCCGGGGCCCTGCGACGTCCGCGCACGTTTGCGCGGCGCTGCTGCTGGTGCTGCTGCCGGCCGCCCGCACGTGGGGCGGGCCCGAGACCGTCCGCTGGAAGGGTGGCGATGACGATCCGGCCTCACGATCCCCGGCCGTCCTGACTTCAGCGGCGGCCACACCCGGCGGGCGGCACATCGTGCTTCAGCTGGACGGCGTCCCCACGCCCGCCGAACGCAGGCAGCTGCGGGATTCCGGCGTGACGCTGCTGGATTACCTCGGGAACAACGCGTGGTTTGCCCGGCAGGTCGCCCGGGGTCCGGCCGCACCGGGCAAGCTGCCGCGGACGTGGGGCGGAGCGGTCCGACGGAACTGGAAGCTGCATCCCCTGCTGCAGGGCGGTGCGGCGCCGGCTCATGCACGGATTCAGCCGGCTCATGCGCGGATTCAGGCGGCTCCGGCCGGGCCGTCCCGCGGGGATGCGCCGGCCGACGGGCGGCGCGGCCCCGGGCTGCCGGAGGACATGCTGGCCCTCTACGTCGTGTTTCATCGCGATGTGGATATGCTTGCCCGGGCCGCCGAGCTGGTCGGGCGGCACGGCGGCATGATCCGCGACCGGGTCGGGGCGATTCACGCGGCGGTGGTCTGGCTGCCGGGCAGCTCGCTGCCGGCCCTGGCCGACGAGGACGAAGTCGCGTGGATCGAACCGCCGCTACCGCCGCTGCGGCCGGTCAACGACTCCAACCGCCTGGCCGTACAGGCCGCGGATCTTCAGGATCCGCCGTACGGGCTGACCGGCGCGGGGGTGAACGTCCTGGTCTATGACGGCGGAACGGCCTGGCCCGAGCACCCGGATTTCGGCGGCCGGCTGTTCGTGCGCGACGCGTCCGGCACCGACGACCACCCGACCCACGTCGCCGGTACCATCGGAGGCAGCGGGGAGGCCGGCGGCGGCCTGTATCGGGGCATGGCCCCCGGAGTGACGATCCAGTCCTACGGCCACGAGTACGACGGCAGCGGCGTACTGCTTTACACCAACCCCGGCGACATGCTGCGGGATTACGACGAGGCGGTGAACGTCCACGGGGCGGTGATCGCCAACAACTCGATCGGCTCGAACATCGCGATCAACGGCTTCCCGTGCGTCTACGAGGGGGACTACGGAGCCGTATCCCTGCTGATCGACGCGATGATCGCCGGCGGGCTGGGCTCGCCGGTGCGCATCGTCTGGGCGGCCGGAAACGAGCGCTCGACCGGGCTGTGCGACTCGACCTACGGGACGATTCCCCCGCCGTCCACGGCCAAAAACCACATCGCCGT
>CAZSYS010000255.1:0-6797 GCA_964611365.1 uncultured Planctomycetales bacterium
GCGCCGGGAGGTTCAGTTTACGATGTCGCGGACCCGACACATCGGCAAAGCCCGGGCCTTCACGCTGATTGAACTCCTGGTGGTCACGGCGATCATCGCCGGCCTGACGGCGGTCCTGATGCCTGCGCTGCAGACCGCCCGTCTGCAGGCCGGGGCGACGCGCTGCGCCGCCCACATCCGCCAGCTGGGCACCGGCATGACGTTTTACATGCATCAGTACGGCGCGTTTCCGGCGCACCAGTGGATTCTCAAGCCGGCCTCCGGGGAGCTGCGCATCCGCTGGTTCAACGCCATGGCCCGGATGCTGGGCGGGTACAGGGTGCAGGGGTGCCCGTCGGTTCCGCACTGGGAGGTCGATCGCAACAACTCCTACGGCTACAACTACAAGTACCTCGGCAGTGCCCGGGACAATGCCGTTTCCCCGACGGCGCCGTTCGAACGGTTTCCGGTGAGATTTGTCCGGGCCCCCGTCCGCACGATTGCCTTCGGGGACTCCGACGGCACCGGGTGGCTCCGCGAGCACGTGCCCGGGGTGAAAGACCCCGAGATGCTGGGCAATCACGGCTACACCCTGGATCCGACCTACATCCCGCTGTTCAGCGACCAGACCCACAGCGACGGCGTGCTGGAGCCCTGGGCCTGGAAGCAGCGCCGCACGTATATCTCCACCCGCCACCGGGGACGCTCCAACCTCTGCTTCGCCGACGGCCACGCGGAGTCCATGGAGCCCAGGCAGGTCTACGAGGACAACCGCTACTGGAACGGCCTGGGCGGCGAGGACATCCGCCGGGACGCGCATCGGACCGGGCCGGGGGCCAAGTACGGCGACCCGGGGCCCGGCGGCCGGCCGCGGTTTCCCTTCATGGAGGAATGAACGGGGCGCAACCCGCCTGCCGCGCAGGCAAGGTGGGTGATGATTTCGCCACGCAGGCCGATGCCCGCAGGCCAGGCGGGTACCGGCACCGGAGATTGCTCCCTCGGGCCGGAGAACCCAAAGTCAACAGTTGGCAGCGCTCCTCGCGTCGCACAGCCCTCTCAGGCCACAGCGATGGAAGTCCGCAGCCGGCCGCAACTCCGCCGGTTCACGGTCGACCAACGCACTTTCCGCCTCCGCAAAGCTGAGAGCCCTGCGGCAACTGAACCTGGACAACCTCCCGCCTTGCAACCGTAGCGGCCGGCGCCCCTGCCGGCCGTCGAGGGCGGTGTGCTGTGGCCATCCGTCACCACGCCACGAATACAACATGGAGGAGGTGCGCTCACGGTCGGTGCGCGCAGGGCCATCACAACTGCACATTGGAACGTAAATCATCGAACAGGAAGTGCCCCGTCTCGTGGTCAAGAACACGTTCACCGCCAAGACCGTGCTGCACAAGGAGGAGTTGGACAAGGTCGAGGCCGACATCCAGACGAGCCGGGCGACGCCACTGACTGGATCAGAACACGCCATAAAGGCCTTTGATCTGGCCCAAACGGCGGCGGAACGATGGAGAGTTTCAACAAAAGAGGAGCGGCGGGCGATTTTGGAGGCGGTTCTATTGAACCGAACATTGTTTGCCACAAGTCTCGTCACCACAAAGAGAAAGCCCTTCGACGTCCTCGCCGAAGGGCCTATTCTCAAACAAAGTCGGGGCGACTGGATTTGAACCAGCGACCTCTTGACCCCCAGTCAAGCGCTCTAGGCCAGGCTGAGCTACGCCCCGCGGGTATACCGCGTCGCCGGCGCGATCCGCCGCAGGGCCTGGCCGCTCGGACGGCGGCCCCGCCGGCTGGACAGGCCGAACGACGCGATACACCGGCTCCTGGGGCATCATAACCGAAGCCCGGCCATCGGCCAAACGACGGCGGCCGGCGTGCCGTGTTGGCGCAGCACCGGTTTCGTCGGCAGCCTTCAGGACAGACCTGGGGCGTCCCAGGGCCGGGGCGTGGGTCCAGGGCTTGCCGAACAGCGGGGCACGACGTCCCCGGCGGTCATGTTTGATCCAGTCGGGTCGTGGTGTTGACATCTGCGCCGCGGAGCCTTCTAATGGCATCAGCTCAGCCGGCCACGCGGCCCGGCGCGGATGTGGCGGAATTGGCAGACGCGCAAGGTTCAGGTCCTTGTGGCCCACAAGGCCGTGGAGGTTCGACTCCTCTCATCCGCAATGGTCCGGTCCAAGACCTGCCCGGGCCGTGGGAAAAAGATTCCAAGGTTATTCTTCGCAGGCAGTTAGGCGCGATCCTGGCTGCCTTTTCTGTTGCGCGCCGTGCGGTGTGACCCCGGAGCCTGCGACCCCGGTGAAGGCGGATCAGCCCGGCGTGCGGGGGGATTTGGCCACGAGACTGTCCGTTCGCGTCCGGGGGCAGCGGAAAAGCCCGGTGTGCGGGCGGGCTTGAGCGGTCGTCCGGGAGGCATCCATGACAGAGGGCAACCGGCGGATCCGACGGTGGGGCAAGGTGGCGGCGGCCGGAGGGATGGCTCTGACGCTTCTGGCCGCTGCGGCCGGGCCGGGGCACGATGAAACCCGGGATCCGGCCTCGCAGCCGGCGGACAAGTGGGCTGAGCACTACCGGGCGCGGGTGGAGGCTTTCCGGCGCGAGAACGCCGCGGCCAGGAACGTGGTGCTGGTGGGGTCTTCGCACGTGGAGGGTTTCGACGCCGCCCGGCTTCTGCCGGGGCGGAGGGTAGTCAACCGGGGCATTGCGGCCGACGGGATCGGAATCGGCCCGCGGGGCGTGCTGCACCGGCTGGACAGCTCGGTCTTTGACTGCCATCCCGGGGTGGTGGTGCTGGAAAGCGGGGTCAACGATCTGGGCGATCTGCAGCGTCATGGCCGGCCGGGGCTGGCGGAGATCGAGGCGTGCTACCGTACGGTGGTGCGTCAGGTGCGTCAGCGTCTGCCGGAGGTGCCTCTGATCATCGTCGCGGTCTTTCCGACCCGCGACCGTCACGCGGTGCTCAACCCCCTGGTGGCGGAGTTCAACCGCCGGCTGGCGGCGATGGCGGACACGCACGGCTGCCGTTATCTGGACATGCATGCCGCGCTTGTCGGGGCCGACGGCCTCCTGCATCCGGAGTACTCGCGCGACGGGCTGCACCTCAGCGAGGCGGGTTACCGGCTGTGGGCCGGGCGGATCGCGGCGGAGCTGGATGCTCTGGAGGCGGCGGCCGGGCGGGTTGAGCCTTGAGGGCGGGGAAGCGTACGCGGGGGCCGGCGCGGCGGGCGGCCTGGCCGCTGGACCGGCCAAGAGGATCCCGGGGTGTCCGAAGCTCGACTTTCCGAAATTCGACTCACGCCGACCGGTCAGCTGCACTGGGAAGTCTCCGGCCAGGAGCCTGATCCGCCGCAGTGGGCGGGGGCGCGGGCCTGTTTCGAGCGCGACTGGCGCGAGGGGCTGTTCGCGCTGGCCGCGGACAAGCCCGACACGGGCGCCTCGCCCACGCTCCGCTACTGGCAGCAGGTGGCCGAGCGTTATCTGACGGCGCTGTGCCACATTCCGGCGTCGTCGGGCATCCTGGAGGTCGAGACTCCCTCGCCGGCCGAGTGCGCCACCTGGATGCTCACCGCTCCTCCGATGCGCGGCGGCGAGTATCTCAAACCCGGCGTGCTGGCAGGCATCTTCGAGGAGCTGCATCGGTGGGTGGTCGCAGCCGCGGCTTCGGCCGGGGGCCTGGAGGCCTTCCTGCAGGAGCGGGCTCCGAAATGGCACCAGGTCGGCCGGGTCTGCTTTCACCTGGCCGAGAACCCGCACGATGCTTCGCGGCCGTTCGCCTTCCTGGCGACGTACGCCACCGGTTTCGGGGCCGGCGGCCGTCTCAAGCATCTGCCGCTGGGCAAGGCGCTGGAGCATTACGCCGGGGCGAAGAACAGGCCGGCGCTGATCAAGCTGCTGTCGCCGGTGCATCAGGCGGGTGAGCGTTGCCCGTGGCTGCGGGAGATGATCGACTCGGGCGAGATCTACGCGCCGCTGGCCTGGCCGGCGGACCGGGCGTACGTCTTCCTGAACGCCGTGCCGGAGCTGGAGGCCTGCGGCCTGTCGGTGCGCGTGCCGGACTGGTGGAGAAAGCGGGCCCGTCCGCAGGTGAAGGTGACGATCGGCAGCCGTCCGCCGGGCTTGCTGGGGGTTTCGGCGCTGCTGGACTTCAGGGTGGAGGTGGCGCTGGGGGACCATAATGTGACACCCGAGGAATGGGCCGGCCTGCTGGAGGGAGGCGACGGCCTGGTGCTGTTCAAGGGGCAGTGGGTGGAGGTGGACCGCGAGAAGCTGCGGGAAGCGCTGCGGCACTGGCGTGAGGTGGAGCGTCGCGCCGCCCGTGACGGCATCTCGTTTGTCGAGGGCATGCGGCTGCTGGCCGGCGCGCCGGCGGACCTCAAGGAGAACGACGGCTTCGAGGAAACGCGGGCGTGGATGCACGTGGAGGCCGGAGACGGGATGCGGGAGATCCTGGCCGGTCTGCGCGAGCCGGCCCGTCTGGGCGTGATGAAGGAATGTCCGGGACTGGAGGGGACGCTGCGACCCTACCAGCAGGAGGGCGTTTCCTGGCTGCGGTTTCTGACCCGCCTGGGGCTGGGGGCCTGTCTGGCCGACGACATGGGCCTGGGCAAGACGATTCAGGTTCTGGCCCTGCTGTTGTGCGACCGGGCCGAGGGCCCGTGCGGCCGGCGCCGCCCGTCGCTGCTGGTCATTCCGGCCTCGCTGCTGGGCAACTGGCGGAATGAGTGGAAACGTTTCGCTCCCGGGCTGCGGATGCTGTTTCTGCACCCGGCCGAAACCGACCGCCGCATGCTGGAGCGGGTCGGGCGGGACCCTGCCGGCGGACTGGAGGGCGTGGATCTGGCGGTGACGACGTACGCGATGCTGAGCCGCACGTCCTGGCTGGCGGAGGTGGACTGGCGGCTGGTCATCCTGGACGAGGCTCAGGCGATCAAGAATCCCGCCACGGCCCAGAGCCGGGCCGCCCGGCGGCTGCGGGCCGAGGGGAGGATCGTGTTGACCGGCACACCGGTGGAGAACCGGCTGGCGGACCTGTGGTCGCTGTTCGACTTCCTGAACCCGGGCCTGCTGGGCCCGGCCGCGGTGTTCAGCGCGTTCGTCAGGCGTCTGCAGGCCCGCGAGCAGGAGCAGTTCGCCCCGCTGCGCCGGCTGGTCGGCCCGTACATTCTGCGCCGCCTCAAGACGGATCGTTCGATCATCGCGGATCTCCCCGAGAAGACCGAAACGCCCTGCTACTGCCGGCTCACGCCCGGGCAGATCCGCCTCTACCGGGACGTGGTGCGGCAACTGGAGTCCGCGCTGGCCCGGGCCGAGGGGATGGCCCGCAAGGGGCTCGTGCTGCAGACGCTGCTGCGTCTCAAGCAGGTCTGCAATCATCCCAGCCAGGTCTCCGGAGACGGCCACTACCGCCCCGGCGACAGCGGCAAGTTCGAGCGGCTGGGGGAGATCTGCGGCGAGCTGGCGGAGCGCCAGGAGCGGGTGCTGGTCTTCACCCAGTTTCGCGAGATCATCGACCCGCTGGCGGAATACCTGGCCGGCGTGTTCGGGCGGGCGGGGCTGGTGCTGCACGGCGGGACGGGCGTCCGGCAGCGCGGCGAGCTGGTGGCCTGCTTCCAACGCGACGACGGTCCGCCCTTCCTGATCCTGTCGCTCAAGGCCGGCGGAACGGGGCTGAACCTGACCGCCGCCTCGCACGTGATCCATTTCGACCGGTGGTGGAATCCCGCGGTCGAGAACCAGGCCACCGACCGGGCGTTCCGCATCGGCCAGCGCCGCAACGTGCTGGTTCACAAGTTCATCACCTGCGGGACCGTCGAGGAACAGATCGACGCGATGATTGCCGGGAAGCGGCACCTGGCCGAGGAGGTACTTTCCGGCGGCGGCGAGGTCAACCTGACCGAGCTGCCGGACGAGGAACTGCTGCGGCTGGTGCGGCTGGACGTGACCCGCGCGGCCATGTAGAACTGCGGTCAAAGCGGATCGGCGCGGGTCGCGACGCTTCCGTCGTCCGGAAAAGCGCGGCGCTCCGCCTGGCATCGAGGAGGAAGCGGCATGCCATTCTGGGCTCCCTACGTCCCCGTCGCCCAGCGTCGCGCCAGGGCCCTTCGCGAGATGGAACGGCTCCGCAAGAAGGGCCGGTGCGTCGAGCCCGTGCAGATCGACGGACGGGCCATCGCGCACAGCTTCTGGGGCAAGGGCTGGTGTGATCATCTGGAGTCGTTTGCCGATTTCGCCAACCGCCTGCCGCGGGGGCGCACCTACGTGCGCAACGGGTCGGTCTGCCACCTGGCGATTGCCCCCGGCCGGATCGAGGCGATCGTCAGCGGATCGAGCCTGTACAACGTGAACATCACCGTCCGGCCGCTGGGCGCGGAAGTCTGGAAGAACGTCAAGAAGCGTTGCGCCGGGCAGATCGGCTCGATGCTCGAGCTGCTCCAGGGCCGGCTTTCCGGGGAGATCATGCAGGTGGTGGCGGACCGCACCAGCGGGCTGTTTCCCCTGCCGAAAGAGATCCGGATGCAGTGCAGCTGCCCGGACTGGGCGACGATGTGCAAGCACGTCGCCGCGGTGCTGTACGGCGTCGGCAGCCGGCTGGACAGCCGACCGGACCTGCTGTTCGTGCTGCGCGGGGTCGACGCCGAGGAGCTCATCGCCACCGAGATCGCCCTGCCGGCCGCCGGCGCCGCCGAGGCCGTGCTGGACGAGTCGCGGCTGGGCGACATCTTCGGCATCGAACTGGACGGCGATCACGGAGCCGCCGGCGCCGCCGGTCGCCGGGCCGCAGCTCGTCAGGGGCCCGGGCTGTCGCGCAGGCAGGCGGCGGC
>CAZSYS010000256.1:0-6765 GCA_964611365.1 uncultured Planctomycetales bacterium
CACGGCGATCGCGGCGAAGGCGGTCGCGCCGACGATGATCGCGTCGAAGCCGGTGGCGCGCACGTGGAACCACAGCGCCCGCCAGTCGATCATGCGGAACGCGGACACGATGAGCAGCCCCGCCAGCGCCGCCCGCGGGACGTACTGGGCGTACGGGGCGAACAGCACGACGATCCCGGCGCAGAACGTGGTCGCCCCGATCAGGCTGTCCGCCCGCGTCGCTCCCTGCCTGCTGAGAAAGTAGGACATCGTGATCGGGATCATGGGAAACACGCAGGGCGTGAACACCGCGGCCAGACCCAGGCCGAAAGCGATGAGCGCAAACCGCCCCAGGCCTTCCGATGCCCGGGCGGGCGCCGGGGCCGCAGGGCAGGGCATGGCCGCACCCGTAGCCGTCGCCGCGCAGGCGGGGCATGATCGGGGTTGCCGGCAGCGCGGCGGCCGCCGAAGGCGGACAAACCGGCCGAACCGCAGTCCGCCGGGTCAGTTGAGGCACGCGGCGTCGCAGGCGTCGCGCTCGCGGCTGCACTCGTCGTAGCAGTCCGGATCGCCGGGGGCATGCTCGCGGCAGGCGTCCACGCAATCCAGGTAGCCGTTGCGGCAGTCGTCGAGGCATTCCCAGGTATCCCGGTCGGCCGCGGCGTTGCGCTCGGCGGTCACCTCGCCGGTGACGGTATCGACGATCACCCACCCGCTGGTCACGGGGAACACATACACCGGGTTGGGCACGTTGGGGTTGAGCGGCTTGAACACCTGCCAGCTGGCGAAGGGCGGCAGGTAACCGGCGTCCACGGCCAGGTCCCAGGCTTCAACCACGTCCATGCCCACGGAGGTCATGTCCTGGAACTCGATGCCCCAGGGGATGGCGTCGGTCGCGGTGACCGACCAGGTTCCGGTCCAGGTGAGCCACCAGCCGGCCAGCTCCGAGCCGTTGTCCGACATGGCGTAGAAGTCCCAGGTATCGGTCTGGTCCGGAGTCTCCAGCGGCGAGCCGGAGGCCGCGTGGCCGCCGGCCCAGATGACCATCGCACTGCGGGCTTCCTCCTTGATGCGGGTGTCGGCGGCAGCGATGTACTGCAGGCTGACGCTGTCTTCGGCCGGCGCGCGGTCCGGGGCCTCGGGCGGCTCGTAGGTCTGGACGGCGACCTCCTCGGTCAGGGTGTCGATCGAGACGGTCCTGGCCGCGTAGGTGAACACGTAGATCGGGTTGGGCGAGTCGGGGTCCAGGGGTTTGTAGAGCATCCAGTTGTAGAAGTCATCGCCGTGGCCGGCCGCGGCCAGCAGTTCGCGGGCCCGGGTTTCGCCCATCGTGACCTGCTGGAGGTCGTAGTAGTTGGCTTCGACGATCGGTCCGGTGAACAGCCCGCTTCGCCAGGTGCCGGTGGTGGCGTCATAGGTGATGCTCCAGATCTGTGAGGGCTCGTCGGGATCAATCGCCAGGAAACTGTATTCCAGCGTCACGCTCTCCCCGAGGCGGCGGGTGCTGGCCCCGTTGACGCCACTGGCCTGAAACACGATGGCCTGCGGATCCAGCAGCCGGGCCCGGGCGGCGGCCAGCGCCAGCACCGCGTCGGGGGTGGGCAGACAGAAGCATCCGGTGGTGCCGGCGGCGCAGGCGGCGGCGGCCAGAAGCAGCTTGATCCAGCGGTATCTGCGGCTCATGCGATTCTCCGGAAACGGGGGTTCACGCCCGGTGTGGTCGTCCGTCCGGCCCGGGCCTCGGGGCCCGGCCCGCCGACGGGTGCCGGGAGAACGCCGGCGGACCGTTTCCCGTTTATCGTCGCCGGAACGCGGGCGGCTGAACCGAAAATGCCGCCGAGACGAAGCGCAGGGCGAGGTTCACCCCGCCCTTGCGGACTGCTTGGCGAAGGGTCATCCGGCGGCGGTTTCGACGCCCGCGGAGGCGGGGTTATGATGGCCGGACGGGCGCGTCGTCCGCAGCGGACGGCCGCACCGGCCAGGTATGACCGACGCATCGGACATGATCGTCCGCCAGGCCGAGCCCTGCCACGCCGGGGCGATCGCGGCCTTCAACTGCGCGCTGGCATGGGAGAGCGAAGGGCTCAGGCTGGACCCGGCCCGCGTGCGGCAAGGCGTCGAGGGCGGGCTTGCCCGGCCGGAGATCTGCCGTTACTACGTCGCGCTGTCGCGCGACCGGGTGGTCGGCCAGCTGATGGTCACCCGGGAGTGGAGCGACTGGCGCGCCGGCGAGTTCTGGTGGATCCAGAGCGTCTATGTGGATCCGGCCTGGCGCGGGCTGGGAGTGTTCCGGCGGCTTTACGCGCACGTGGAGGCCCTGGCCCGGTCGGCCGGCGAGGTCTGCGGGTTGCGTCTGTACGTGGACCGGGGCAATGCGGCCATGGAAGCCTACCGTCGGCTGGGCATGCGGACGACGGACTACGCGGTCATGGAGGTCTGCTGGCGGAGCTGAGCCGGCAGGCATGGCCGGCGGCGGGGCCGAGGTGCCGGCCGCGGGGCCGGGCCGGACGGGCCGGAGTGGCCGGACGCGCCGGAGGGGTCGGACGCGCCGGCGGTCTTGCGGCGGATGCGAAAGAACCGTTGCTCTTGACGGAAGGACGCGATGATGAAGAGCCGGACATCGATGGTCGTCGTGATCGGGTTGGCGGTCTGCGGTTCGATCGGACCGGGCCGGGCGCAGACGTCGCCGGCGCCGAGCGATGCCCCGGAGCAGGGCTTTACGGAGCTGTTCAACGGGCGGGATCTGTCCGGCTGGCGCGGCCTGGGACACACCAGTCCTTACGAGATCGCCGCCTGGAGCCCCCAGGAGCGCGACCGCCGCCAGCGTGAGGCCGACGAGGACATGCGCCGGCACTGGCGGGTCGAGAACGGCGAGATCGTCAACGACGGGCAGGGCGTGTACCTGACCACGGTGAGGGACTACGGCGATTTCGAGCTTGCGCTGGACTGGCGGATGATGACCCCGGGCACCGACAGCGGCGTCTACCTGCGCGGCAGTCCGCAGGTGCAGATCTGGGATCCCGACAGCCCCGAGAGCCGCAAGCACGGGGCCGACAGGGGCTCCGGCGCCCTGTGGAACAACAATGCGCCGGAGGGCAAGTGGCCGCTGGTCAGGGCCGACCGGCCGGTGGGCCAGTGGAACAGTCTCCGCATCCTGATGGTCGGGCAGCGTGTGTCGGTGGTGTTCAACGGGCAGAAGGTGGTGGACCACGCGGTGATGGAGAACTTCTGGGACCGCAACCGCCCGCTGCCGGCGTCCGGGCCGATCCAGCTGCAGACCCACGGCGGCCAGATGCGCTTCCGCAACATCCGCATCCGCGAGATTCCGCCGGAGGAGGCCAACGCGATCCTGGCCGCCGCCGGCGACGAGGGCTTCCGGCCGATCTTCAACGGCCGGGATCTGGAGGGCTGGACCGGCGGGCAGGACAGCTACGAGATCGTCGACGGCGTCCTGCGGACCATCGCCGGTAAGGCCGGCACGATCCTGACCGGGAAGTCCTACGGCGACTTCGCGGTGCGTTTCGAGTTCCGCCTGCCGCCGGGGGGCAACAACGGCCTGGTGATCCGCAGCCCGCTGGAGGGCAACGGCGCGTTCGTGGGCATGGAGATCCAGATCCTCGACGACGGCCATCCCAGGTACGCCCGGCTGAAGGACTGGCAGGCTCACGGGTCGATCTACGGCGTGGTGCCGGCCCACCGCGGCTACCTGCGGCCGGCGGGGACGTGGAACTTCCAGGAGGTCGTCGCCCGCGGGTCCCGCGTCACCGTGACACTTAACGGCACGACGATCCTCGACGCGGACGTCTCCACGATCGACAGGACGCCGGATGAGCGCGACCATCCGGGCCTGCGCAATCTCCGGGGCCACGTCGGCTTCATGGCTCACGGCGACCCGGTCGAGCTGCGGCGCATCCGGCTGAAGGAGCTGGACTGACCGGTCTCCGGCCGCCGCGCGATGAGCGATCCACCCGCCGAACGCCGGGCTCCGCCGCGACGCCGCCCGGGCCACGACCCGTGGGAGGCGCTGCGGTTCCGCGACTGCCGGCTGCTGCTGTCCGGTTCGCTGATCAGCAACATCGGCATCCAGATGCAGATGACGGCCATCGAGTGGGAGGTCTACGACCGCACCGGTTCGGCCCTGGCGCTGGCGTGGATCGGGCTGGCCCAGGTGCTGCCGGTCATCATGCTGAGTCTGCCGGCCGGCCACGTGGCGGATCACTGCGAGCGACGCCGAGTCATCATGTGGACCCAGCTGGCCATCGGGCTGTGCGGCCTGGGACTGGCGGCTTTTTCGGCCGGCGGGATGCACGTCGGTCTGGCCTGCGGACTGCTGCTGGTCATCGGCTGCGCCCGCGCGTTCATGCACCCGGCCCGGGCGGCGCTGATCACCCACCTGGTGCCCCGCGAGATCTTCAGCAATGCGGTGACCTGGAGCAGCGGAGCCTACCACACCGCCCTGGTGGTCGGACCGTCGGTCGGCGGTGCCCTGATCGCCGCGCTGGGCCGGCCGGCGCCGGTATACGTGCTGGGCGCGGGAGCCAGCGGAGTCTACCTGCTGCTGCTGGCGATGATGCGGCCCCGGCCGGTCGCGGCTTCGGGCCGGTCGGTCACGCTGGCGTCGCTGGCGGCCGGGATCGCGTTTCTGCGGCGCCGCCCGGTGATCCTGGGGGCGATGAGCCTGGACCTGTTCGCGGTGCTGTTCGGCGGCGCGGTGTTTCTGCTGCCGATCTATGCCAGGGACATCCTGCAGGTCGGCCCGCAGGGGCTCGGCTGGCTCCGCGCCGCCCCGGCCGTGGGGTCCATCGTGATGTCGTTGCTCATCGCCTGGCGCCCGCCGATCGAGAAGGCCGGCCGGGCGATGCTCTGGGCGGTGGCGGGTTTCGGAGCGGCCACGGTGGTCTTCGGCTTCTCGAAGTCCTATCCGCTTTCGCTGGCGATGCTGTTCCTGACGGGCTTCCTGGACAGCATCAGCGTGGTCGTGCGGCACACCCTGGTGCAGATGCTCACCCCCGACGACATGCGGGGGCGGGTTTCGGCCATCAATTCGATGTTCATCGGGGCCTCCAACGAGCTGGGCGGCTTTGAATCCGGACTGGTCGCCCACCTGGCCGGGCCGGTGTTCTCGGTGGTCAGCGGAGGAGTGGCGGCGGTGGTCGTGGTGGTCATCGTCGCGGTCTGGTGCCCGCAGCTGCGCCGCTTCGGCAGCCTTTCGAAGCTCTGACCGGTGGCCTCCCCGCTCGGGTTGCCCCGGCAAGCGGGTGCTTGGGCGGCATCCCGCTTTGCCGACGCGGGCGGTGCCCCAGAATCGCCTTTTTCCTGTCAGACCTGCACGTGCCGCGGCAACACCATGAGGAGGGGCCCGGCAGGCCGGCATGGCCATATACACCGCGGCCCCAGGTGCGTCTTTCCTGGTGAGGACCGGTCCTGATGGCATGCGCAGACACCACAGGTCTACCGGCGGGTTTGCGCCTGCTGGTCGGCGATCTGCCGGTCGCCGGGGTCGATGACGATCAGAAGTGGATTCTGCGCGTGCTTCGGGACCAGGGACCGGCACTTATCCGTCTGCTGTGGCGGATGCTGGGTTCCGAGCAGGATGCCCTGGACGCCTTTCAAGCGGCGGTTTGCGGCCTGCTGGCTCGGGGTCGGGAGGCGATGGGGCCCAACGTGGGAGGCTATTTCTACCGGGCGGCGGCCAATCAGGGGATCCAGCTGCTTCGCCAGCGGCGCCGGCATCACGACAAGCATCAGGCCATCGCCGAGGTTCAGTCCCGGCGGCAGGCGGAGCAGGACGGCCCGCTACCGGCTGCGGATCAGGTCGAACTGCTGGAGCAGATGCGGGCGGCGATCGCGGGTCTGCCGGTTCATCTGCGGGATGTGATCCTGCTTCGGGAGATGGCCGAACTGCCGTATGCTCAGGTAGGGGCGATACTTGGAATCACTCCCGGAACCGCCCGCCTATATCGCCGGCTTGCGGTGGTCAGGCTCATGGGCCTGATCGGCGAGGAATCGAATGATGATTCGGCACATCCGGGAGCCTGACCAAGAGGTGCCGGCGGTTCCGGCCGGGCCGGAGACGGTGCCGGGCTGTGGCCGTGCGGATCTGGCCGCCTGGCTGCAGACCGGCGGGCCGCTTCCGGGCCGGCTGCAGCGGCATCTGGCCGGCTGTCCCCGCTGTGCCCAGGCCGTGCGGCAGGCCAATGCTGTCCAGACCGGCCTGGCTTTGCTGCGCACCCAGCGTGTCCCTCCGCACCTGACCCGCCGTTCGGGCGAGCGGGCGCTGCGGATGCTGCGGCGAGCGATGCGGTCCTCCCGAGCCGCCCGGCGTCTGCTGGCCATGAGGCCTGACCTTCCGCCCTGGCGCAAAGCCCAGATCCACCTGGTCCGGCTCTCGGCCGGGGCGGTTGCGGCCGGACTGTTCCTGATGTTGCGAATGGGAACGCTGGCGGGGTTCCAGGGTGCTCATTACGCACTGCGGGACCTTGGTTCGGTGCATTGGAACCGTCACATCGACCCCAATCACGAATGGCTGGGCCGCTTTCCGCTCGACCCGCCCGGACCGAGCGGACCGATCTAAGGTTGTGATTTATTTCTGTCCCGGCCGCACGGCTCACGGTCCTGTCCCGGCCATACGGCTCACGGTCGCCCACCGTGCTGAGACGGGCTCGACCGGCGTCTGTCTCATAACCCTCCAGTATCGTGCCGGCCAGGCGATGGGGTGATTACCCTATCACGTGGCAAATGCGTGACTTGGCGTCACTGGCAGGCTTATGTCGCCCGGCACCTTGG
>CAZSYS010000257.1:0-6756 GCA_964611365.1 uncultured Planctomycetales bacterium
GCGCCGGCGGCCACCACCACGTTGCGGCCGAGCGTGACCGTCCGGGCCAGGTTGGCCGAGGGGTGAACGGCGTTGATCAGTTCGAAACCCGCCTCCTCCAGCTCGGCGGCGAACTGCCGCCTTACGCCGTTGTCGCCGATGGCCACCACGGCGCGGCGGATGTTCTGGGCGCGCAGCCCGCCGGCGGCCGACAGGTCTCCGAGAATGGGCACACCGTCCATCCGCCGGCCGTGAAGGGCGGGATTGGAATCCAGGAAGCCCACCGGCCGGTACCGGCGGGCGGCCAGCAGAATGTCGAGCACCACGCGACCGTGTCCGCCGGCGCCGACGATCACGCAGTCCGGCCGGGGGTCTTGGGGGGCGTTGTTCATGGTATTCCTTTTATCGGACGGCCGGGCGCCGGCCTGAACCCCGGGGACCGGGTTCGCGTACATCCTGCAAGGCCGGCAGACGCCCGGCAGGCCGGCGGCAACCAGGGCCCCGGGTCCGGTGGCGGATCGCAGGGCATGCCCCCGGGCGACGGTCTGCCGCAGGTGTATGTCGTCGGGGTTTATATCGTCAGAAACCCGGGCCGGAGAGGAATCCGGCCGAGTCGGGCTGCGCCACGCGGCCGCCGACCGGCTCGAACGGCCGGACCGGACACGTCCGCATCCCTCGTCCGGCGGCCGGTTTGCGGTCGTTCGCCCGTTCCCCGGGGAGATTGACCGTCGGTCTGCCGGACGCTTATAGTGGCGGGGTCTTTCGACGATCGCGGCACGGTCCTCCGACGACAGGGCTGCTGTCGGCCGATACGGTCTGCGGCGGTCCCGGCGGCTCCGGCCAACCCGGCGTCGGCCGCCGAGCCCGACAGTCGCCAGCGGTACCGGTGGGCGTTTCGCCGGACCTGGCGTCGGGGCGGGGAAACGGCACCCGGACCTCTCTTGAATGCCAAGTGACGCTGAAAAAAAGACTTCCGCTGCAGGTCCCCGGCCCGACGGAGTCTCGCTGGTCGGCCAGATCCTGGGCAACCGGGGGTTTGTCGCCTGCGTGATTCTGCTGGGGGCCTGTGCGGCGGGCTTCCAGATGCTGGCCGAGGGCAAAAGGATCCAGTTCGTCAAGCAGCGGGTGGAACTCCGCAAGCCGCTGAGCGACCTGGACCACGACGCGCTGCGGCCCTACCGGCTGCTGCAGGCCCAGCGGATCGAGCCGGCGGTGCTCGACAGCCTGGGCACGGACATGTATCTGCAGTGGCTGATGGAGGATACGACCGTTCAGGACGAGTCGGCCCCCCAGCGTCTGGTGCATCTTTTCGTGACCTATTACACGGGTAACCCCGACCCGGTGCCGCACGTGCCGGAGGAGTGCTATCTGGGCAGCGGCTACCGGACCACGCGGGAGCAGATCCTGGAGATTCCGCTGCCGGAGCTTGGGGCCGGCGTGGTCGTCCCGGTCAAGGTTCTGACCTTCGAGAAGTCGGCTCTGCTGTCCAACGAAGGTCGGGTGGTGATGTACACGTTTCACACCAACGGCCGGTTCTGTGCGGATCGGCGGTGCGTCCGGCTTTCGATCGGCGACCCGGACACGCGATATGCCTACTACAGCAAGCTGGAGATCAGCTTTGGCGCCGGCGGGGCGATGCCTCCGGAGGAGGTAGCCGTGGAGGCCGGTCGGCGCTTCCTGGCCAAGGTGATTCCGATCCTGGTGAAGCAGCACTGGCCCGACTGGCAGGCCGTGCGGCGGTCGGAGACGCAGGGCGGCGCGGCGGCCGGCGACCAGCGTTCCCCGGGCGGTTCATGAACGGAAATCAGGCGGGCGGGCCTCCGGAGGAGGTCTTCAAGGAAACCATCCGATGGCACAGCGATTGAACAAGAAACTCGTGGCCGGGCTGACGATCGCGGGCATGGCGGTGACCACCGCGGCGGCGGTGCTGATGATCTACCAGCTGCGGCCGAAGGATCCCAAGCCCTTTGTGGACAAGGCCGTGGAGCTGGAGGCCCGGGGCGAATTCGAGCAGGCCGCCGAGTATTACCGCCGGGCCCACGCCCGGGCCCGCAGCGCCGGCCGGGACCTGGCCGAGTGCCACGGCTACCTGCTGAAGGCCGGCGACATGTCCATGGCCGCCGGCGACGCCCGGGGGGCGGTGGGCGCCTGGCGGCAGGTCATTCTGGGCGACCCGCGCAACGAGGCGGCCCACGAGAAGCTGGTCGATTTCAACGTCGAGCTGGCCAGGCTGACCGGCGCGGGCTGGGACCAGGTCCGCACCGAGGCCGAGGCCCTGCTGGCCATCAACGAGAACAACTTCACCGGCATGCACGCCCTGGGGCGGGCGATGGTCGAGCAGCGGGGACGCGACGAACAGAACCTGGACAAGGGCCGCGAGCTGCTGGTCAAGGCCTTCGAAGGCGACAAGTCCAACCCGGAGTTCGCCAACAGCCTGGCGATTCTCTACCTGACGGAGTCGCAGGGGCGGGACGAGGACATCCGCAAGGCCGAGGAGGTGTATGACACGCTCATCCGAAGCCTGCAGGAGGCCGCCTCGCCGGACGCCGGGAAGCTCTCGACCGCCTGGCGCTACCGCGGGCAGTTCTGCCTGGCGCGGCGCAGCCAGCTGCAGGGCCAGCTTCAGCAGCTTCAGGCCGGGCGCGTGGTTCCGATGAGCCGGTCCGATCTGGAGGCCGCGGTCCGGGAGGTCGATGCCCGGGCCCTGGAGTGCCTGAACAAGGCTCTGGAGGCCGACCCGAAGAACGTGGACAACCTGACCGGCATGGGGCTGTACTGGCAGACGCGGATGCCGCTGGCGGCGGAGGAGCAGCAGGCCGAGTCCGAGCGTACCGGCTACCGCCAGGAAGCCGAGAAGTTCCTCCGGCAGGCGATCGAGACGGACCCGGAGAGCTACGACGCCTACCTGCGTCTGTCGGCGCTGTTCCTGAACGAGCGGAAGCTCCAGGAGGCCCGGCAGGTGCTCGACGAGCGGATCCGCCGCGGGCTGAAGCGCACCGGCTACCTGGCCTGGCGGCACAAGATGTACATGGCCGTGATCCGCAGCGAGGCCTTCCGGATCTGCATGGCCCAGATCGACATGGCCCGGACCACCGGCGACCGGGAGGAGGTCGAGAAGGTCCGCCGGGAGTCGCTGGCCCGGATGGAGGAGATCTACCGCGAGCAGGTCACCGAGGCCGAGGCCGGGGAGAAGGACCGGATGGCCCTGTTCATGAAGGCCCGACTGCAGATGGTCCGCGGGGAAAACCTGGAGGCCATCCGCTCGCTGCGGGAGGCCGAGAAGGCCGCCGGGGGGATGAACCCGGAGGTCAAGCTCTACCTGGCGTCGCTGCTGCTGGACCAGGGTCAGCCGGGGGCGGCCGAGCAGGAGTTGCGGGCGATCACCGCGGCGGTGCCCGGCAACCTGCCGGCGCAGTCGCTGCTCTCGCGGGTGCTGGTGGAGCTCAGGCGCCACGAGGAGGCGCTGGTGGTCGCCCAGCAGGTGCTCAACGTCGACCCGCGGAACCAGCAGGCCCTGCAGTCGCTGGCCCGGCTGTACGAAGCCCAGCAGAACTTCGACAAGCTCAAGGAGATCAACCGGCTGCTGGCGGGCACGGACGCGTCCCGCGACCGGCTGATGGAGGCGGCCCTGCTGCGCAGCCAGGCCACGGCCGGCGAGACGGTCAACCTCACCCTGCTGAAGGAGGCCGAGCAGATTCTTCGTGAGCTGCTGGAGCGCGACCCGTTGAACGTGATCGCGCTGCAGCAGCTGATCGGGGCGATCACCGACCGCACGCGGAGTGGGGACGAGGCCGCAAGGGCCGCGGCGTTCAGAGAGATCGGCGAGGCGATCGACCGGGCGGAGGAGGCCGTGGGGCGCAAGCTCGCGGATTCCTCGCTGCCTGAGGCCGAGGCGGACCGTTACCGGCGGACGAAGAACGCCCTGGTCGCGATGCGGGTCTACGCCGACCCCGCGGCCAGGGAGGAGGACAAGTTCGCCAAGACCGAGGAGCTCATCCGGCAGAACCAGGATCCCTTCCAGGTGGCGATCGACCTGTTCTCGCTGTATCGGCGCAGTCCGGCCCGGCAGGACGACGCCTACGCCCAGCTCCGGCAGGCGGTGGAGCTTGCCCGGGCGAGCACGAACCCGGAGGAGCGCGTCGCACGGCTGCGGATGACCGTCGATCCGCTGTTCCGGCTGGCGCTGGCCCGCCGGGACTGGCCGCTGGCCGAGCAGCTGCTCAAGGACGCGGTGGAGATCGGGCTGGAACCGGCCGGGGGGCGTTTCTGGCGGGCCGAGATGATGCTGGAGAACGAGGCCCTGCAGGACCGTTTCACCAAAGCCGAACGGGAGCTTCGTGAGGGGCTGGCGATGTTCACCGACTACCCCCGCGCGCACGTGAGCCTCGGGCGGGTGATGCTCGGGCAGGGCCGGGCCGACGAGGCCGAAAAGAGCTTCGCCGAGGCCTACCGGCTGGACCCGCGCAATTCCATGGCCGCCCTGGGGCTGGCGACGCTGGCCGACCAGAAGGGCAACGCCGCCGACAAGGAGAAGTACCTCAAGGCCTGCGCCGAGATGATTCCGGATCACCCCTGGGTCAAGGAACAGCTCCAGCTCCAGCAGGACGCCAGCGACCCCGTCAAAGCCATCGCCGACCGCGAAGCCAGGCGCCTCAGCGATCCCAAGGACGCCAACAACGCCTTGCGGCTGGCGAACCTCTATCTTCAGACCAACGAGCCGGCCAAGGCCCGCGAGGTGTTCGAGGCGTTCCTGCAGGTCGAGCCGACGGACCTGGGTTTCGTGCAGGCGTACGCCAAGTTCCTCCGGAACCGGCAGCCGCCGGAGTACAAGGCGGCCGAGGAGCTGCTGCGCCGGACCGCCGAGAAGGTCGATCCGTCGGACAAGGTCAAGACCGCCACCGCCAGGCTGCTGCTGGCCGCCCACATGGAGATGATGCAGGCCCGCGGCATCGAGGGGGCCCCGCCCGCGGACGCCGTGGCCGAGGCCTTCCGGGAGGCCGGCCGGCTCAGCGGGGCACCCAACACGCTGCTGGACGTCGCCGCCCACTTCCGCAGGACCCGGGAATTCCCCGAGTGCATCGAGTGGCTCCGCCGGGCGCTGGCCGCCGCCGGGCAGGGCGGCGACGGCTCCCACGAGCTCCGCGCGCGCCGCGAGATCATCACCACCATGTTCCAGGCCCGGGTGCCCGGGCAGCGCGGCGAGCTGCAGAAGGAGATCGAGTCGTACCAGGCCAGGTACCCCAAGGACCCGTTCGGGCTGATGGCCATGAGCCAGTTCTTCACCCAGGGCGGGCAGGTGGAGAAGGCCCTGGAGTACATGGACCGCTACGTGGCCGCCAACGCCAACGATCCCCAGGGCTACATGACCCGGGCGAACATCCACCTGAGCCGCAGCCAGTGGGACCTGGCGATCCGCGACCTCCAGCAGGTCAAGGCCCTGGCCCCGCGCGGCTTCGACTACGAGCCGCGGCGTCTGCTGGCCCTGTGCTTCGAGCAGACGCGGCAGGAGGACCTGGCGATCAGCGAGCTGACCTCGATTCTCCAGGACGCCCCGACCCACGCGGCGGCCTTCGGCGAGCTGTACCGGATGCTGATGAAGCTCGGCCGGTACGAGCAGGCCGAGCAGCTGGTGCTGCCGCTGGCCGAGCAATACCGCGACAACCCGTTCTACCC
Organism: uncultured Planctomycetales bacterium; assembly: GCA_964611365.1. Lineage (GTDB taxonomy): Bacteria > Planctomycetota > Phycisphaerae > UBA1845 > PWPN01 > CALLOB01. Next base: position 5,653 of record CAZSYS010000257.1, read on the forward strand.
CATGCGGCTGTCGGAGATCCTGCAGGCCCGGGCGCTGCAGGCCCGGCAGGCCGGGGCCCCGGAGGCCGGGCGCCTCGCGGATCGCTGCGTGGAGTACGCCCGACAGGCGGCCCAGCGATCCGGCTTCGACCCCCAGGGCATCTCCCTGGTGGCCAACACCTGCATGAACCTCGGACGGCACGACGAGGCCATCCGGTTTCTGGACGCGGAGATTCCCGAGGCCCAGAGAGGCACGCCCGGCGCGCTGACCTGGAAGGCGGCGGCGCTGCTGGGTAAGGGCGACCGGGCGGGCGCGATCGAGTCCGCCCGGCAGGCCCTGAAGCTGGCGAGCCGCGACGTGTCGGCGATGATGCAGGTGCTTTCGAGCGTGACCAGCCTGCTGGGGCCCGAGCAGACCGGCGAGATTCTCGCGGCCGAACTGGCCGCCGACCCGTCTTCGGTGCCCTGTCGGCTGGCGGCGGTCCGCCTGCGGCTGCTGCGGAAAGACACCGACGGCTTCATCGCGGATGCCCGGGCGATGCTGGCCGACCTGCCCGGCGAGGGCGACGCCAACGTGCTCCAGGCACGGGTCGAGCTGATGCGGGCCCTGGCGATCGTGCTCTACGAACGCAAGGAGTTCGCCGAGACGCGCAGCCTGTACGAGCAGCTGCTGCGGATCAACCCCGAGGACGGCCTGGTGCTGAACAATCTGGCCTACCTGCTGATGGAGGACCTCAACGACCCCAAGGCCGCCCAGGTCTACGCCGAGAAGGCCGCCGAGCTGAACCCCAACGAACCCAACGTGCTGGACACGCTGGGCTGGAACCTGGTTCTGCTGGGCAACCACGACGCGGGCATCGCGATGCTGCGCGAGGCCATCGGCACCGGAGCAAGGATTCCGGCGCTGCACTATCACCTGGCTGCCGGGCTGAAACGGCGCGGACAGGCGCAGTCGAACAATGCCGACCTGGAGGAAGCCCGGGCCGAGTGCCGCCGGGCGCACGAGATGATCTTCAATGCGGGGCGCGATGACGCCGGTATGCTCTCGAGGATCGTGTCCCTGGGGCAGGAGCTGGGACTGACGCTCGAGCCTGAACTGCCCAAGGCGCCGGCCAGCGGGGCGAA
>CAZSYS010000258.1:0-6756 GCA_964611365.1 uncultured Planctomycetales bacterium
CGCCTCCCCCGCCGCCCGTGGTCCAGACGCTGCCGGCCCCGCCGACGCCGGACCTGGCGGATCCGCAGCCGCCCGAGCGGCAGCCGCCTTGCGCCGACTGAACCGCCGCCTTGCCCGCGGCGGGAGGAGTCCGTGCGACATGAGGGTGATCGACGATCTCAACAGCCTGCGGCTGGAAGGCGTCGTCCTGACGATCGGCAACTTCGACGGCTTTCATCGCGGACATCAGGCCATCCTCGCCGCGGCCCGATGCCGGGCGCGGGAGCTGGGCGTCGAAGCGGTGGCGATGACCTTCAACCCGCACCCGGCTACAATCCTTTCACCCGACCGCGTGCCGCCCACGCTGACGCCGCATGCCGAGAAGCTCCGGCTCATCGCCCAGGCCGGCGCCGATGCGGTCGTGGTCGTCCCCGCCCGGCGCGAGTTCTTCGACATCCCGGCCGAGACGTTCATCGAGGAGATTCTCGTCGCCCGCTTCCGGCCGGCGGCAGTGGTCGAGGGAGCGTCCTTCCGGTACGGCGCCCACCGGGGCGGCACAACCGACAGCCTCCGCCAGGCCGGAGAACGATGGGGATTCGAAGTCCGGATCGTCGAGCCCGTGCGCGTGGCCCTGGGAGGGCATCCCGACGCGGTGATCTCCAGTTCGCTGGTCCGGCACCTGCTGGCTTCCGGCACCGTGGACCAGGCGGCCGGCTGCCTGGGACGCCCGTACACCCTGATCGGCCGCGTGGCCCGCGGCCTCGGGCGGGGCGGCAGGCTGGGTTTTCCGACGCTCAACGTCGGCGATTGCGTCCAGCTGATTCCCGCGGCGGGGGTCTACGCCGGCCAGGCCGAGATCCCCGCCGGCGTGTTCACCGCGGCTATCAGCGTCGGGGTCAACCCCACTTTCGCCGGTGACCGCATCAGCGTGGAGGCTCACCTGCCGGACTTCTCGGGCGATGCCTACGGTCAACCGGTTCGACTGGCGTTCATGGACTGGCTGCGGCCCCAGATCCGGTTCGAATCCCCCGAGGCCCTGAAGAACCAGATCGCGCAGGACATTGCGGCCACACGATCATCCATGCAAACTTATTCGTGACAGCATGTTATGACTGCCATCGCCGGCACCGCCTCCGCCGGCCCGGTGCCGGACCGCCGAGACGACCGCCGCCGGCCCCCCGACCGGCCAGAAAAGGCTGCCGCGGCCGAGCCGCCGGCCGCAGGGTTGCTGTTGCCCGGGTCAAACGGACACCCTGCTTTGCATCGTGCGGGGCGTCGGTGTAGACTCCCGCCCGCATGGCAGGTGATGCGTGGTTCGGCCTCCAGGCGGCAGCGGTCGTCGCCTTGTCGAACCCGCATGGGCCGCGGGTTGACGTGACGTTGATTGGGAGTATCCGCGAATGGAAGAATACGAGCAGCTCAAGCGCCTGGTGGAGTCGGCCAGCGAGGACGTGGCCAAGGCTCAGGGCGGCAACAAGGCCGCCGGAACCCGGGTTCGCAAGATCATGCAGGAAATCAAGTCCGCCGCTCAGGAGGTCCGCAAGAAGATCCTGGAAGTCCGCAGTTCCGACGAGGCCTGAGACCTGACGGGACTCGCGGCGCCGGCCGTCCGGGGCGCGTCGGGCGGTCCGTGGGGCGTCGGGGTTTCCCGCGGTTTCGGCCGGTCGGATCCCGGAGCGACTCTCACCCATCGGGGTGATCCGAGTTCCGATGCCCAATGCCCCGCTGATCGACCTGACGACGCTCGACCTGGGCCGGGTGATCGCCGACCGGGAGGAGATCTACCGGCACCTTCCGCATCGCCACGAGTTCATGCAATTGGACGCCATCGTACACCTGGACGAGGCCGGGGGCATCGGCGTGGCCCGCCGCGTGGTGCGCAGCGACGAGTTCTGGGTCCCGGGCCACATTCCCGGCCGGCCGCTGATGCCCGGCGTGCTGATGATCGAGACGGCCGCTCAGCTGGCGGCCTATCTGGCGGCCACGGTCGGCCGGATTCCGGGATTTCTGGGATTCGTGGGCGTGGATGGGGTCAAGTTCCGGGGCACTGTCTCTCCCCCCGCGGTCATGTATGTGGTCATGAGGCTCGTCGATATGCGCCCTCGCCGGGTGATCGCCGACACCCAGGCGTTCGTCGGCGAACGGATGGTTTTCGAGGGCCGCATCACCGGCATGCCCATCTGAGCGCCCGGCCTACTGCTGCGGGTTGACCGGGTAGACGGTCTGATCCTCGGGGATGAACTCCATGTCGATCCTGATGCCCTGGGGGGCCTGCGGATCGATCTGGAAGGTGTAGATGACCAGGCCGCCGCAGGGGTACTCGGCCCCCTGCAGGGTGTCCACCGCGTCGCGGCGGGCGAAGTCGTCGGGGGGGGCGGTGGCGTCGTCGATCGGCTTGCCGGAGAAGGCGATGCCAGGCTCCAGCGCGGCCTCATCGGGCGCCGCCCCGTCGTTGAGGCGTTTGGCGTCGCGGCTCCGGATGCGCCGGATCATCTCCTCTCCTCCCAGGGAGAGCATTCTTCCGCAGAAGGGCAGACCCCCCGAAAGAAAGCTGATCACGTCGCTGGATTCGTTGCCCTCCAGGCAGCGGTTGAAGCCGTCGGGGGGCCGGACCGGGTCGACGTAAAACTGGGAGAAGATCGGCACCGAGTTCTGATCCTGCGGATCGTAGGTGCCGAACGTGAACACCGCGCGATACGGCGTGCGGTTGATGAAGGCCACCGCCAGGCTTCCGCGCTGGCCCGGGGTTCTCCCGCCCAGCGAGGCGGTGTTGTTGAGGAAGGCGTCATAGGCCCCCGTGCAGCCGGGGATCCCCGCCAGGCCACCCAGGAGGATCAGGGCCGCTCCGGCGGCAACCGCTCTGTCTTGCATTCTGTTTCCAGCCCGGTCGAGCGTCATGATCTTGACCTCTTGCCGCCGTGCCCGTACCTGTCACGGCCGGCGCATCATCGCCGGCGCGGGCTGGGCACGTCTTCCCGGGAACTCCGGCCGGCCGCAGACCGACCGACGGCCCGGCGTCAGCCGCAACAGCAACACCGGGCGGTTGAGGTCCCCAGGATCCGGCCCGGGCCGGGGCAGGGCTCATATCTTATCGGAATCATCGGGGCTTCCCAACAGTGGGGCTTTGATCGGCTCATTCCCCGGTAGAGGGGGTTCCCGAGATATCGGCCAGGGTGGTCTTCTCCAGCAGATTGGCGTAGGCCTCTTTGAGGGGCTTCCACTGTTGGTGTATTCCGCAAGGTTTGTCGTCGGTGCACTTGGAATGGCCCAGCGGGCACCGTCCGCGGGACGGAATGTCGTCAAAATGGCGGAGAATATCGATCAATCGGAGCTTTTCCGGTCGGCGTTTGAGCTTGAAGCCGCCGCCGATGCCGCGGGTGCTGGTCAGCACGTGGGCGTGCACCAGGTCGCCCAGGACCTTGGAGAGGTACTTGTCGGGAATCCGACCGGCCCGGGCGATCTCGCGGGCGAGCACCGGCCGGTCTTCCTTGACCCGGGCGATCGCGACCATGGCTCGCAGGGCGTACTCGGCGGTCTTGCTCAGCACTGCGCCACTCCCTGTTGGACGGCTGCGCCCCCTGGACAGTTACCTTCCCCCCATGTCGGGGGCAGGCGACACAGGCGATCCGCCCGCCGGGCCGACCATGGATCCTCATCTGCTCGAGGGACCGGGGGACTATAGACCGCCGGCCGGGGTTCTTCAAGGTCGCCCGGGGGCTGGAGGGGGGTCCAAGGTGCCCGTGCCCTCCCCTTACCACCCCCAGCGGTGGCGGTTTGTCGATCCGGCTTCGCGTCCGCGCGTGGGCCGACACCCTGCAGCGGCCCGAGGAGGCGGTTTGCCGGTCCTGCGGTCCTTCACCGGGCTCAGCCACGCCGCCACGCTTTCCGGGGGGATACGCGTCGCCGGCCGTCCGGTGCGGTCGGCAGCGGGATGATCACCGCCGGCGGTAGACGATCAGGTCCGAGGCCGGCCTTCGGTCGAGCCTGAGGGTCAGTTTCTGCATCAGTTCCCGGCCGCTGAAGGTGCCCAGCGGACCGGCGGCGTCGGAGACCAGTTCATAGTTGCCGTTGGGGTGCAGTCCGCGAAGTTGAACCTCGGCCGCCGGGTAGGGGCAGTCGGCCCGGCGGAAGACCAGCAGAAGGCCCTCGTCCAGATCGGCGCGGTAGAACTGCGAGCCGGTCCACATTCCCCGGTCGCGGGAATACGGAAGCAGCGGGTACCACGCGCCGGTCAGCAGGTGTCGGACGGCCAGGTAGCGGCGGGCGAGGGTCTGGCCGCGGGCCCGGTCGAAGTCCGGTGCGTCGGCGATCCAGCCGAGGCACAGCGAGGAGGCCATGGTCGAGTGAAACGAGTAATCGTCCAGGCGGTTGAGATGCGCGACCACGATGCCGTTGGGCAGGTACTGGCTCAGGCCCCACAGGCTGGCCTGGTCGACGTCGTCGTTGAACCAGTAGTCGGTTTTCTGGTGCAGATGCATGCGCATGACGGTTTCCAGGTCGATGCGATGGCCGCCGCTGGCGCACTCCTCGCGGACGCTGTCGGGCCAGGTCGCGGCCATCCGGTCCCACCAGGCGTAGAGCCCCTCGATGTACTTCATCTCGGTAATGCCCTGGCGGTCGGGAGCATCCGAGTAGCGCCAGTAGGGCAGCGGTTCGATGTTGAAGTCCTGGCGGTAGAAACGGAAGCCGGGGAGCTTCATGAAGTCGGCCACGATCTGGAAAAAGTAATCCTGTACCTCCTTGAGCCCGAAGTTCAGCAGGTAGGCCCCGTGTTCGCCGGCATGGGCGCTGAGCAGCCATTCCGGGTGCGTGCGGTGCAGGTCGGTGCCGCTGACCACGCGCTCAGGCTCGAACCACAGGCCGTAGATCATGCCGTGGTCCAGGGCGGCCCGGGCCACGGGCCCCATGCCCTGCGGGTAGGCGTCCTCGCGCGGCGTCCAGTTGCCCGCCCCTTCCGGCCAGCCGCCCCGGAACCAGCCGGCGTCGGTGATCAGGGCTTCCAGCCCCAGCGGGGCGTAGGCCTTGATCAGCGAGATCTGGTTGGCGGCGTTGCATTCGTTGAGCCAGCCGCCGCCGCGGGTGAAGCAGGTATTGCAGAACAGCATGGGCGGCATGGGCTTGCCGTCGCGGCGGGCGGCGTAGTGCGCGGCGATCAGCTCGCGGAAGCGGGCGTTGGCCTCCCAGGTATCGCCATCCCAGAACAGCACCAGCATGCGGGGCGAGCGCACGGACTCGCCGGGCTTCAGGCGGAAGCGGGTCTGCTCCAGTCCGGCCGTGAGCCGCAGGTGCCGGTTGTCGGGGCTGACCGCCTCGGCCTTCCAGCAGCCCGACCACCCGACCGCGACCACGATCGAACCGCGCCCGGCGTCGATCTTGAAGAACGGGAAGTCCGCGGTGGACGAGCGTCCGCTGCCGGCCGAAAGGGTCCGGGGGCGCTTCATGTCGATCTCTTCGGTGCGGGCCTCGAAGTGCGCGGCATCGGGCGTGCCGCCCCGCGTGCGGTAGACCAGATAGGGGGCCTGGGCATCGCGCGGCGCGTTCAGGAGCAGGTCGCAGGCCTGGACGTTCTCGATGATCGGGGTGTCGGCGGTGCCGGTGTTTTCGAAGCTCAGCAGCCACTCGGCCGCCGGAAAATCCCGGAAGCGGACGGTCCGGCAGGTGACCCGCAGGCCCGAGTCGGGATCGGTCCAGGTGCGGAGTTCGACGTCGCGATGCTCATCGGCATCCTCGCGGGTCACGGCGCACGGCCAGCGGTCCAGCAGCAGGCGGCTCGGACGGTCCTGACAGACGAACGAGAACCCCCAGGGCTGGCGTTCCAGTCCGGGGGTGACCTGCATCAGCGTCTCCAGCGGCCGGACGCTGCCGTCGCGGGTGGTGATCCGGGCCTCGGCCCAGTCGGCGTGGTCGCAGATCACGCCGTCGCCGCCGTCTTCGACGTGCAGGTCCAGTTCACGGACGTCTTCAAGTGCCAGCTCGATGCGGTGCGGCGGGTCGCCGGCCCGCAGCACGCCGGTGCGGTGCCGCTCGCGGCCATCGGCCTTGACCACAAAGACCACCGAGCCGGGGCCGCCGGTGGTCCGTTCGTTCACATCCAGGCCCACCCAGGCGGAAAAGGCGGTGATCGGCGTATCGGAGACGACCTTCAGGTGCGCGACGGAATGCGAGCCCAGCCCGGAGGCAAATGAGCGGTCGCCGATCCGCAGCGGGGTCCGGATGGTCGACCGTCCGAGCTCCAGCCGCTCGCAGTCCTGGCGAATCAGCTGCAGGACCGGTCCGGCGCCGTCGGCGGCCGGCGCGGATGCGGCCGCCAGCGTCGCGTCGCGCCACTGGAAGGCTCCGACCGGCGGGTCGGCGGCGGCGGGAGACAGCGCTGACCACAGCAACGTGGCAGAAACCAGGGTCGTCAGGTGGCGATCGAAGGGCTTGAACATGCTGAGAATCACCTCCGTGTCAGAGAAACCGCCTGAGCAATCCAGGAACAACGGCAATCAATGGACAACCGCGGCCGCGCCGCCGGTCCGGTGGGGATTCGTCCGTCGCCGGCGGCGAAGTCGCGCCTGTTCGCCGCGGCTGAGGCAGTATCCGATGCGCAGGCTGGTCCAGGCCAGCAGAACCAGGCTGGACGCCCCGGCGGCACAGGCCCCGGCGGCGGCGTCCGTGTCGGCCCCGGCGGCGGCGTCCGTGTCGGCCCTGGCGGCGGCGTCCGTGTCGGCCCCGGCGGTTCCGCCGGCGCTGCCGGAGCACCAGTTGTTCTTCTCGCGGGACGAGGCTCCGTCG
>CAZSYS010000259.1:0-6750 GCA_964611365.1 uncultured Planctomycetales bacterium
GCACCGTCGCCTTGCGGCTGCCGGCGGTGAGCCAGCGGAAGCGGTCGGTATCGCCGCGGAAGAGGACGGCGATCCGGTTGGAACCCTTGCCGCTGCTCAACACGACGGCCCCTTCGGCCGTCACGGTTTCTCCATCGACCGCGCGCGTCAGGTCCGAAAGGGCGAACGAAGCGGCGGCCGCGGAGTCCGCGGCCGGCTGGCTCGCCTGACCCAGGATCGCCGCCAGCATCACCCAACAGCATGTCATGACTGGTCACTCCTCACTCGCCGCACGGGGCCGCCCGACCCCGGCACCCGCTCGCGCCTCAACGCCTGGCCTTCGTGCCCGTCTGCTTCTCGATGAACTGGTCCAGGATCCGCTTGACGTCCTGGGAAGGAACGTTCCGCACCGGGATCACCATCGCCCGCTGACCGCTTCCCACGGGCTTGAGCTCCTGGAGCGTCGCCACCAGCTTCTTGACCACCGGGAACAGTTCGGGAGAGCCAGCCACCAGCAGCGCGGGAACACGCTCCTCCACCCCGATCGCCACCTGGCCCGGACGATAGCCCTGCTGCTGCTGGGCCTTGAACCGCTCGCCGGAATTCACCGTGCGCTCGATTTCCTGGGCCAGCCGCTGCACGTCGACTCCCCGACTGACCGGGATCACCTCCATCCCTGCCGGTCCGGTGGACTCCTGGTCCAGCCGCCTGACCATGTCCTCAATGAGGTTGTAATCGACCGTCCGGGCCCTGACAAGCAGGGCGTTGCTGCCCTCGTCGGCCATGATCAGCGGCACGTCCTCCTGGCCGCCCGACCGCCCCGTCCGGCGGGTCCGCGCCGGGTCGGTGAACAGCTTGCTCAGCGTCGTCGCCAGCTGGGCGGCCACCGCGTGCTCCAGCCGGATGATCCGCGGGGCCGTGCCCGCTCCCACGTTCTCCCGGTCCATGCCCTTGACCATCTCCTGGACCCGGTCCAGCTCGGCCTTCGAGCCGCTGGCGATCAGCGTGTTCATCGACTGGGAGGCCTGGAGCTTCAGACCCCCGATCATCTCCGCGGGGGAACCCCGGTAGCCGCGCGTCGAACCGGGCTTGCGCAGGAACTCCTGCAGCACCTCCAGCGTCTCGGCGGCGTCCAGGAACTCCAGCGGAATGATCCGGATCTCCTCGATGCCCCCGGTGGCCGGCCTGTCCAGCTGGGACACCAGCTCCCGGATGCCCTCCAGGTCCGCCTGGCCCGCCGAGACCACGATCGCGTTGGCGTTCGGGTCGGCCGCGAACCCCACCGGCGGACCGCCCGTGGCACCGCGGCTGGCCCGGTAGGTCTGGGTCAGCACCTCGGCCAGCTCCTCCGCCCGGGCGTGCTGCATCGGCAGGATCACCTGCTGCGGCGTGTTGGCCGAGTTGCGGTCGAGGTCCTCGACCATCTTGCGGATCTTCTCGAGGTTTTCCCGCGAGGCGGTCACCACCAGCGAGTTCGTCGCCCGCTCGGCCGAGGCCTCCACCATGTCCGCCTCCGCCGTCGCGCCCCGCCGGGTGAACGACCGGGTGATCACCGATGCCACCGAGTTCGGGTCGGCGTTGGTCAGCGGCATGACCATGATCTGCCGGCCGGTCTGCGGATCGTCCAGCTTCGGAGCCGCGTCATCCACCTGCCGAACGAGGTTCTCCAGCTCGTCCAGACGCTCCTTCGGACCGGTCAGAACCACCGCGCTGGCGCTCTGGCTGGCCATGACCTTGATGTTGCCCACCAGCGACGGATCGTAGCGCCCGGCCTTGCCCGGCCTGGCCAGATACTGGGTCAGGATCTGGCTCATCTCCGTCGGCGCGATCGACCGCAGGGCCACGACCCGCATCTCCTGCTCCCGGCCGGTCTCCTCGATGTCCAGCTCGGCCACCAGCTTCCTGACGTCGTCCAGCTCCGCCGGCGTGCAGGTCACCAGCAGCTTCCGCGACCCCTGGGCGACGGTGAACACCGCCGGCACCCGGTTCGTGCGGCTTCTGGGCATCGCGTTGTTGTAGATGGTCGTCAGCGCCGCGGCTACGTCGTCCGGCTCGGCGTAGCGGATGTCGATCGGGAACGTCTGCCGGGCCCCCAGGCTGGTCTGGTCCAGCTCCTTGATGATCCCGGCGATGATCTCGTGATTCTCCGGCGAGGCGGTGACCACCAGCGAGTTGGTCCCGTATTCCGGAATCGCGTTCACCTGCTCGCGCAGGCTCAATCCCTTGTTGGCCGCGAATCGCTGATCGATCGCCGTCTTGACCGCGCCGATGTCCGCGAACTCCACGAAATAAGGACGGATCGGACGGTCGTCGCCCTCGACCGGGGCCACGTCCAGCGTCGCGATCAGGTCGCGGACTTCCTGAAGGTCGTGGGCGTTGGCCGTCACCAGCAGCGTGTTGGTCGAGTCGTTGGCCGTCACCGTGACCGGGTAGCGCCCGGTCCGCTTGTCGATCCGCTTGCTCGCCCGGATCATGTCGTTCAGCGTGGCCGCCAGCTGCGAGGCCAGGACGTGCTGCACCCGGATCGTCTCGGGGGGCTGCACCTGGGCCAGCGAAGCCCTGTCCAGGTCCCCGATGATCTTCTCCACCTCGACGTGGTTCTCCGGCGAGGCCGTGACCACCAGGGCGTTCATCGTGTAATCGGGCGTGACCAGCACCTGGTCGCGCACGTTGCGCTTCTCCTGGTTCTTGAACTTCGCGCTGATGATGTTCATCGTCGAACCCATGTCCGCGAACTGCAGCACGTAGGGCCGGACCTCGCGAGGATCATCCGCCGGGCGGGTGTCCAGCTTCTCGACCAGCTGCCGCACTTCCGCCAGGTCCTGCTCGCCCGCGGTCACCAGCAGGGCGTTGGCCGCCTCGTCGGCCGTCACCGTCACCGGATACTGCCCGGTGCGCCGGTCCAGCCGCTTGGTCTGCCGGATCATCGCCGTCAGCGTCGCCGCCAGGTCGGAAGCCCGGACATGCTGCACCGTGATGGTCTGCGGAACCCTGATCTTGGCGATTTCTGCGTTGTCCAGCTCGCGGATGATGGACGCCACCGTCGCGTGGTTCTCCGGCGAGGCCGTGACCACCAGGGCGTTCATCGTGTAATCGGGCGTGACCAGCACCTGGTCGCGCACGTTGCGCTTCTCCTGGTTCTTGAACTTCGCGCTGATGATGTTCATCGTCGAACCCATGTCCGCGAACTGCAGCACGTAGGGCCGGACCTCGCGAGGATCATCCGCCGGGCGGGTGTCCAGCTTCTCGACCAGCTGCCGCACTTCCGCCAGGTCCTGCTCGCCCGCGGTCACCAGCAGGGCGTTGGCCGCCTCGTCGGCCGTCACCGTCACCGGATACTGCCCGGTGCGCCGGTCCAGCCGCTTGGTCTGCCGGATCATCGCCGTCAGCGTCGCCGCCAGGTCGGAAGCCCGGACATGCTGCACCGTGATGGTCTGCGGAACCCTGATCTTGGCGATTTCTGCGTTGTCCAGCTCGCGGATGATGGACGCCACCGTCGCGTGGTTCTCCGGCGAGGCCGTGACCACCAGAGCTCCCATGGTGTAGTCCAGGGCCACCGTCACCTGGTCGCGCAGGGCCCGCTTGTCCTGGCCGGCAAACCGGGCGTTGATCATGCTCTGCGTCGAGACCAGGTCCGCGAACTGCAGCACGTAGGGCCGCACCTCGCGCGGATCATCCGCCGGGCGGCTGTCCAGCTGCGGGATGAGCTTGCGGATCTCCTCGATCTGCGAGGCCATGCCCGTCAGCAGCAGCGAGTTGGAGGCGTCGTCGGCCGTCACCGTCACCGGGTAGGAGCCCGTGCGCCGGTCGGGCTTCATCGTCTTGGCAATCATCGCCGTCAGCGTGGTCGCCAGGTCCGAGGCCCTCACGTTCTCGATCCGCACCCGCTCCGGCGCCGCCATCCGGCTGGCCTCGCCCGTGTCGATCTCCGCGATCAGAGCCTCGACCTTCTCGTGATTCTGAGGGTTGGCCTTGATCACCAGCGCGTTGGAGGAGTACTCCACGTCCACCGTCACCCGGTCGCGCTCCGGCACCGTGCCGGTCTTGGCGAACTGGCTGCGGATCACCGAGGCCACATAATCCGGCACCGCGAACTTCAGCGGCCGGACCTTGATCTGCAGGTCCGTCCCGGCGACCTCCGGGGTGTCAAACATCTGCATCAGCTCGTCGATCTTGGCCTTGTTGACCTCGCTGCAGCTCACGAACAGCTGCTTGGTCGCCGGGTCGGCCAGCACCGCCACCGCCGTCTCCGCCGGGGCCAACGACGCATAGCCCGCCGCCTTGAGGTTGGCCGTCCGCGAGGCAAACCACTGCTGGATCTGAGTCGCCACCTCCTCGACCTTCGCGTGCCGGACCGGAACGGTGTACTCCTTGATCGCCGCGGCCAGCGGCCCCAGCTGGGTCTGCAGCGGATCGATCACCGATGCCTTGATCTGCTGAATCTGCTGCTTGGTGCCGTAGACGTAGACGCAGTTGGAGATCGGCTCGGCCACCGCCTGCGGCGGCTTGACCCCGCCCGGGAACGTCCGGCCCGCGTACAGGCCGTTGATCGTCGTGGCCACCGAGGCCGCGCTGCCGTTGGTCAGGCCGAACATCGCCACCGTCACCTCGGTGGTGTCGCTGGGCGGCACGTCGATGTCGGCCAGCACCTTCTCCACCGCCAGAAACACCGCCGGCGTGCCGGTCACGATCAGCGCATTGGTTCGGGCGTCCGGCGTGGCGGCGAAAACGTCCTGGGCCCCGCCTCTGCCGCGAAGCTGAACCATCGCCTGGCCCATCAGGTCCTTGAACTGGGCGTAGACGTCCGAGGCCGTCGCGTGCTGGAGCCGGAACACCCGGATCTCCTGCTTGCTCGGCGTGTCCAGCATCTGCGCGACTTCCTGGATCTGCCTGAACAGCTCGTCCGGCGCCGTCACGAACAGCGTCGCGCTGTTGTCGTCGCCGGTAATCGTCACCTGCCGCGGACCCCGCCGGCCCGCGCCCTTGGGCGCGAAGATCTCGCTGAGCTTCTCGGCGATGTCCGAGGCGCTGGCCACCCCCGACAGCTGCAGCCGCCGCGGCACCACCGTCGCCCCGACCCGCTGATCCAGCTCCCGGATCTTCGCGGCGATGATCATCTGCTTGTCCTCCGGCGCCCAGACCAGCAGCGAGTTGGTGTCCGCGTCGCCCTTGATGCTCACCGCCCGCGCGCCTTTGGCGTCCTCCTCCTTGGTGAAGATCCCCGTCAGCGTCTCGGCCATCGCCGTCGCCGAGCCGTGCTCGACCGGATACAACTGCACCCGCTGGTCGCCCAGCGGTACGTCCAGCTCCTTCAGGATCGGCTCCACCTTGGCCATGTCCGGCTCCAGCGCCCGGATCACGATGGTGTTGGTCCGCGCGTCCGCGCTGATCCTGATGTCCCCCCCCACACGCGAGGGCGTGATCCCCTCGCCCCCGGCCTCCCCGCCCCGGGCCCGCCGGCCGCCGGCGCTCTGAAAGACCTTCTCCAGCTCGCCGGCCAGCTTCTCCGCGTCACCGTATTTGACGCTGAACGTCCGGATCTGAACCGGAATCTCGACCCCCTCCAGCTGGTCGATCAGCTTCTTGACCAGCGTCATCCCGTCTTCCGGCGCCGACACGATGATGCTGTTGGTCGTCGCGTCCGAAGTGATGGTGATGTCCTTGGCCGGGTTCAGCGCCAGCTTGCCCGCCTGGCCCGCCGGGGCCTGCCCCTCCTGACCCGGCTGGGCCTGGGCCTGAGCCTGAGCCTGGGCCTCCATGAAATCCGCCATCTGCAGCTCCAGCATCTGCTGCTGCAGCTGCTCGATCATCATCGACTGCTGGTCGAATGTGCCGCCCGCCCCGCGCATCCGGCCCATCCCGAACTGGCCGCGCACCGCGTTGGGATCCCGGATCTTCAGAATCGCCTTGATCGCCTGCTCGACCTCGTAGGCGTTCAGCTTCTGCAGCTGGAAAATGCGGATGTCCACCGGGGGACGGTCGCTCGGCCGGTCGATCTTCAACAGCAGCTCCGCGATCGCCGGAAACATCTCCGGAGCCGCCCGGATGATCAGCGTCCGCGTCCGCGGATCCGGCATCACCTTGATGCGCTGACTCGCCGCCGCCTGGGCCGCGGCCTCCTGCTCGGCCTGCTCCTGCTTCTCCTCCTCCTCCCGCCGCCGCGACGCGCCGCCCTCCTCGCCCTCCTCCTCGCCGGGCTTCTTCTGGCCCTGCTGCTGCTTGGCCTGGGCCTGCTGCCGGGCCTGCTGCCGCCCGGCCTGCGGCCCCTGGGCGCCGGGCCGGCCGCGCTGCTGCTCGTTGAACATCTGCTCCAGGATCGCCGCCGCCACGTTCACGTCCACGTGCTCCACCCGCACAACCTTGAACTCGGTCTTGGCCGTCTCCTCGATCTTCTCCATCTCCTTGATGGTCAGATCCATCAGCTCCTTGATCTCGTCAAGCTGGGACTCCCGCCCGATGATGAAGATGTAGCCGCCCTCCTCGTCGTAACGAATCTGGGCGACATCCGAGAGCTTGGCCTCTCCGGCGGCCTCCAGCAGCTGGTTGTAGGTGAACTGCTCGCGGTTCACCGGGGGCTCACCGCCGGCAGCCGGCCCGGCGACCTCCTCCGCGGGCGACTCCGCCGACGACCCCGGCGGCGCCGCCGCAGCCCGGACCGGTTCGCCACCGGAGGGCGCTGTCGGACCGGCCTGCGGGATCTCCGACGCCGCCGGTCCGGCCGGGGCCGCAACCACCGGCTCGGCCGGGGCCGTGGCCGCCGCAGGTTCGGCC
>CAZSYS010000260.1:0-6707 GCA_964611365.1 uncultured Planctomycetales bacterium
GCGCGCCGCGGTGCGGGTCCGGCTGCCGGCCGGGTCCGGCGCCGGCGAGCCGGCCGACGCCATGCACTGGGTGCTGGGGCTGCCGGACGAAGTGATGTACTGGTTCGAGCATGTCGACGGGGGCGGACGGGCCTGGTGGGTGACGCTGCACACCGCCGGGCCGGGGGTTCGGGCCGAAGCGCGGATGCGGGATCTGCTGGCCGCCGCTGCGGTGCGCGGCCGGTTGCCGGCCGGCGCGGACCGATCCGCGAGGCTGTCGGTCCGGCCGCTGCCGGCGTCGGGAGCCCTGGAAGCCGAGACGCACGTGGGCAAGTTCACGCTGACGGTCGGGGACGCCGGCGGTTTTCTCAGCGATCTGACCGGAGAGGGGATTCATCCGGCGGCGTGGTCGGGGGAGCTGGCCGCCGAGGCGATGCACCGGGCGCTGGCCGGCGACCACCTGCAGGACGGGCTGCGCGAGTTCAGCACGTTGTGGCGCCGGGCCATGGCCGGGTATCTCCGTCCGCCCGGAACCGACCCTCACTTCCTGCTTCCGCTGGTCTTCAGCAACCGGCAGATCACCGACCGCCTCGCGCGGGCCTGCTGGCACGGCACGGACATCTGACCCTTCCGGGCGTTTCCGGCGGGGGCATGCGGTGCGTCGGCGGCCGCCCGTCGCGGCTCAGCCGCGGGCCTCCCAGGCGGCGTTGAGGGCGTCGAGTTCCTCGCGGAGGGTCCGGGCGAGCTGGTGCAGAGCCCGGGCCTTGTCCGGATCGCGGCAGACCTGGGGGTCGGCGAAGCGTTCCTCGGTTTCGGCGAGGCGTTCTTCGCGCTGGATAATGGCCTCCTCCAGTTCTTCCAGCGACCAGCGGGCGTAGGGAGAATCGTCGCGGGTGCCGGCGGAGGCGTCCTGCGGTCTGCGGCCGCGGGGCCGGCTGTCGCGGGCCTGGCGGCGGGCCTGTTCCTCCGCGGCTCGCCGGGCGGCCTGGGTGGCGGCGAGCTTCTCCTCGTAGGTGGTCCAGTTGCCGGTCAGGATCTCGTACCGGCCGCGTTCGGGAAGGACCAGCAGGCGGTTGACCACGCGGTCGAGGAAGTAGCGGTCGTGGCTGACGATCAGCACGCCGCCCTCGAAGGCGATCAGGGCCTCCTCCAGGGCCTCCTTGGAGGGGATGTCGAGGTGGTTGGTGGGCTCGTCGAGGACCAGCACCTGGGGCCGGCTCCACATCAGCCGGGCGAGCATCACGCGGCTCTGTTCGCCGCCGGACAGGTCGCCGACGCGTTTGAAGACGTCGTCGCCGCTGAACAGGAAGCGGCCCAGGAAGCCGCGGAGCTCCTGTTCCTCGGCGGCGGTGCGTCGCGGGCGGATGGCGTCCAGCACGGTGTCGTCGAGGTTCAGGCCGGCGCGTTCCTGATCGTAGTATCCGACGTCGAGGTTCTCGAAGAGGCGGACCTTTCCGGCATCGGGAGCCAGGCGGCCCATGACCATCTTCAGCAGGGTGCTCTTGCCCACGCCGTTGGGGCCGACGATGCCGAACTTCTCGCCCCGGAAGATCTCGAGGTTGAAGTCGTCGAACAGCACGACGTCGCCGTAGGCCTTGCGCACGCCCTCGCAGCGCAGGACCATCTCTCCGGCCCGGCGTGCGGGGGTAAAATCCAGGGCCATGCGGCGGTGGACGTGGACGCGCTGCTCGAGCACGCGTCCGTCGCGTTCCATGCGGTCGAGGAACCGCAGCCGTCCGTGGGCCTGGCGGGCGCGGGACTTGTCGGCCTTGACCCGTTCGGCGTACTCGCGCTGATGGCGGATCCACTCGGCCTGCTTCTGGTACTCGCGGTCGGCGGTCATCTGGCGGATGCGCCTGCTCTCGACGTAGTCGGAGTAGGCGCAGGGGTAGACGGTGACCCTGCCGTCCTCGAGGTCGGCGATCCGGTCGACGACGCGATCCAGCAGGTAGCGGTCGTGGGAGACGACGACCACGGCGCCGTGGTATCCGGCCAGGAAGCGTTCCAGGAAGGTCGTGGCCTCGATGTCCAGGTGGTTGGTGGGTTCGTCCAGCAGCAGCAGGTCGGCCTCCTGGAGCAGGAGCCGGGCGAGGGCGGCGCGGCACTTCTGTCCGCCGGACAGGGCGCCGATGGGCAGCCGGGAGTCCGCGGGCGAGAAGCCCAGTCCGCCAAGCACCTCGTGGACCAGCACCTCGTACCTGTAGCCGCCGGCGGCCTCGAGGCGGCGGGTGAGCTCGTCGTATTCCTCCATCAGGTCGGCGGATTTCTCGTGGTCGTCGTGGTGTTCGGCGATCAGGCGGCCGACCTCGGCGAGGCGGTCCTCCAGCCGGCGGAGGTTGTCGAACGTGGAGGCCACCTCGTCGTACAGCGCGGCGGTGGAGTCCAGGCGCGGCTCCTGCGGCAGCCAGGCGATCTGCAGGCCGCGTGCGCGGGTCACGGTGCCGAGGGTCGGGGCCAGCTCGCCGAGGATGAGCCGGAAGAGGGTGGTCTTGCCCGAGCCGTTGCGTCCGACGAGGCCGACCTTTTCGCCGCGGTGAAGGTGCCAGTCGACGCCCCGCAGCACCGTGCGGTGCTCGAAGCCGACGTGGACGTCCTGGAGGGCGACGATGGACATTCGGCCATCCCCTGGAACCGGTTCACCCCGCCGGGCGGGTCACGGGCCGCCGGGCGGCCGTGCGCCGGCCCGGGGCAGTCTCATCTGAGCTCTTCGATCGTCTGCAGGACGGTCTGCCGCCGGGCCTGGAGTTCCTGGAGGCGGTTTCGCTCCTGCTGGACCACGTCGGACGGGGCCCGCTGGACGAAGCTCTCGTTGGCCAGCTTGCGGCCCAGGCCGGCGATCTGCCCTTCGAGGCCTTCCAGTTCCCGGGTGAGGCGCTGCCGTTCGGCCTGGGGGTCGATGACGTCGGCGACGAAGATCTGCATATCGCCGACGACGAGGGTCGCGGCGTTGGGCGGCCGGGGGGCGTCGGGGTCGACGGCCAGTTCGCCGACGCCGGCCAGCCGGCGGATCACGTGGGCCTCCTGGCACAGCGAGGCGACGCGTTCGCGGGGCACGCGCACGGTGACGCGGACGGCCTGCCGCGGGGGCACGTTGCGGGTCTGGCGGATGTCGCGGACCGCGCGGGTGGCGGTCTGCAGGTCGGCGAACACCGCCTCGGCCGCCGGGTCGTTCAGCGCCGGCCAGCCCTCAAGCGGCGGGTATGCGGCGCAGCACAGCGCGGCTGCGGCGTCGGGTTCGGCCCGTCCGGGCAGGCCGCGGCGCGGGGCGGCGCGGTTGAGGTCGGCGAACAGCCGTTCGGTGATGAACGGGATGAAGGGGTGGAGCAGCCGCAGGGCCTGGTCGACGGCGAAGGCCAGCACCTGCCGGGCGGCGTCGGGCTCGCGCTGCTCGGCGATGCGGGACTTGACCAGTTCCACGTACCAGTCGCACAGTGCGTCCCAGAAGAAGTCGCGGGCGGCCTGGACGGCGCGGCTGAACTGGAACTTCAGCATGGCGTCCTGGACCTCGACGGCGGCGCGGCTGACGCGGGAGAGGATCCAGCGGTCCTCGATCGGCAGGGCCGCCGTATCCAGGCGGGCCGGGGGGGCGTCGCGCAGGTTCATGAAGGCGAACCGGGCGGCGTTCCAGAGCTTGTTGCAGAAGTTCCGCCCCAGTTCGAAGCGTTCGGAGGTCTGCAGCTCGCGGCCGTCGGGGCGGCGCACCTTTTTCATCGGCATGCGGATGTCCTGCGTCTCGGTGGTCATGCCGGCCATGGTGTAGCGCAGGGCGTCGGCGCCGCAGGTCTCGATGATGTCCACCGGGTCGAAGCCGTTGCCGAGGGTCTTCTTGAACGGCCGGCCCTGGCCGTCCTGGATGACCGCGTGGATGTAGACGTCGTGGAAGGGCGCCCGGCCGAGGTTGTACATGCCGGTGAGCACCATGCGGGCGACCCAGAGGGTGATGATCTCGCGGGCGGTGCTCAGCACGCTGCCGGGGTAGAAGCGGGCCAGTTCCGGCGTCTGTCCGGGCCAGCCCAGGGTGGAGTGCGGCCACAGGGCCGAGCTGAACCAGGTGTCCAGCACGTCCGGATCGCGGGTCAGGGTGCAGCCGGGCACGGCGTCGGGGGCGAGGTCCTCGCGGTCGGCGCAGATCAGCCAGCGGTCGGCGGTCCCGTCGCGGCGCCAGACCACGTCGTCGCGGCCGGCGAAGGCCCGCTGCAGCCCGGACTCGTCGCATCCCTCGGCGTACCAGATGGGGATGCGGTGTCCCCACCACAGCTGGCGGCTGATGCACCAGTCGCGTTTTTCGGCGAGCCAGTCGATGTAGGTGCGGGCGTAGCGGGCGGGGAAGAAGTGCACCTTCCCGCAGGCCTGGCGTTCGGCCGGACCGGCGTGAGGCTGCTGGCAGACCTGATCGATGGCCAGCTGGGCCAGTCCGGAGGATCCGCGCAGGCCTTCGATGCGGCGGGCCTCGCCGGGCGGCAGATCGCCCATGCGTACGAACCACTGGTCGGAGAGATACGGCTCGATGGGGGTCTTGCTGCGGTCGCTGTGGCCGACGTCGGAGGCATGGTCCTCGACGCGCTCGAGCAGGCCGAGGGCCTGGAGATCCTCGACCACGCGGCGGCGGGCCTCGTAGCGGTCCAGGCCGGCGTAGGGGCCGCCCTCGGCGTTGATCTTTCCGTCGGGGGTGAGGATGTTGATGATCCGCAGGTGGTGGCGCTGCCCGCAGGCGTAGTCGTTGGGGTCGTGGGCGGGCGTGACCTTGACGCAGCCGCTGCCGAACTGGCGGTCCACGAGGATGGGGTCGGCGATGACCGGAATCTCGCGATCCAGGAGCGGCA
Source organism: uncultured Planctomycetales bacterium (assembly GCA_964611365.1). GTDB lineage: Bacteria > Planctomycetota > Phycisphaerae > UBA1845 > PWPN01 > CALLOB01. Next base: position 4,803 of record CAZSYS010000260.1, read on the forward strand.
GGATGACGGTCTTGCCGATCAGCGGCCGCCAGCGGTGATCCTCGGGGTGCACGGCCACCGCGGTGTCGCCGAGCATGGTCTCCGGGCGGGTGGTGGCGACCACCAGGTAATCGACCTCGACCTCGCGGTCGGAGAAGACGATGCGGACCGGGGCCTTGAGCGGGTAGCGGATGTGCCAGAGGTGCCCCTGGACGGTTTCGTGGTAGACCTCGTCGTCGGCCACGGCGGTCTGGAGGTGGGCATCCCAGTTGACCAGCCGCTTGCCGCGGACGATCAGGCCGTCGCGGAACAGGCGGAAGAAGGTGTGGCGGACCGCCCGGGCGCAGACCTCGTCGAGGGTGAAGCGGGTGCGCGACCAGTCGCACGAGCAGCCCATGAGCCGCAGCTGCTCGAGGATGCGGTTGCCGTAGGCCTCCTTCCACTCCCAGATGCGGCGGACGAGCTCCTCGCGGCCCAGGTCGTGGCGGGTGCGACGCTCCTTCTCGAAGATGGTGCGCTCGACGACCGCCTGGGTGGCGATGCCGGCGTGGTCGGTGCCGGGCAGCCAGAGGGTGTTGAAGCCGCGCATGCGGTGCCAGCGGACCAGGATGTCCTGGATGGTGTTGTTCAGCGCGTGCCCGCCGTGCAGCGCGCCGGTGACGTTGGGCGGCGGGATCATGATCACGTAGGGCCGGCGCTGCCGGTCGGCCGGATCGGCCCGGAAGAACGGCGCGGATTCCCAGAAACGGCGGATCTCCGGTTCGATGGTCTGCGGATCGTAGGTCGCGGATCGCTCGTCGGATGCTGCCATGGCCCGTCCAGGTCTGCCGGGTCGGCGGGCCCGGCTTGAGGCCGGGGGCGCCGATTCGTCGGCGAAATACGGGATTTTATCGGCCGACGGGCGGCAAGTCGATGCCCGGCCGGGCGGCGCCGGGGAATCCCGGGCGGTGAGTGTTCAGGCGATTTCACGGGGCAAAACGGCTGCAGACACCGCTCAAGAGGCACCGCCGGCAGGGCACCGGGGCCCCATCGCACGATCGCCGCCGCCGGGCAGCCGGCCGGTGAGGTCATGCACCGGCGAGGTCGGCGCCGGTTTCGCCCGCAGGACCGCTGGTGGTCCGGGAGCCGGCGGCCGGTCACGTCCGCGGCGAACCGGTCGGCGGGCCTGAGCGTCAGTCGGCAAAGACGGCGCGCAGGCTTCCGGGAAGAAAAACCACGCAAAGCACGCCGTAGACCACGGCGGCGGCCGCCAGGAGGGCGGTCAGCGCCGGACCGGGCCGCAGGATGCGCCAGGAGGCCCGCGGCACGAGTCGGGGCAGGACGACATAGAAGGCCGCCAGGAGTGCCCCGGCCTGGATCGGGGTCAGCAGCACGCCGTCGAGCTGGCCGCCGAGCCTGACCAGTCGCACCGGGTCCAGCCAGAAGGCGATCAGCAGGTTGCCGACCCACAGCCCGACCAGGATCGTCCGGAAGCGCGAGGCCAGCCGGATGCGCGCGGTGGGCGGCCAGACGATGCGGGCGCAGTCGGTCAGCAGCCGGGGCCAGCCGGACAGCTGGCCGACCAGGGTGCTGATCATCGCCGCCGATCCGGCCATGAGGAACAGAAGTCCTCCGGCGCGGCCCCAGCGGTCGGAGAACATGGTCGAGAGGGTCAGCGCGACCTGGTTGCCGGCCGGAAGCACCTGCGCGGGCCGCAGCACGCCGGCCCCGGCGATCATGAAGGCCGCGGTGATGAGGATGCCGACGCCGGCGGCCAGGCAGGCATCCAGCCGGACGAGCCGGCACCAGCCGCGGATTTCGCCGGCGACCGCCGGGTCCAGGGCAGCCAGGTCCGGGGCCTCGGCCGGCTGCCCCCAGCCGCGCCCCGCGGCCATGCCGTAGCCGGCCCCGCGCCCCCAATAGGAGTACCACATCTGGCTGGCGAAC
>CAZSYS010000261.1:0-6706 GCA_964611365.1 uncultured Planctomycetales bacterium
CGATGATTCGCTTGGCGCAGGCGCCGCGCCAAGCGGACCGCAGCGGCAGCGGGGGTCGTCGCCGCCTTGACCTTCGCGCCCTTCCTCGCGCGGAGCCCCGGCGCCTTCTTCGACGTGACGGTGCGCCTCCCGCTCAGCTACTGGCCGCGCAGCGACGCCCGCTCGCCGGCGTCCAGGATCAGGCTGGTGCACGCCGCGAGTACCGCGACGCCGGCGGTCGCCGTCAGCATCGCCCAGGCCGGCAGCAGAAGGGCGAACGAGGCCAGCAGCACGATCAGCGATCCGCGGTCAAACGGCCGGCGCTGAAGGCGCAGCAGCAGCAGACTGACCGCCAGCCCCGCGCCGCCGCCCAGCACGGCGGTCCAGGCTGCGGCGTGCATGGCGGGCCCGGCCTCGAGGTCGGCGCGGATCAGCCACCAGCCGGCCCCGGCGCACCCGGCGACCGAAACCGCCGACGGCGCGAACAGCAGCCCGGTGCGCTCGATGAGCTGAAAGTGAATCCCCAGAAATCCCAGGTGGCTGATCAGCAGAAACGACAGCAGCGACAGGGCCATGACTTCCGCTCCGCGGACGTACGCCGCCGGAAACACGCGGATCAGCAGCGGTGCGGCCGCGGTCCCCAGCGCGCAGCCCAGCAGCAGCAGAATCGCCGTGGCCTTGTAGACGGTGCGGAACTGGGCGTCGGCTTCAGCCCGCCCCCGGGCCTCCCAGGTCCTGGCGACCTGGGTCTGCAGCACGGCCACCACGGTCATGGCCACCAGCAGCACCCCCTGGGAGAGGTTCCGCACCGCGCCGAAGACGCCGGCCAGGCCCGGTCCATGCACCTTCTGGAGGTACCAGAGCGGATACTGCTGCAGGAGCTGCCACATCACCGCGGCCAGGGCCGCCCAGACGCCGAACCGGAGCATCCGTCCGTAAAGCGAGCGGCCGTCGAGTTCCGGCCAGGCCCGGGGCCGGGATTCCGGCGACACGCGGGGCTCAGCACAGCCGGCCGGGACCGCCCTGGCCAGGGGCCCGGCGAAGGCCAGCGTCACCGCCACCAGGAGGATCGCAAAGCAGGTCAGCACGTTGCCGGCGGTGTCGAGGCCGGCCAGGGCTGCGGCGACGGCGGCCAGGGTGAAGGCGGTGTTGTGGACCACCTCCATCAGGCTGACCGCCCGGAACATGCGCAGCCCCTTGAGCACCGCCCCCACCAGCAGGAAGCCGGTCAGGGCGAAGCCGGCCGCGCAGGCCACCGCCGCCAGCCGGGTGTGGGCGGCGGCCGCATCGGACGTCGCCGGACCGCCGAATACCGCGAAGACCGCCCGGCCCAGCGGCGCGGCGCCGGCCAGCAGCAGAACGCTTGCGCCGGCGGAGAGCGCCAGCGTGAACGGCACGATCCGGCGCAGAAAGCCCGGCAGCTGCCCGCGGGTCTCGTACAGCGGCACGTAGCGGCTCACCGCCTCGTGCAGACCCAGGCAGGACAGGGGGCTGATGATGTTGATGGCCGCGAATCCGATCTGCAGCAGCCCGACCTCGGCCGGGTGCATCACCCAGGTCAGCAGCACGAAGCGGACGAAGCCCGTCAGCCGATGGGCCATGCTGGTGGGCACGTACACGCCCAGCGATCCGAGCACGGAGCTGGCGCGAAACAGTCGCGGTGGCGGGGCCCGGTCCACGGCCGGATGATATCGGCCTGCCCCGGCCGCGCCCACCGGGCGGGGCGCCGCTGGCCGGCCGGGTGCGCAGCGCGGCCGGGAGACCGGGCCCCGAACTCAGGAAGGGTTATGGAATGATCAGCGCGTCGGGCTGGATCCGCCGGACCGCCGGCAGTGCGGCGACGGCGTCGGCATACGTGGGGTAGCGGCCGGTCATGACGATCCACATCGCCCGGCCGCCGCGGGGATGGTTCTCCTGCACCGCCGACAGGCCGCGGTTGCGGTAGGCCCGCACGGCCTGTTCGGCACTGCTGGTCGTTCCGTAGGCGGCCAGCTGGATCGCGAAGTACGGGTGGATCCAGCCGGCCATGCGGCGGGCCCTTTCGGCAATGGGGCGGTCGGGAAACCTGTGCAGCACGGCCGCGAACTGAGCGGGGGCATCCTTCCATCGTCCGGCGCGCTGCATGGCCAGGCCGGCGGAGAACAGCAACTGGTCCTTGGGGGGCGCATCCGGCACGTCGGGCAGTCCTTTTTCGAAGTGTTCGGCCGCCGCGGCGTAGTCGCCGCGCTGGAAGGCCATGGTTCCCAGCGAGGCCCGGGCCAGGCCGACGACGTCCCGGCGCAGGCTGTTGAGGGCCTTCTGGAAGTCGGCGCGGGCCGCGTCCTCGCGGCCCTGACGGGCGTGGCAGAGTCCGCGGATGTAATGGGCCTCGGCGATCTCCTGGGCGCGCGGGAAATCGCGGATCAGCGGGTCGAGCCGGGCCATGGCCGCATCGATCCGGCCGAGGGAATACTCGCGCGAGGCCTGCTGCAGGCTCTCACGCTCGCCGGGACCCAGGCGGGTGCAGCCGCAGGCGAGCAGCAGGCAGGCCGGCATCATGAGCGCCCGGCGCCGGCGGTTGCCGGCGTGCGCCGGAAGCGGGCGGATCGATGCGACATCGCTCATGCTTGCGCTCCCGGGGTCCGGGCTTTGCCGGCGGGCGTCCCGGCCGGGTGGCCGGGCAGGTCCGCGCCCTCCGACCGCCTGGACGGATCCCGGCCCCGGCGGATAGGATGCCGCGCGACGGCCGGTCTGTCGAGTGAACGGAGCTTCCATGCTGGTCCAGCTGCTGCTGAACGCGGCCCGGGCGCGTCCGCGAGGGGCGGCGGTCCGCGATCCATTTGTCGAGATGGATTACGGCCGTCTGACCCGTCTGGCCGCGACCTTCCGCCGGCTGATCCTGCAGGAATCAGGTCGTCCGAACGTCGGGCTGATGCTGCCGACCACCGCGGCGGGCACCGCGGCCATCTACGGCGCCCTGTGGGCCCGACGGGCCTTCGTGCCGCTGAACTTCCTTCTTCAGCCGCCGGAAATCGCCCGGATCGTCGAGGACGCCGGCCTGGACCTGGTCATCGCCACGCGCCACTTCGAGCCGCTGCTGGCGGGCGTGCCGGTGCGGACGCTGTATCTGGAGAACCTGGGGCTCAAACGGCGCTACCTCTGGTCGCGGCTCTGCCGCATGCCCGAGCCGCCGGACGTCGATCCGGACGATCCCGCGGCGATCCTGTACACCTCGGGCACCAGCGGGGAACCCAAGGGCGTCTGCCTGACGCACCGCAACCTGCACGGCAATGCCGTCGCGGTCATCGAGCATCTGCGGATCACGCCGGATCACCGGCTGCTGGGGGTGCTGCCGACCTTCCACGTCTTCGGACTGAACACGCTGGTCTTCCTGCCGGTGCTGCTGGGCACCTCGGTCCGGTGCGTGCCGCGTTTCTCGCCGCAGGAGGCCTGCCGCGCGGTGGCCGCCGGGGAGGCCGATCTGCTGCTGGCGGTGCCGAGCATGTACGCGGCCATGGCCCGGCTCAGGTCGATCGAGCCGCGGGATTTCCGCAACGTCTTTCTCGCGGTCAGCGGGGGCGAGGCCCTGCCGCGGCAGATCTACGATGCGGCGCGGGAGCGCATGGGCCTGACGCTGCTGGAGGGCTACGGCCTGACCGAGACCTCTCCGGTCATCTCGGTGGATCTGCCCTGGGCTCACAAGGTCGGCACCGTGGGTCCGCCGCTGAAGGAGGTCGAGGTGCGCATCCTGGACGGCCTGGGCCGCCCTGTGGCCCCCGGCCAGGACGGCGAACTGTCCGTCCGCAGCCCGTTCGTGATGAAGGGCTATTACAACCGCCCCGGGCAGACCGCCGCGGTCATCGATGCCGACGGCTGGTTCCGCACCGGCGACATCGTCCGGCAGGATGCCGACGGGCACATGCGCATCACCGGCAGGGCCCGGGCGCTGATGATCGTCGGCGGCGAGAACGTCTACCCGCGCGAGGTGGAAGCGGTGCTCGAACAGCACCCGGACGTGCGGGAGTGCGCCGTCATCGGCGTCCCGGCCGGTCCGCGGGGCGAGGAGGTCACCGCCTTCGTGTCGCTCCAGGAGGGCGCCGCCGCCGACGAGATCGCCCTGCGGAGCTTCTGCCGCCGGCACCTGGCCGGCTTCAAGGTGCCCCGGCGCATCGTGATCGGGGCGGACCTGCCGCGCGGTCCGACCGGCAAGATCCTCAAGCGCCGCCTGCCGGAGCTGCTGGGCTGACGCCGCTCAGACCGGACGGTGATGGTCGCGCCGCCAGTCCGGGTCCCGCCAGCGTCCGCCGGTGAAATCGGGAATCTCCACGGCCGCGCCGCGGGCGTCGATCGACCTCCGGGAGCAGTCGAACAGCACGCTCCAGCCGGCCGCGTCGTACACGTCGATCCAGGGTTCGCGGTCGGCCAGCACCATGCCGACCAGGTCGCGGATCACGAAGTAGTCCCCGCCTCCGTGGCCGGCCTTCTCCGCCCGATCGCCCTGCGTCCGCCAGCAGGGATGGTCGTAGGTTTCCTGAAACTTCGCCGCCGGCTCCCACTGCTCGTGAGGGCTCTGCCCTTCGACGTAGACGCCCCGGCGGGAATCGAAGATGCCCTTCGTGCCCTGCAGCACGTAGGGGAAGTCCGCCGGGCGGGGCGAGTTGACGTCGTAGTCCATCCGGATCAGGCGGCCCTTCTCGGTCATGATGGTCATCGAGACATAGTCGCCCATCGCCCACTCGATGCGGGCCTGCGGACTGTCGGCGCCGAACTTCGCCACGGCGTACTGCCCCAGCACCCGCGGCCGGGACATCATGCAGGTGCAGTGGCTCAGCCGGTCGCCCTCGTGAATCCCCAGCCACTTGCACACCGGCCCCATCGCATGGGTCGGGTAGTCGCTGCCGTAGTGCTTCGAGGCCCATTCGCCCCACCAGTCCAGCGTGCCGTCGGGCCTGAACAGCATGAAGCGGCAGTCGTGCAGGTAGGCGGCCTCGGCGTAGTAGGGGTCGCCGAAGACCCCCGCCCGGGCCATCTGCCAGATCATCAGGCTCTGGCGGGTGTAAAGGTAATTCTCCAGCAGGATGTAGCGCCGTCCGGTGGCCTCCTTGGTCCGCACCAGTTCCCAGAGCTCCTCGGCAAAAAAGCCCGCGGGGACCTCGCTGCCGACGTGCTTGCCGGCCTTCATCGCCTCCACGGCCATCGGGCAGTGCCACCTGGTCGGGGTGGCGATCAGCACGGCGTCCACGTCGTCGCGGGACAGCAGGCCCCGGTAGGCCTCCGGCGAGCCGCTGAAGCGGGCCGGCTCGCCTCCCCCGGCCTCAGCAACGATCTGCGCGGCCCGATCGACGTTCCCGGGGACGAGGTCGCACAGGGCCGTGATCCGCACGCCCTCGACGCGGGCCAGCAGCCCGAGCAGGTGGCGGCCGCGGTTGCCCAGCCCGATCGCACCGAAGCGCGCGACCTTGCCCGCGCCGGCCGACTGGTCGCCGGCCGCAACCCGCGGGCCGCCGGCCAGCATCGCCGCAGTCATCCCCGCACCGGTGCACAGAAACTCTCTTCGATTCCACGCCATGGTCTTTGCTCTCCTTTCAGGAAGCCTCCTGCGGCGGCCGGATCATCATCTCATCCCCTGCGGCCCGGATTCGCGGGCGGCCGGTCGCTCCGGGCCGGCGGGCCCCGGCTCCAGCTGAACCGTCCGCCCGGTTTCAGCCGAGCGCCGGGCCGCGTCCAGGATCTCGGACACTACCATGTTCACCGCCAGCGCTGACGGGCCGTCCGGCGATGCCTGCCCGCGCACCACCGCCCGGAAGTACGACAGCGCGTCGTCGGCCGGGGGATCGAGTCGGGGCGCGCGCTCCTCGACCTCCTCCCGGCCGCCCATCCGCAGCCGGTACCTCTCCGCGTCGAGGGTCGTGCAGGCGCCACGGTCTCCGCAGATGGCCATGTCCTTGCGGCTGCAGGGCCAGTTCCAGGAGGCCTGCACCACCGCCTGCGCCTGCGGATACTCCAGGATGATCGTGGCCTCGTCGTCCACGCGGGCGTAAACCGGATCGCTCTTGAGACGCTGGGCCACGGCGGTGACGCGCTGCGGCCGGGCGCCGCCCATCAGCCAGGTCGCCAGGTTCGCGCCGTAGCATCCGAAGTCATACATCGCCCCGGCACCGTTGAGCCGCGGATCCACGAGCCACTCGAGGAATTCGCGGGGCATGCCGATTTCCGCCGGGCCCTGGTGGCCGTCGTGCACCTCGATCCGGCGCAGGGTGCCCAGTCGGCACTGCTCGACGGCCAGCTCGAAGGCCCGGCGGGTCGCGGGGTACCAGGTGGTCTCGAAGTTGGTCAGCAGGTGGATGCCGCCGCGCGTCGCCGCCCGCTCCATCTCCCGGGCGTGTTCCAGACTCACCGCCAGGGGCTTCTCGACCATCACGTGGATTCCCCGGGGGGCGCAGGCCCGGACTACGGCCAGATGGTCGAACGTGCTGGTGAACACGGCCACCGCCTCGGGCCGGGCGGCGTCCAGCATGGTCTCCAGGTCGTCAAACAGGATCGACGCCGGCAGCTGATGACGCTGGCCGTAGCGCCGGCGGAGTTCCTCGCTGCGGTCGGCCACGCCGACCAGCTCGATATCCTCGCGCCCGCAGGCCGCATGGAGGAAGCCGTAGATGTGCCCGTGGACCAGCCCGGCCACCGCCAGCCGCAGCCGGCGCCCGGGCTCCCCGGCCGGCCGCGACGTCGGCGCCGCCCGGGCCGGCCC
>CAZSYS010000262.1:0-6704 GCA_964611365.1 uncultured Planctomycetales bacterium
GACTGCTGCCCCCGAAGCTGGTCGTATGCCGAGCTCTACAGCGAGCACTATCGCGCGGAGGCGGAACCGGCCGTCCACGTCGCGGCCATCAAGGCGCGCGGTGAGTGGATGCACGGGGCAATCGACCCCAGCGCCCACAACCGGGGGCCGATCGACGGGCGGAACCTCCTGCAAAGCTACGTGGACGCCGGCCTGAAGCTGGTCGAGGCCGAGAACGCGGTGGAGGCGGGCATCCTCCGCTCGCTGGAGGAAACGCTCAGCGATCCGGACATCGAACTGCCGCACCTGCCGCACATCCCCCACCAGGTGCTGCTGCTGACCCGCAGCGAGACCAGCAACATGCGCGACATTGCCCGGCTGGTCTCCCAGGACCAGGTGATCTCGGCCGACCTCCTGCGTCGGGCGAACTCGGTGGCGTACGGGGGGGCCACCAAGGTGACCGCGCTGGACGCGGCCCTGGCCCGGCTGGGGATGAAGGGCATCCGGTCGTTCATGATCAGCCGCAGCGTCAAGCAGGTGACCCTGGCGGTCGGGGGCAAGGGCGGCCAGTCGCGCGGAGAGGGCCTCTGGCGGCAGTCGCTCGCTTCGGCCTACATCATGGCGACGCTGGGCGACCGTCTGAGCATCCCCAAGGAGGAGGCCTTCCTCCTGGGGCTGCTGCACGACATCGGCAAGGTGGTGGTCCTGCGTTCCTGCGCCCAGGTGAGCGCGACCGTGGGCCGGCCGGTGCCCGACGCGCTGTTCGAGTATCTCTGCCAAGAGTATCACGAGCTGATGGGCGAGATGATCGCCGAGCACTGGAAGCTGCCCTCGCAGCTTGCCCAGATCATCCGCTGCCACCACGGCCGGGAGGAGGTTGACGAGTCGTTCCGCCGCCCGCGGGCCATGATCCAGGTGACCGACGCGATCCTGGCGCTGCTGGGCTACGCGCCCCGGGTGGAGATCGACCTGCTGGCGATGCCGGCGATCGGGGTTCTGGGCCTGGCCGGCGACGACGGCTTCCGCGAGACGCTGCGGATGCTGCCGGAGGTGGTGAAGCTGGCGATGACGGAGGGCTGAGCGCCGCCCGGACGGGTCACGCACCGGGGGGCGCGGCGCGGATCGCACCGAGCACGGCCTCAAAGGAAGCCGCCTCCATCAGCCGCGCGCGGGTGCGGTCGTGGGACACCACGCGGGCAATCTCGGCGATCAGCGCCAGGTGGCCCTGGGGGTCGCCGGGCGGGCCGACCAGCAGGAAGACCAGCCGCACCGGCTGGCCGTCCATTCCCGTGACATTCAGGGCCTGTCGGACGCGGGCCAGGGCGCAGAGTCTGGCCGGCACGGCGCGATGGTAGACGTGGGGAATCGCCACGCCCGACCCGATCGCCGACGAAAACACCTTCTCGCGCTCCAGAAGCTCGCGGAGCAGGTCGGCGGCCGGAAGCTGCGGCACGGCTGAGACCAGCCGATGCACCATCCCCGCGAACAGTTCGGCCAGATCGCAGGTGTCCGGGCAGAGGAACAGTTCCGGTCGAAGAGCCTCGATCAGGTAGCTGCCGCGGCGTTCCAGGACCAGGGCCCGGGGGGTCGCGGCGGAAGCGGGCCTCCCCGCGGGCGGGGCGAGGCCGACGCGCCCGCGGCCGGCCAGCGCCAGGGTGCCGCGCGGCAGTGCTCCTGAGCCGCCGACTTCGATCGCGTTCAGCGTGGCCCGCTGCTGAGCCAGGTCGGTGCTGAGCACGGAGGGCCTGGGCAGGTGTTGCCAGATCATGGAGGCCGCGGCCTCCGGATCGCTGTCGGCGCTTCTGACCGCCGAGTGCCAGCCGAACACCCGGTAGCGCCCGAGGGTCTCGGCCCAGCGGCGGCACAGCAGGCTGTTGAGATCCTCGTTGTCGGTCAAGGCCAGGAGGTGCCCGACGCCTTGAAGTTCCGGCCGGTCCTCGACGGCTTCCACGTCGCGGGCATCGACGGCCAGGGCGGTGCGGCCGGCCTCGCGGGCCTCCCGGACCGCGCGGGGGTTGGTGTCGGCCAGGACCGCCTGAAGCCCCGCCGACTCGGTGATGAACGCGGCGACGCACTGTCCGAATCGATGGGCGCCCACGATGAGCCAGCCGGTCGCGGCCGGCCGGCTGAGGTCCAGGGCCGTGGCCAGGCGTCCGGCGGTCAGGCCCTGCAGCAGCACGGTGCTGACGATGACGGAATAGGTGAAGGTCTCCAGAAACGCCGCCCCGGCGACGCCGCGCCCGGCCAGGGCCAGGGCAAACACCGAGGACATCGAGGCGGCGACGATGCCGCGCGGCGCAATCCACGCGAGGAAGGCCCGGTGTCGCCAGTCCAGCGGCTCGCCGAGGGTGCAGGCCAGGATGTTCAGCGGGCGGACGAGAAGCATGACCACCGCGACCAGGATTGCGCCCCGGGGGCCGAAGGCGGCAAACTGCTCGGGGCCCAGTCGGGCGGCCAGAGCCACGAACAGGGCGCCGATGAGCAGATCGGTGACGGCGGCCTTGAACAGCCGGATCTGCCTGAGCTCCGTCGGACGGGAGGCTCCCAGCACGAAGCCGGCGGTGGTGGTGGCCAGCAGGCCGGACTGCGACGCCAGGGTTTCGCTGATGATGAACACCAGCACCGCCAGGGCCAGCGGCACGATGGCAATCAGTTCCTCCTGGACCATGCGCCGGCGGATCAGCCAGGCCATCGCGGCTCCGCCGGCCAGTCCGAGGAATCCGCCGGCGACGACCCGCATGAGGAAATAGCCCAGGGCCGAGTGCCCCCGGCCGCCGACCCATTCGAAACACAGGATCGCGACGAACACCCCGATCGGGTCGATCAGCACGCCCTCCCAGTGCAGGATGCTGTGCAGGGGCTGGCGGACCTTGATGCGCTTGAGCAGAGGCACGATCACCGTCGGGCCGGTCACGATCACCAGGCTGCCGGCCAGGAGGGAAAAGCTCAGATCGAATCCGAACAGCAGCCGTATGGCCAGTGCGGTGCACAGCCAGGTGACCAGCACGCCGACCGTCAGCAGGCGGATGATGACCCTCGAGGCCGAGCGGTAGCCCTGCAGATCGAGCGACAGCCCGCCCTCGAAGAGAATCAGCCCCACCGACAGCGACACCAGGGGGCGCAGCACGTCGCCCAGGCTGTCGGGGTGGACAAGCCCCACGCCCCGCGGTCCCAGCAGCACCCCCCCGGCCAGCAGCAGCACGATGGCCGAGAGGTTCATCTGCCGTGACACGGCCACCAGCAGCACGCCGGCGGAGACCGACGCCGAGAGGGTCAGCAGAGCCTGGGAATCCTGGCCGGCGACCATGTCCGCACCTCGAACGGCTCCTGTCCCCGGCCGGAGCCGGGATGGGTGGCGCCAGCCTAGCGTGCCTCGGTGCCGCGTCAACGCCGGACCTCCGCCGCCCGGCGACGCCTCCGGAGCGTCCTTGGCGGTCATTCCCGCGGCCGGGGGCCTGCCCGTGCTGGAAAAAGCCGGATCGAGGCATAAAATGCCCCGACCTGTCCAACCGGCGAGCGTAACCGGGCGCCGCGTGGGCGCGACCGGCTGTCGCATGCGCAAGGGAGCCGCTGGGGTGACTTCTTCAAATCCTCCGATGAACCGCCAGGAGACCCGGAACGGCGATCCACGCCGGCAAACCGCCGCCCGGGCGCGAATGCTGCGACCGGCAGGCGCGCGCCGTCCGGGCCGGATCCTGCCGGCGGTCACGGTCGTGGCCGTGGTCGTGGCGGTGGTGACGACGGGCTGGTGCCTGCGTCTGCTGCGTCAGCAGGCGGCCGACCGTCCGGTGCTGGTCGCGCCGGCAGCCACGCAACCGGCGGCGGTCGTGGACGCCGGATCGGCGTCGACCCGGCCCGACCGGATCGTCCTGACCTGGACGGGCGACCCGAGGACCGAACTGACGGTCACCTGGCGAACGAGCACGCCGGTATCGGGGTCGCACGCCGAGATCGCCGTGGCCCAGGCCGGTCCCGGGTTCAAGGATTCGACGCGGCGCGTGGAGGCCGGCAGCGTGCCGTTCCATTCCGACCGAGGCGAGTACCTGATCCACACCGCGACGTTCAGCGGCCTGCAGCCCGGGACGCACTACCTCTACCGCGTCGGCCACGACGAGGACGCCAGCGAGTGGTTCGCCTGCCGCACGGCACCGGCCGAGCCGGAGCCGTTCTGCTTCCTGTATCTCGGTGATGTGCAGAACGACATCCGCCCGATGTGGCCGCGGGTGCTGCGGCGGGCCTTTGCCTGTGCTCCCGACGCGGCCTTCCAGCTTTATGCCGGCGACCTCATCAACCGCGCCCAGCGCGACGAGGAATGGGGGGAGTGGTTCGACGCCGGGTGCGGGCTGCACGCCTGCGTGCCAGTGATCGCCACGCCGGGCAACCACGAGTACTTCAGCGAGAAGACCGAGGACGGCAGGTCCATCAAGCTCCTGGGGCCGCACTGGCGGGCGCATTTTGCTTTTCCGGAGAACGGGCCGTCGGGACTGGAGGAGACGACCTACCGGCTGGACTACCAGAACCTGCGGATCGTGTCGCTGAACACCAACGAGCGGCAGGCCGAGCAGGCTGCCTGGCTGGAGACCGCGCTGTCGGGCAGACGGCCCATGTGGACGGTGGTCACGTTCCACCATCCGATCTTCGCCCTGGCCAGGGACCGCGACAGCAGCGCGTTACGCGAGGTGCTGCAGCCGGTGCTCGAGCGGCACGGCGTGGACCTGGTGCTGACCGGTCACGACCATGTGTACGGCCGGACGGAGCTGATGATGCCGTCGGGGGGCGTTGCCGGGGAAGGAGCCTCGCCGGGCACGGTCTACGTGGTGTCGGTCGGCGGCCCGAAGATGTACGAGCTGGCGGAAGACCGGCCTGTTCCGCTGAAGCGGCGGGCGGAGGACACGCAGCTGTTCCAGGTGATTTCGATCGACGGGCCGCAGCTGCGTTACGAGGCCCGCACGGCCCTGGGGGACCTGTACGACGCCTTCACGCTGACCCGTCTGCCCGACGGCCGCAAGGAGCTGACCGACCGGGTTCCCGACACGCCCGAGCGCCGCCGCCCGCGCCCGCCCACGGCGGCGGGCGAAAAGGCTCAGGCCGGGAGCGACGGCCGGGCCGGGGGCCGGGGGCCCAGCTCGAGTCTGAGGGTTGCATCCGGCCTGAGAACTCCGCGGGCGCCGGGGCACGCGAGGGGTCAGGCGCTGCGACGGCGGCGCACCTGGAGGAAGTGCCGGATCGTGCCGGTGATCAGCCGGGGGATGGAGAAGCCGATCGGCATCAGCACCGGCAGCTCGAAGTCCGGCACGCGCAGCTCTTCCAGCGGCGGCCCGTCGATGTCGATGTCGGCCAGGTCGGTGGTCCCGAATCCCAGGTCGCCGGCGGCGCGGAGGGTGCGAAGCTCCCTGGGATCGACGCCGACCAGCTCGGCGGCCACGCGTTCCACGGCGGCACCGTCGGTGCCGCCGAAGATGCACCCGAGCTTGCGCGGCCGACCGCCGATGGGGCCGCGGCCTTCCATGGCCACCACCGCATCGACCATCGTGATCGCCGGGCGGAGGCGGCGGAAGGTCTCGACCAGCATCCTGCCGAAGTCGTTGCGGCGGTCGCCGCAGGTCACGTGGAGCAGGGCCTTGCGCCGGCCGTTGACGCAGCCGAACATGTTCTTCAGGGCCACGGTCAGCAGCAGCTGAGCGTGGGCCTTGAACTTCGGAAGATTGACGATGGCGTCGGCCTCCAGAGCGGCCGCATCCAGCCTCAGCCGCAACCGGCGGCCGATGTGGACCACGCCGCAGGGCCGCGAGCGGGTGAAGGGCACCAGCGGCACGCCGAGGCGCTGGAGCCCGGGCAGCGCGCCGAGGCGTTGGAGATTGGACTCCAGCGTGCCCCAGGCTGGCGAGTCGCCGACAAAGGGACGTGCGCCGAAATCCAGCAGCTGTCGGCAGACCTCAAGAATCACGGCCGGGTGGGTCTGCACCGGACGTTCGGGCGGGGCTGCGGCAATGCAATTGGGTTTGACCAGGACGCGGTCGCCGGGCCGGACCAGACTTGACCAGCCGCCGAAAGCCCCGACGATACCGTCTATGGCCCGGCCGACCGCTTCGGCCTCGTAGTCGGCTGCCCGTCGAATGGCCACCCGTACCCGGTCGCCCATGTTCGTGCCTCAGCAAGGTCTTCCTCTGCCCCACCCATCGTAGGCCGGGAAAGGCGGGGCGGAAAGCGGCCTGCGCAGCGAAAGACCCGCGGGCGGCGCACTGCGAACCGCCCGCGGGTCCATGCCTTTCGGCGCACAGCGCAGCCCGGAGCCCGCGGGCCCCGGGTCGCGGGGCGGCCGGGCCGGTCAGGCCTCGGTGAACTTGATGCATTCGACCGGGCAGGCCTCGGCGACTTCCTTGATCTTGTCGCTGTACCTGGCCAGGTAGGCCGGGTCGGAGGCTTCCGGCCTGATCTTGCACTCGCCGTCCTGCATGACGAAGACTTCCGGGCATCCGGACTCGCAGGCCTCGCAGGAAATGCAGTCCTTCTCCTCTAGCCAGACCTTGGTGATCGCCATCTGATTCATCTCCTTGCGTACCGCGGACTCACGGGCCGCCGCCGGCTTTCGGGCCGCGGAAGGCCCGGGCCAGACCCGCGCGGCCGCTCCGGGAGGGTCCGCCCGTGCGGGCCGGCCGCGGTCGGCGGGGGCGGCCGCCCGCCGCCCGATCCCGGCGGCCGCGGTTTTCCGCCGGAGATTGTGT
>CAZSYS010000263.1:0-3248 GCA_964611365.1 uncultured Planctomycetales bacterium
TCGGTGGTCACGTGGAGCTTCAACGATTCGCCGGCCACGGTCGCCTTCACCGCGGTGTGCGACTGGCACGGCGGATCGCGGTCGGTGCACGGAGTCCGGAGCCGCTGGACGGTGGTCTGCGAGCGGACGGCGTCCGGCTGGAAGCTGCGGCGGATCGAGTCCGGCAGGGTCGGTCCGGCCGGGATGCTGGACTGGCGGCAGGCGGGGGAGTTCTGAGCGCCGCGGTCAGTCGAGCCACTGGGAGCGGTCGCGGAGCTTCATCGGCACGTACTCCTCGGTGAGGTAGGTCAGGCGCTTGTTGATCATGGCCTCGACCTCCATCTTGAAGCCGTTCTGCATCATCTTGCGGATCTCCCGCTCCCAAGGCTTCTTGCCCTTGAACCAGGGGTAGTTGAGGATCTGCTTGGCCCGGCGGACGTCGGCGTCCTCCATGCCGATCTTGACGTCGTCGCTCAGCCCGCAGCGCTCGTAATCGAAGCTGGAGACGCCGATGAACCGCGCCGCCGGCACGGCCATGCGCTGCGACTCGTAGGCCAGGTTGATCGAGCCCTGCTTGATGACCGAGTAGATGTAGTACCCCCACGGGTCGTTGTCGAGCAGGCAGTAGACCGGCAGCTTCAGCTCGTCGTGCATCCGCCGCAGCAGCCGGCGCATGCCGCGGGCGGGCTGCCCCCCGCCGTGGGACACGATACACTCGTGCTTCTCGTGGAAGCGGTCTTCATAGAATCGCCGCCAGACGGTGTCCTTTTCCACGTGGAGCACGAACCGGGCCGAGCACTTGCGGAACTGGACGACGTCCGGCTCCACGATGCTGGGCACGGGGTAGCCGGCCGAGCCCATCCGCATGCAGTCCAGGGTGTTGCCGTCGTCGACGATGGTGATCGGGCCGACGAGGTTCCCCCGGTTGCTGGCGTAGACGTGAAGCTCCTCGCGCAGGGCTTCGATCGCGACCTCGATGTCCTCGATGATCGGATCCGACTCGGCCTGGTCGGTGAAGGTCTTCTCGCGGGTGCCGGCCACGTCGTGCTTGGCCAGGTAGTAGATCTGGCGGATCGAGGCGGTCTTTCCGGCCTCGATGAGCTGCTTGCACTGGGCGGCGATGAGCAGGGTCTGCATGAACTTGCGGGCCATGCTCATGTCGAAGAACTCCCGCGTCTGGCGGGCGTCGCCCATCTCGATGATCGCTTTGCGCGGGTTGAAGCTGACGTTGGACAGCGCCCGGATGGGGATCTCCAGCCTGGGGCTCTTGCGGGCCCGGGCGGCGCGGACGATCGTGTCCGCCAGAGCCTCCAGCTTGCCGGCGGTCCTGCGGGCCCCGGCGGATGCGGACTTGCGGGTCGCGGTCCCGCCGCCGGCGTCGGACGTCTTGTCTGATTTCCTGGCCAATCGAATGCCTCCCTGCGCTGGGGACGCCGGCGGGCGGCCCGGCCGAGGCCGCACCGGCTGCACGGGTCTTCCCGGATGCCTCTCCGCCGCCGAGAGCTCGGCGGCGGTCATTGTACCGGTCAGCGGGTTCAACGGCGACGGACGCCGGCCGCCGACAGCTGTCCGCCGGGCGGTTCTGCGGCGTCAGGGCCTGTCGGACGGGACCGGCTGCGACGTCCCGGTCTCCAGCGGCACAGGTTCGCTGGTCACTGTCCCGGAGAACAGGTGGCGGGGCACGGCCACGCGCCGGCCGGCAGCCTTGAGTTGGAGACCGAGCGCCTCGGCGGACGACAGATGCCGGTAACTGAACGCAATGGCGTGAGCCTGGGCGGGGGCAATCCCCAGGTCGCGCAGCCGGGCCTGAATGGCCGCGACCGGCACCCGGACCACCTCCAGGGCCTGGCCGGGCTCCAGCGGCCGAAACCGCTCCGGGCGAACCAGCGGTTCGTCGGACCCGGTCTCGAGGTTCACGGCGTCCAGGCGGTCGTGATCGACCGAGGGAAGCCGCCACTCGACGGCCGCATGGGTCTCCGGCGGGCCGCCCAGGTTGAGACTGACCCACTGCGGCCGGTCCCAGGTGTTGACCAGCTCGGCCACGAGGCTGTCCCCTTCTTTCCGCAGCACCGCGGCCATGGGCCGGTCGGACATCCGCACGGCCTCGGGAGCGTCGGACCGCACGCGGACCTGCAGGGGCGGGGCTTCAACCCGTCCGAGCCCCTGGGCCGTCCAGCGGGCGTCGTTCCACTCGGGCTGGCAGGCGAACGCGATGGAATAGAGGCCGGCCGAGAGCATCGGGTAGCGTGCCCAGCCGCGATTGAAGCCCCGAAGCACCAGCCTGACGCTTGCCCCGGGGGCAATGGTGCCCGTCGGCGGGCTCCGGCTGGCCAGAACGTTGACCGTCTCTCGCACCTGCGCATCGCGCTCGATGGGATCGACGCGGGGCGCGACCGGCTGTCCGTCCGGGCCGGTGACGGTCAGGAAGTCGGCCACGCTGAGGACCGCGGCGACCTGGGCGGCGTCGGCCTGGGATTCTCCGCCCTGCGGGACCGGCTCGACGGACCACGGCAGCCGCAGGGGCGCCGCGCCGGGGTTGGTGACGTGCAGGATGAGGTCCAACGGCTCGTCCCAGGCGACCTCCTGGCGGTCGGTCTCCAGCCGGACGGTGCCGCCGAAGAGGTAGACCTCGCCCAGTTGGGCCAGCAGATCGCGGGCGGCCAGGGCTCTTTCCAGACGCGATCCGGCCGCGGCTTCCTGCAGGTCGGGCAGGGCCAGCGGACCCCAGCCGGCCAGGCGGCGGGCGGCGTCACGCCGGCGTTCCGGGCACGGGTGATCCAGTTCGACGACGGCGGCACGGATCGCGGCGCGGGTTTCCGGAGCCTGGACCGGGGCCGAGGCCGGGCGGGTCGCGCCGGCGCCAGGCCAGGCCAGCGCGCCGGACGTCAGCCAGACCAATGCCTTGAACCGCATGGCGGAGCCTCGTCGAACGCCGGAAAGCGGGTTAAGATTACCTTCAGTCCGGCGCGCGGGCCAGCCCGGCATTCCGGGTGAGGACCCGGGCACCGCTATCGCCCATGAACCTGACGTATCCCATCGAGCTGAACCTGGCCGGCCGCGAGGTATTGGTCGTGGGCGGAGGCATGGTCGCCGCCCGCAAGGCGGCCGGGCTGATCGAGGCCGGGGCCCGGGTCCGGCTGGTGAGTCCGTCGTTCGTCGAGGACCTGGCCGGCCGCGGCGACGTGACGCTGCAGACGCAGGCTTACGACGCCTCGGTGCTGCACGGGGCCCTTCTGGTTTTCGCCTGCACGGACGACCCGGCGCTGAAC
>CAZSYS010000263.1:3258-6698 GCA_964611365.1 uncultured Planctomycetales bacterium
CGCGGGGGGGCCGACGATGCCCGGGCGGCCGGGGCGATGTGCAACGTGGCGGACGATCCGCGGAACTGCGATTTCATGGTTCCGGCGGTGCTGCGGCGGGGGCGGCTGACCGTGGCGGTGGGAACCTCGGGAGCCAGCCCGGCGCTGGCCGCGGCACTGCGTGACCGGCTGGAGGAGCTTCTGGAGGCCGAGTACGCTCAACTGGTCGAGGAGCTTGCGCAGGCGCGGGCGGAGATCCGGGAGCAGGCGGAACCCGAGGACCTCAGGCGGCGGATCTTTCAGTCGCTCTGCCGGGAGTGCTCGCTGAAGCTGCTGCGGGCCCGGGGAGCCCAGGCCTGGCGGGCGTGGATGCGGCGCGTGGTGCGGCAGCACCTCGAAGCGTGCCCGGGGCCGCGCCGGCCCGGAGATCCGGGGAGCGGCCACGACGATGAACGACGATGACCGGCGGTGAAGTCACGACCAGCCTGGTGAGTGCCGCGGCCTTCGCGGCGGCGGCAGTCGGTGCGCGGCGTCTGCTGCGCGGGCCCGACGCCCGGGCCGCGGCGATGGTGCGGATCGGCGCGGCCGTGGCCATGCTGTCGAGCAGCGCCCTGCTGATCCGGGCCTTCGCGGCTCAGGGGCCCGTCGCCGCCTTGCAGCAGGGCTACGAGTCGATGTCGCTGCTGGCCGTGCTGACCGGCCTGCTGGGGGTCGGGCTTCACGTGGCCGGGACGCTCCGGGGGCTGGACGCCCTCCTCCTGGGATTTGCGGCGCTCATGGAGGCGGCCGCGATCGTTTTCGGCGGAGACCCGCCCATCCAATCCATTCAGCGGCCGTGGTTCATCAGTCACGGGCTGGCCTTTGCCCTCAGCGGGGCGTGTTTCACGGCCGCCGGCCTGGCGGGCGCGGCCTACCTGCTGGCGTACCGCGGCCTGCGGCGCCGTCCGGTGCGGCGCCCGTCGGCGGTCGGGGCGTCGCTGGAGTCGCTCGAACGCTTCGGCCGCACGGCCCTAGTCCTGGGCTTTCCGCTGTTCACCTACGGCATCCTGACGGGCATGTGCGGCATCGCCCACCGTCGGGACCTGAATTTCGCGGGGATGCTGACGGATGTCACGGCGCTGCTGTCGCTGGCCGCCTGGGGGGTGTATGCCTATATGCTGATCTTTTCGCTGTGGCGTCCGAGCCTCCGCGGGCCGACGGCGGCGGCCCTGGCCGCGGTCGGCTGGGTGGTGGTGACGACGGCTTTTCTAGCGCGCGAGTTGATGTCGCCCCTGCACCAATGAGAACACTGGTCATCGGCTGCAACCATCGCACGGCGCCCGTCCGGACGCGGGAGCGCATCGCGCTGTCCGCCGAGGCCCTGCCGCGCGCCGCGGAAGAGTTCCGGGCCCGCTTCCCGGGGGCGCAGTTCGCGTTCCTGTCGACCTGCAACCGCATGGAGATCTACCTGGCGGCCCCCGAGGGAGCGACGCCGCGGATCGCGGAGATCATCGCCTTCCTCGGCGAGTTTCACGGGGTTGAGCCGCAGGCCTTCGCCGCCGGCCTGTACACCCATGAGGATGTCGCGGCCGCGCGGCATCTGTTCCGCGTGGCCAGCTCGCTGGACTCGATGGTCGTCGGCGAATCCCAGATCCTGGCCCAGGTGAAATCGGCCCTGGAGCAGGCCCGGACCGTCGGCAGCTCCGGACCGCAGCTGGAGGCGATGTTCGAGCAGGCCCTGGCCGTGGCCCGGGACATCCATGCCCGCACGGGGCTGTCGGCCGGCAAGGTCAGCGTCGGCAGCGTCGCCGCCGATCTGGCCGGGCGGATTTTCTCGAGCCTGGACGACAAGCGTGTGCTGATGGTCGGCGCCGGGGAGATGGCCGAGATCACGCTCTCGCACCTGCTGGCCGGCCGGCCGCGGCACCTGTGGGTCACCAACCGCACGGCCGCCGCCGCCGAGGAGCTGGCCTCGCGTCTGTCGCGGGCCCACGGCGTGGCCGCCTCCACGGTGCCGTTCGACGACTGGCCGGCCCGGCTGGCCGAGGCGGACATCGCGGTGACCTCGACGGCGGCGCGGGAACCGCTGCTCACCCCCGCCGCGTTCGCCGCTATCCCCCGCCGCGGTTACCGCTCCCTGCTGATCATCGACATCGCCGTGCCGCGCAACGTCGATCCGGAGGTCGGGGCTCAGCCGGGCGTGTTTCTGTACAACATCGACGACCTCCAGGAGGTGACCGAGCGCAACCTCGCCCAGCGGCGCGACGCGGTGGCCGTCGGCGAGGCGATGGTCGAGTCGGCGGTCATCGAGTACGCCGGCCGCTGCCTGCGCCGCGATCTCTCGCCGATGATCATCGCCCTGCGCCGGCGCTTTCAGGTGGTGGCCGACGAGGAGCTCGCCCGGATCCTCCCCAAGCTCCAGGAGGCCTCCGGGCACGACCGCCGGCTGATCGAGCAGATGCTGCACCGCGTGCTGGCCAAGCTGCTGCACGGCCCGATGAGTCTGCTGGGGGAGCAGGCCGACCCGGGCACGGCCATGGTCTACGCCGACGCCCTCCGCCGCCTGTTCGACCTGCAGGACGAGGATCTCGAGCGGGATTGACCGCGACCGCCGGCCTTCGGAGCTCTCCGGCGGCCGGGCGCGCCGCCGGAGCCGTCGCCGGAGTCTCATTTCAGGCAGTTGGCCGGCGGCGTGACCGTCGGCCCCGAGAAGCACTGCTGGAATACCGCAAAGTCGCCTTCATCCACGTAAACGTCGCCGGTGAGTTCGGCGTCGGCGCAGTCCGGGTCGGTCTGCGGGATCACCGGGCCGTTGAGACATCGCTGAAGGTAGCCGAAATCCTGCTGGTCCACGTCCAGGTCGCCGTCGAAGTCGGCCACGTACGCGCTGCCCTGCCCGTCGACGTAGATCGTCGCCTCGGGAACGCCGGAGCAGGCTTCGGGCTGGCCGCCGTTGACCGCCAGCGTCTCCGGCGAGGTCGAGGCGGTGGCGAAACCGAACCAGACGTCGCGGGGCTGGCCGCCGTCGATGATCTCCCGCTCGCCGACGCACAAAAACAGCCAAACCGTGCCCGCGTGGACGGGAGACACGGTCAGAACCGCCAGCCGCACCGCCCCGGCCGGCAGCGTGTCGGTATTGGTCAGGTCCACGGCGTTCGCGCCGCGCACGCCCTGGCCGCCGGAATCGCTGCGCGCCTCGCCGGAGGACGCGCCGCTCCAGCGACCCGGCGGGGCGTCGAACTCCAGCGTCACCGTCACCTGCCCCCCGTCGCTGCTGAGCGCCCTGACGTCCAGGGCGATGCCGTCGAAACCGTGCGTCACCGCGTCCTTCTGCATCCACAGGTACAGCGTCGCCGGCCGTCCGGCCGACACCTCGATCACCGGGTTGGTGGCCGTCCCGAGGCGGCGGTCCTGGCCGTCGGTCTGCAGCCAGAACAGCGACGGGGCGGCCGCCGCGGTCGTCGCGGCCAGCAGTGCGGCCA
>CAZSYS010000264.1:0-4067 GCA_964611365.1 uncultured Planctomycetales bacterium
GACACGCAACGGGTCTTCATAGAAGCGGCCGGCGCCCCTGCCGGCCGGGCGCATGAGTCGGCGGCTTGGACACCGGCTGTACCGCCCGGCGCCCCTGCCGGCCGTCGAGGGCGGACGACCTTACGCCTCGCGATGTAGGAGGCCAATGAAGGGCCAATGAAGGAAAGGGCCAATGAAGGACACCCGCAAAGCCGGCCCGGCCGATCCCCCGCCGCACCGTGCTTGACGCCGCCGCGCCGCAGGGTTCTACTGCCTGCGACGGGCCTCCTCGTCGAGTGCGGAGCGGCCGCAGATCCTCCCCCGGAGCACGCCATGAACGCACGCCAGCGGTTTCTGGAGGTCATGAAATTCAACCGTTCGGTCGGCCCCCCCAGGTGGGAGTTCGGCTGCCGGGGGGCCACGGTCCGCAACTGGTACCGTTGCGGGCTGCCCCGGCACCGCTACCCCGAGCTGATCCGCCGGATCACCACCCCGACCTCCAGCCTCTGCTCCACCGCCTGGACCTGCGGCGGCACCGGCCTGCTGCCCAGCGGCATCGCGGTCATGGCCGGCGGGCTCTGCTGGCCGACTCAGGGATTCCCGCTGGACCACGTCGTCCGCCGGCACTTCGGCATCGACCACGCCCAGGTCATGGTCGATGTCAACCTGCTGTTCGAGCCGATGTTCGACGTCCGGATCCTCCACGAGCACGACGAACGCCTCGTCTGCGTCGATATCGGCGGCGTCAGGCGGATCTTCCTCAGGTTCGGCGCGCTCGCCCACCTCATGGGCTACGAGACGCTGTCCTGCGCCTGTCACGACGACCCCGGCCTGGTGCACGACATCCTGAATACCTTCACCGACCTCTGGATCGCCGTCTGCGCCGAAGTGCTCGACCAGGTGGAGATCGACCACCTCCACATCCGGGAGGACGTCTCGGCCGGCAAGGGTCCGATGATCGGCCCGGCCATGGTCCAGGCCTTCATGCTCCCGTATTACAGGCGGATCATCGACTTCGTGAAGGCCCGCGGCGTCGAGATCATCTTCGTGGATACCGACGGCCGGTGTGACGCCCTGATCCCCCTGTTCATGAGCGTCGGCGTCACCGGCATGTACCCCTTCGAGGTCCATTGCGGCATGGACATCGTCAAGGTGCGGCGCGAGTATCCCACGCTCCGGATCCTCGGCGGCGTGCCCAAGTCCGAGATCGCCAGGGGCCGCCGGCGGATCGACGAGATTCTCGAGCCGGTCGCCGAGGTCCTGCGCACCGGCGGTTACGTGCCGTTCGGCGACCACTTCATTCCGCCGGACGTGCCCTGGGAGGAGTTCAGCTGCTGCCGCACGCGGCTGAACGACCTGATCGACGCCGTCGGCCGCTGACCGCCGCCGCCGGAGGCCGCCCGGATGACCCGCGCCGCCCGCATGCTCGTGCCCCTGGCCCTCGTGGCCGCCGGTACGGCCGCATTGTGGCTGCGCTTCAACGCCCCCCCGGGGCAGGTCGGGGCCGAGTTTCCCTTCGACCTGGTCTTCTACTACCTGCCGATGATGGAGCAGGCCGCCGAAAGCCTCCGCGCCGGCCGGATTCCGCTGTGGAACCCGCACAACTGCTGCGGCGTGCCGCTGCTGGCCACCGCTCAGGCCGGGGTGTTCTACCCGGGCAACTGGCCGGCCGTGTTCCTGCCGGTCGAACGGGTGATCCCCGCCAGAATGTTCGTCGAGTGCCTCCTCGGCGGGCTGTTCACCGCTGGCTTCCTGCGAAGCCTGGGCCTCCGCCCGCCGGCCTGCGGCGCCGGCGGCGTGCTGTTCGTCTTCGCGTGCATGATCGGCCAGACGCTCTGGCCGCCGCAGGTCGCCACCATCGCCTGGATGCCGCTGGGGTTCTGGAGCGTCGAGCGGTTCGTGCAGACCGGCCGGCGCAGCTGGGCCCGCGGGCTTGCGTCCGCCCTCGTGATGCAGATCCTGGCCGGCTATCCGCAGTATGTCCTGTATACGCTGTATCTGCTCGTGCCCTACACGGCCATGCGCCTCGTGCAGGTCGCCGCCGGCGGCCGACGGAGCGAAGCCGGGGCGTGCCCCTTCCCGGTGCCGCAGGCCGCAGCGGCCCGGCCATGGGCGCTGAGCATGGGCACAGGCCTGTTGCTGGCCGGCCTGGCCGCCGTGCTGATGACCGCCCCTCAGTGGCTGCCCACCCTCGAACTGACCCGCCAGACCGTGCGGCAGGAACCCCTGCGACCCGGCGAAGTCCACTACCTGGAAACCGAACGCGGCGTCGAACCCTCCTTGGCCCGGCTACTGGCCAACGCCGTGAACCCGGCGCCCAAGTTCACCGCCCTGGACCATCCCGACGGCGCCGGCTACCTGGGACTGCTGGCCGCACCGCTGGTCGCCGTCGCGATCGTCTCCGGCCGCCGCCGGGCACTGGTGTGGTTCCTGCTGATCGCGGCGGTGCTGTTCCTGCTGCTGTCCCTGGGACACTTCGGCCCGGTGCCGCGGCTCTACCGCCTCTATTCCGCCCTGCCGACCGGCGGGATGTTCCGCACCCCCGGCCGACTGCGGCTGCCGGCGTTCTTCTGCCTGATCACCCTCGTGGCGATGGGGCTGGATCGCCTCTGCCCCGGAACCGCCGGCCCGGAGCGCCCGCGCCGGCCGGCGTGGTCGATCGGCCTCGCCATTGCCGCCGCGATGGTGGCGGACGTGGTCCAGGCGACCGGCCGCTACGGAAGCCTCCGCGACATTCCATCGGCGTGGGCACGCTGCTTCCACGTCAACGGCTGCCGGACGCTCGATGCACCTGGCTTCAACGCCCTGGCGCAGCGGGCCGGCAACCACCGCGTCGCCATGGTCGGCATGCTGCCGCCCAAACCCATGCGTCCGCTCGAACGCGCCCTGTTCATCGGCGATTACGAACCCCTGCTGCCGCAACGCTGGGTGCAGGCTTCCGCCGCCCTGGGCGGCCGGCACGGCCGGACGATGCTCGACGTCGATCCCGATCGGCATCCGCTGATCTACGACCTGGCGAGCGTGCGGTATCTGTGCACCGCCGTCACCGACGAGGCCCTCCGGCCGGGCCGGCAGACCTGGTCCGACTGCTTCGCGACCGTCGCGCCCCGGCCGCCGGCCGACGGAGTAACGGTTCGCGAAACCATCAACGAAGACGCCCTCCCGCGGGCGTACCTGGTCTTCGATCATGAGGTCTGCAGTCCTCAGCAGGCCCTGGAACGCATCATCCGCGGCGATCTGGATGCCCGCGACACGGTGCTCCTGGAGGAGCATCCGCCGGCCGCCGGGTCGTCCGGCCAGGTCACGGCCGTCGACGGAGACGTCGGCGAGGTTGAACTCGTGGAGTATCGGCCGCACCGGGTGGTTCTGCGCGCGCGGACACCGCGCGACGGACTGCTGGTGCTGACCGACTCGTGGTATCCGGGATGGGAGGCGCTGGACAATGGCCGGCCGGTGCAGATTCTGCGGGCCAACTGCCTGTTCCGGGCGGTGAGCCTGCCGGCCGGTCGGCATGAGGTCGTGTTCCGCTACCGCCCGCGGAGCTGGCAGGCCGGATGGCTGCTGACCGCCGTCGCGGCCTCAGCCTGGGCAGTCCGGGGGTTCACGCGGAACCGGCGCCGATCCGGCGGCCGGACCCCGGGCCAGAGGAACCGACAGCAGGAACCGAAAGGAGGAACTGAAAGGACATCCGTAGAGCAAGAACTAAAAGGACACCCGTAGAGCAGGCCGGGGCGCGACGGCATATGGAGTACGCCGTCGCCCTCGGCGCCGCGAAGCGCTGTCGATGGCCCGGAGTTCCGCCGTATCCGGCATGGAGAGGCCCGAACCGTCGATGAGGGCCGCGCGATGCCCACGCCGGAGCGATTCGGCCGGCGTGGGACCCAGTTTGCGCGAAAACGAGTCCACGATCCGCTGGAGCACCTCCAACCGCGGCCGCGGGCGGGGGGGGCGGGGGCTCGAACTTGAACTGCACCCCGCACCCCGGACAAACCACGGTCCGCGTCTGCACACCCTCGACTTCGATGGTGGGCGAGCACAGCGGGCAGCGCGCATGGGAGACAATCGGTTCGCCGGCGACTGCCTCGTCC
>CAZSYS010000264.1:4077-6696 GCA_964611365.1 uncultured Planctomycetales bacterium
GCGGGCGGGCCGGCCGGCCGGCCGAGGCCGTGAACCGCTCCCCCGACAGGTGCGGGAGAAGGTTCATGGCGGTGTTCTGATGGCAGACCTGCAGGGTGAACAGATGAAGCGTCGCCCAGGGACCGAGCCGGCGAT
Organism: uncultured Planctomycetales bacterium; assembly: GCA_964611365.1. Classification (GTDB taxonomy): domain Bacteria; phylum Planctomycetota; class Phycisphaerae; order UBA1845; family PWPN01; genus CALLOB01. Next base: position 4,213 of record CAZSYS010000264.1, read on the forward strand.
CGCGCCTCATGTGTCCCGGTTCCCGACAGCCCCGCTCGATCTCCCTTCGCGCCGGGAGTCGCGCCAGGTCTTCCCTGACCTGCCGCAGTGCTGGCAGAACCGTGACCATCCTCGGCCTCCTTTGCTGATGGCGTTTGCCGACAGCATCATCTCAGGAGGCCATCCTTCGCGCAGATCCCATAAGTCTTTTTGGATCATGGACTTGCGGTCATTCTTTGTTGACTTGATGGCATTGTGGAATCTCCCTTTTTCCCAGGTGCGGGCGAACAGCACCCGGCGGGTTACCGGGTCGGCGCGATCCGCAGGTTTTCGAAGAGATACAGGCCGCTCTTGCCCGGGGCGACGACGTCCAGGTCGCCGTCGCCGTCGATGTCGTACAGCACCGTGGCCAGGCCCAGCCCGGCCGGCCCGTCTTCCGAGATGACGTGCCGGGTCCATCGCCCGGCAGCGCGATCGAAGGCGTACCAGTAGATCACGCGCGGATCCTCCGCACCGGGATCCTGCCCGTTGTGGGCGTAATACCGCTTGCCGGTGACGATGTCCTCCTGGCCGTCGCCGTCGATGTCCCCCCGGAGAACGACGTGGGCCTGGGACCACTGGTGGTCGATCTCGTGTCGCGCCCAGGTCCGCCGGCCCACGGCGTTGCGCTCCTGTTGGAGCCAGTACACTCCGTAGCCGTGCCCGATGCCCCAGGCGATATCAAGGTCGCCGTCCCCGTCCACGTCCAGGACCTGGACCGGAATGCTGGCGTCGATCAGATCGAACTCGCCGTGCCAGATCCACGGGGCGGCGGGGTCGGCGGGCTGCTCGGCCCAGCCCTTGCCCCCGACGATGTCCAGCCGGCCGTCGGCGTTGAGGTCTCCTGTGCCGATGCCCGCCCCGGCCAGTTCCTCCGGCAGGTCGTGTCTGACCCAGCGGACGCCGTGATCGGCGGACGGGTCGGGCTGGAACTCATACCAGGCAGGCCGGCCGTTGAAGATGCAGGGGATGACGTCCGGCCGTCCGTCGCCGTTCACGTCGGCCTGCACGGCGGTTTCGAGGTTCCCGGGCCGGTCGATGACGATCTCCTCCCAGGGCTGGCCGGTGGTTGCGGGGTTGCGGACCCACAAGAGGCGTTTTTCGTGCCAGTCGCAGCTGATCACGTCGATCCAGCCGTCGGCGTCGATGTCGGCGGGCAGGGCGCTGAAATCCAGGTAGTAGTTGTCCTGCTTGCGGATCTGGCGGGTCTGCCGGCGCTCCCAGCCGGGGTTGCGGTACCAGAATTCCCCGCAGAAGATGTCCGGCCGGCCGTCCCGGTCGACGTCGAACACCCCGGCGGCCTCGTATTCGGAAGCGGCGTTGAGCACGTGCATGCGGAAGGCGGTTTTTCCCGGTGTCGTGCAGCCGCAAGCCAGGGCCAGAGCGGTCGGCAACGCCAGGGACGGTCGGATGGTCATGGATGTCGTTTCTCCCGCAGGTCCGGGTCTGCCGGCGGCGGACGGACCGGAGGCTGGCCGCGACCGATCCGGTCCCGGTGGCCGTTTTCCGTCATAAGCGGCTAAGTCCTCGGGCCGGCGAACCCTACGGCGAGGCAGGGGTCGGATGAATCCGGCCGGACCGCCGGTTCATCCTAGGCCGAACGCGGCCCCTGTCAACCGTTGAGGGCCGGCGGCGCAGGGGGGGGGCGAGATCGGGCGAACCCCTTGACACTCCCCCCCGATCCGCCGAAGATGGCCCGTCGGATTGAGCTTACCGTACCCTTCAGGAGCCCACGGACATGGCGGTTTCAGGCCTTCAGATTGCCGAACGTGCCAGGCAGTTGCTCGATCTGGCCGCGACCCGCGGCCGGGACCCGGAAAAGCTGATGAAGCGCCTGAAGGCGTTCACCGTCGAGACGCCTTCCTGGGGTTATGCCGACACGGGAACGCGGTTCGGCAGGTTTCACCAGCCGGCGGCGGCCAGGACGATCGAGGAAAAGCTTCAGGATGCCGCCCAGGTGCACAAGCTGACCGGAGCCTGCCCGTCGGTGGCGGTGCACGTATTATGGGACTTTCCCAAGGGTTTCGACCCCAAGGTGGTGGAGTACGCCCGGAAGCTGGGGGTCCGGATCGGGTCGATCAACCCGAACCTGTTTCAGTCCCAGGCCTACAAGTTCGGCAGTTTCGGCAACCCGGATGCGAAGGTCCGCAAGCAGGCCATCGACCACTGCCTGGACGCGGTGCGGATCGGCAAGGCGGTCAAAAGCCCGCATCTGTCGTTGTGGTTCGCCGACGGCACCAACTACCCCGGGCAGGACGTGATCCGGGCGCGCAAGCAGCGTTTCACCGAGGGCCTGCAGAAGGTGCACAAGGCCCTGCCCAAGAGCATGACCATGCTGCTGGAGTACAAGCCGTTCGAGCCCGCCTTCTACCACACGGACATCGCCGACTGGGGGATGGCGTTCCTGCTGGCCCGGGCGGCCGGTCCGCAGGCCAGGGTGCTGGTGGACACCGGGCACCATTACCA
>CAZSYS010000265.1:0-6692 GCA_964611365.1 uncultured Planctomycetales bacterium
CAGCTGCTGCTGGCCGCCGCCGGCCTGCGCGACCGCGTGCGGGAGGTCGAGCGCCTCCAGGCGGTCCTGGGGCTGGTGACCCGGGAGATGCTGGTCCACCTGGGGCAGGTGCTGGACGTCATGCGGTCCGGCGGGCGGTCGAGCGAGAGCTACTCGCGCACGGGCACGAGTCAGCGGGTCGGGGCGGCGAACGTTTTCGAGGCGGTGGGTTAACAGCCATGAGTCTGACCACCGGAGCACTCCAGATCGGCCGAAGCGCGCTGCTGAGCTACCAGAGCGCGCTGCAGGTCGTGGGCAACAACCTCTCCAACGCCGGCGTGGAGGGCTACACCCGCCAGACCGCGGTGCTCTCTCCGATCCCCGGCGTCCAGCTGCCCGAAGGCTTCACGCCCGGCGCCGGCGTCGCGCTGACCGCCCTGCGCCGCAACATCGACGAGACTCTCGAGAACCGGCTCCGCATCGCCCTGGGGAGCGAGGCCGGCACGCTGGTGCAGCAGCAGATGCTCGGCCGCATCGAGGGCGTGATGAACGAACTCTCGGAGTCCGACCTTTCCACGCTGCTGCAGGCGTTCTTCAACGCCTTTAGCAACGTGCAGAACCAGCCCCACGAGGCCGGGGTCCGCGGGATGGCCATCGCCTACGGCGGCGAGGTCGCCGCCGAGATCCGGCGGCAGCGCCTGGAGATCCTGGCGCTGGCCGACGAGATCAATCAGGACATCGTCACCACCGTCGGCCGGGCCGACGACATCTGCCGCGAGGTCGGCGACCTCAACGTCCGGATCGCCGCGGTGGAGAGCACCGGCCGGGGCGGAGCCGCCGCCCTGCGCGACCAGCGCGACCGCCTGCTGCGCGAGCTGGGCGAGCTGATCCAGATCGAGGTGCGCGAGCAGCCCAACGGCGGAATCTACGTCTACGCCGGAAACGAGCCGCTCATCCAGGACGGGCTGGTTCGCGGGCTGACCACGACGCAGGAGACTCAGGACGGCTACACCCGGACGGTGGTGCGGTTCGCGGACAACCAGAGCGGCGTCGAGCTGCGCGGAGGCCGCATCGCCGGGCAGGTCCAGGCCCGCGACGAGCTGATTTTCGGCCAGATCGAGCGGCTGAACGGGCTGGCCCGGGCCCTGATTCAGGAGGTCAACAAGGTCCACGCCTCCGGCCAGGGGCTGACCGGGTTTACCGGCCTGACCGGCACGTTCGACGTGCTGGATCCGGCCGCGGCGCTGAACAGCACGGCCGCCGGCCTGGATCTGACGCCCCGGAACGGGTCGTTTCTGCTGACCGTCCGCGACGCCGACACCGGCCTGTCGGAGACCACCACCATCACCGTGGATCTCGACGGCATTGGCGCCGACGAGACCCTGGCGTCCCTGGCCGCCCAGATCAACGCCAAGGCCGCCAACGTGAATGCCCAGGTCACCGCCGACAACCGGCTGCAGCTCACCGCCACGAGCGGTTTCGAGTTCACGTTCGCCCAGGACAGCTCCAACGTGCTGGCGGCCCTGGGCCTCAACACGTTCTTTGACGGGCGGGACGCCCAGAGCCTGGCGGTCAACGCCGGGCTGTCCGCCGACGTGAACCTGCTGGCGGCGGCGACCAGCGGCGCTCCCGGCGACGGCTCCAACGCCGCCGCCCTGGCGGCCCTGGCCACCACCGCCCTGACCGGGCTCGGCGGCCGCAGCATCAACGACTACTACAACGCGATCGTCTCGGACGTGGCCGTCCGCGGCGCGGCCGCCCGGGCGAGCTCCGAGGCCGCCGGGGCGATCGTGCTCTCGCTGCAGTCGCAGCGCGAGTCGATCAGCGGCGTCAGCCTCGACGAGGAGACCATCAACCTGCTCCGGATGGAGCGGGCGTTCCAGGGCGCCGCCCGCTACGTCTCGACCGTCGACCGCCTGCTGGACGAGGTCCTGACCCTGGTGGGCTAGAGACAAGGTAGACGAGGACCATGGCGATCAGCTCCATCAACGTGTCCCGCGTGAGCCACAACATGCGGACGCTGTCCCTGCTGGAGTCGCTGCGCGCCAACACCATGCGGCTCTTCGCCGAGCAGGTCCGGATCAGCAGCGGCAACCGGCTCAACGCCCCCAGCGAGGACCCGGTGACCTCGGCCCGGGCGATTCAGCTGACCGAGGTGCTCGAGCAGCAGGACCAGATCCTGGCCAACCTGCGCCACGCCGACTCGTTCATGGCCACCACCGACGCCTCGATCAGCGAGGTCAACGATCTGCTCATCCAGGCAAGGTCCATCGCCTCCGAGATGGTCAACACCACGGCCGACCAGTCCCAGCGCGACGCGATGGCCGAGCTGGTCACCGGGATCATCGACCAGCTCGTGACCGTCGGGAACCGGATGTACGGCAACGTCTACCTGTTCGGGGGTCAGCAGACCCGCAGCGTGCCGTTCACCCAGGAGCACGGCGGCGTCGAGTACCGCGGCGACGAGGGCGCGCTCAAGATCCAGGCCGCCCGCAACCAGGAGCAGACCATCAACCTGACCGGCGCCGAGCTCTTCGGCGCCCTGACCGGCCAGGTCTCCGGTTACGTGGATCTGAACCCGGCCATCAGTGCGGACACCCGCCTGGTCGATCTGGGCGGGACCGCCGGCACGGGCGTCCGGCCGACGCTGATGCGCGTCTCCCTGACGGTGCCGAACGTCAGCTTCCTGGTCGATCTCAGCGGGGCCGACACGGCCGGCAACGTCATCGACGCGATCAACGCCGCTGCCGCCGACGCCGGGCTGGTGGTCGGACCGGGCGGGGACTTCCAGGCCGGCTTCAACGCCAACCGCGACGGCTTCCAGCTGACCGCCGCCGCCGGGAACGTCACCGTGACCGAGGTCGGCGAGGGGGTCACCGCCCGCGACCTGGGGATGCTGGGCACCGGGGCCCCGGTCCTGGTCGGCGGCGACGTGCACACCCGGCTCACGTCCATGACCCCGATTGCCGACCTCTTCGGCGGCGCCGGGGCCGTGCTCGGGGCCATCCGCATCGACAACGGGTCGCTCTCGGCGACCATCGACCTGGACGGGGCGGCGACGGTCCAGGAGCTGCTCAACCGGATCAACTTCGCCGGCGTGGAGGTCGAGGCCCGCATCAATCCGGCGGCCACCGGCATCGACGTCGTCAGCCGGATGTCCGGGTCGGACATGCACGTGGGCGAGGCCGGCGGCAATACCGCCGAACTCCTGGGCATCCGCAGCCTGCACGGCGGCACGGAGCTGAGCCGGTTGAATCACGGCCAGGGAGTCTCGACCGCCGCCGGCCTGGACGACCTGCGGTTCGTCGCCCGCGACGGCACCGTCATTGATGTCAACCTCGACGGGGCCGGGACGATGCAGGACGTCATCGACCTGATCAACGCCCGTTCGGCGATGGCGGGTTTTCCGCCCCCGATCACCGCCTCGCTGGCGGTGGAGGGCAACGGGCTGCGGATCGTGGACAACACCGGGGGGGGCGGCACCCTGCAGGTTCAGCGGCTGAACTTCTCCGCGGCTATCGACGACCTCGGCCTCAGCCAGGCCGTCACCGCCGGCGCGGGCAACGAGCTGATCGGCGCGGATCCCAACGGCATCCGCCCCGAGAGCGTGTTCTCGGCGCTGATCGACCTGCATCAGGCCCTGATCATGGGCGGGCCCCAGCACCTCCAGGAGCAGGCCATCACCGCCGCGGCCGAGCGGATTCAGGAGTTCATCGACCAGACCACCCGGCTCCAGGGCGTGGTCGGGGCCCGGTCCCAGGCCATGACCACCCGGCTGCAGATGACCGAGGACGCGGTGCTCAAGACCCGCGAGCTGCTCAGCAGCGTGAAGGATCTGGATTTCACGGAGGCGATCACGAAGTTCCAGCAGGCTCAGACGGCGCTGCAGGCCAACCTGATGACCGGCCCGCGGCTGCTGCAGATGACCCTGCTGGATTTCCTGAGCTAGGCGCGGAAGGGGGTTGAAGCAGGGGAGGAAGCGCGTCGCGCGGCTGGCCACGACCCGACAGCCGTGCGGCGAGGATTGCCCGGCAGAGGTGATGCCGGGTCGCGTCAGGAAGACGCAGGTGGCCGGCGGGCGGGATGGAGGCGATCGCCGGGGCGGAGGTTCCGGGCGCTACGGACGGCGCCGGCCGGCCCGGTCGATGTGTCCGCGGGCAGCCAATCGAGCGTGGATGGGTCACGGGAGTAGCGCGATGATCATCGGAACGTCGCGGTTTGGACCACTGGAGGTGGACGAGGGGCGGCTGATCCGGTTCCCCAAGGGGATCCTGGGGTTTCCGGATCACACCGACTACGCGCTGATTCAGACGGCGGAGAACAGCATGTTCTACTGGCTGCAGTCCGTCACCCGGCCGGACCTCGCCTTCGTGGTGTGCGACCCGCGCCTGTTTGTGCCGGACTACGTGGTTCCGGTCAAGATGGAGGAGCTCTCCCAGATCGGACTTACGGATCCTTCGGCGGCACAGGTGTTTACCATCGTGAACAAGGTGGACAACATCCTGACCGGCAACCTCCAGGGGCCTCTGGTGGTGAATGTGGAGACGCGCGAGGCCAGGCAGCTGGTGCTGTCGGACCGGCGCTACTCCACCCGGCATCCGCTGATGAACCTCAGCCCCAGGCAAGAGGCCGTCGGCAAGACCGCCTAGACGCGTCGGGCCGGCCGGAAAACCGCCTGACGGGTTTCCGTCTGCCGTCAGGTCTGATATGATGGGTTTTCTGGCCTGTGCGACTGCGTCGCGATCGGCTGTTTGACCGCCGGGGCGTGCGGAAACGGGTTGGCCGACCTGTTCCGCGGCCGCGCCTGCCTGAGGGCGGGCGGGATCCTCGCGCCAGGGTTGAACAGGGACTATTCTTCGCAGCATCGGCATGGCCAAGGAAGGAGCCGAGGATGTTGGTGCTATCGAGGCAGCGCGACCAGACAATCATGATCGGCGACGACATTGAGATCACCGTCGTCGACATCCGTGGGGACAAGGTCCGGCTGGGAATCAACGCTCCGCCGGAGGTTCCCGTGCATCGCAAGGAAGTGTACGAGGCCATCAAGCGTGAGAACCGTGCGGCGGCTGGCGTCAAGCCGGAGGACATCGCCAACGTGGCGGGGGCGTCCAAGACCCGATCAGGAGCCCAGAACGGGTGAGCGTCCCCCCTGGCCCGGCTCCGTCGCCTGGAGCGGCGGACGGCGGGCCGATCCGTCTGAGAACGGATTCATAGCCAAGCAATCAAGGAGGATTGAACCATGGCTAGAATCAACACCAACGTGCCGGCGATCGTCGCCCAGCGCACCCTGCAGCGGACGCACCGCGACCTCCAGATTTCGCTGGAGCGGCTGTCGAGCGGTCTGCGCATCAACCGCGGGGCGGACGACCCCGCCGGCCTGATCAACTCGGAACTGTTGCGGGCGGAGATCGCCGGCGCCCACAAGGCGGTCAGCAACTCGCAGCGGGCCATCAACATCATCGCCACCGCGGAGGGCGCCCTGAACGAGGTGGCTTCCCTGCTGATCGACATTCAGGGGCTGATTGTCGAGACCGCCAACGACGCGGCCCTGTCCGACGACGAGAAGCGGGCCAACCAGCTGCAGATCGACTCGGCCATCGAGTCGATCACCCGGATCGCGAACACCACCACGTTCGCCGGCCGGAAGCTGCTGAACGGGTCGCTGGATTACATCGTCAGCGGCGTTGACACGACGGTGCTGGCCAACGTCGGCATCACCGGGGCCCAGTTCGGGACCCTGGACTACATCCCGGTGGACGTGAAGGTGGTGGCCTCCGCCCAGCAGGCCGAGCTGCAGTTCCGCAGCAGCTCGATCGCGGCCGGCACCATGGCCTCGATCGAGATCGTCGGGAACAAGGGCGTGACCACGTTCATCTGGGGTTCGGGCGTCACCGCCTCCAGCATCCTGAACGCGGTGAACAACGACAAGCAGTCCACCGGCGTCGAGGCGTTCTTCATCAACTCCGCGAACCCCAACAGCGGGGTGGCCTTCCGGAGCGTGGGCTGGGGTTCGGACCAGTTCGTCGAGGTGCGGGCCCTGCCGACCAGCGATCCCTTCATCGTCTACGATCCCAGCGGGGCGGTGGTCACGCGTGACGAAGGCCGGGATGCGACCGCCCTGGTCAACGGGGCGACCGCGGCCTCCCGCGGGCTGGACATCGGCCTGAACACCCGCCAGCTGGACCTCTACCTGACGCTGCGGGAGGACTTCGGCATCGGTTCGACGCAGTTCGCGATCACCGGCGGCGGGGCCCTGTTCCAGCTCGGGCCGGACGTGACCCCCAACCAGCAGGTGAACATCGGTATCCAGTCGATCGCCGCCACGCGGCTGGGCAACTCCAACGTCGGCTACCTTAGCCAGATCATGGAGGGCGGCGAGTACGAGGTCATGGCCGGTCCGGTCGAGGCCCACCAGGCCTCGCTGATCATCAACGAGGCCATCCGGCAGGTGGGCAGCCTGCGGGGCCGGCTGGGCGCGTTCGAGCGGAACACGCTCCAGACCAACATCAACTCCATGACCATCACCGTGGAGAACCTCACCGCCAGCGAGTCCGCGATCCGCGACACGGACTTCGCGGCCGAGACATCGCGGCTGACCCGCAACCAGATCCTGGTCAACGCCGGCACGAGCGTGCTGGCCCTGGCCAACTCCACGGCCCAGAGCGTGCTGTCGCTTCTGAGCGGCTGACGCCGGGATTCGTGATGTGCACCCT
>CAZSYS010000266.1:0-6630 GCA_964611365.1 uncultured Planctomycetales bacterium
CCCATGCGCACGGCCGGCACGGAGGCCGGCCGCTACGGCGCTGCGCGGCGCCAATCGCACCTCTTTCGACGACGGCGCGAGGCGTGAAGTTGTCTGCGATCGGCGGCCGGCAGGGGTGCCGGCTGCTTGCCCCGCATGCACCGGCCGGGTATCCTCAGGACTCAGGCGGGTTGCGGGCGTGCTTCCCCTGGTTGCCGGCGCGCGTGCGCGGGCCACCGGCCGCCGGCCTGCCGCCGACCACCTCCATGCCCGGAGAACAGCGATGACCAGCCCATCGGATCCCCTGCCGGTCGGGTGCGCCTGCTGCACGCTGAACCGCCGCCGATTCCTGGCCGGCTGCGCCGCATGCGCCGCCCGGGCATCCGGGGTCGCCCTGGCGACCGCCCGAACCGCGCGGGCCGCGGAAGCGGCACGCAAGCCGCGCATCCGCGTGGTGTTCTCGCACGTTCCATCCACCGGCCCGATCTGGCCGTACATCGGCTACGACTTCGAGAAGCGCAAGAAGGAGCTTATCGGCGGGCTGACCGCCGCGTGCCCGAATCTCGAGTTCCTGCCGGTCACGATGATGAACGCCGAGGATGCCGGACGAATCAAGGAGTCCGACGGCGAGGTCGACGGCTACCTGGTGTGGACCGTGGGGATCTGGACCGGCCAGGTCAACGTCATCACCGCCCTGGGCAAGCCCACGGTCCTGGCCGACGATCTCTACGGGGGCTCCGGCGAGTTCCTCATCGCCTATTCGGCGGCTCGCCGTGCCGGCCAGAGGACCGTTGGGGTATCCAGCGCCCGGTTCGACGATCTTGCGGCGGTGGTGAACACCTTCGGGCTGCTGACCCGCGAAGGGGCCGGCCCCGAGGCCTGGCGGACCGCGGCCGAGGCCGCGCGCCGGAAGACCTTCGCCCCGGCCGGCGAACTGAAGTGCCGGAAGGACGAAGTCCGCTGCGCCGAACCCGCCGAAGTCATCAAGCGGCTCGGGGAATCCACCATGCTGGTGGTGGGCGCAACCAACCCCCCGCTGTCGGAGGCGATCACGAAGATCTTCGGCGTCAGGATCGTGCCGGTCGAGTTCGCCGAGCTGGATCAGGCCTGGACGGCCGCCGACCGCGACGAATCGGCCGTCCACGCCGACCGCTGGATCAAGGACGCCGAGAAGGTCGTCGAGCCCACCCTCGAGGAGATCGTCAACTCCGGGGCCATGTACCTGGGCATGCGGGCCCTGATGAAGAAGCACGGTGCCCAGGCGATCACCATCAACTGCCTGGGCGGCTTCTACGGCGGGCACATCCACGCCTACCCGTGCCTGGGCTTCACCCAGATGAACGACGAGGGGCTGGTGGGCGCCTGCGAGGCCGACCAGATCTCGACGATCACCATGATGGCCCTTGCGTACCTCACCGGGCGGCCGTCCTACATCTCCGACCCGGTGATCGACACGTCGACCAACCGGGTGATCTACGCCCACTGCGTCGCTCCGACGCGCGTGTTCGGACCAGGCGGCAGGCGCAACGCCTACCACATCCGCGACCACTCCGAGGACCGCAAGGGCGCGGTGGTGCGCTCGCTGCTGCCGCTGGATTACCTGGTCAGCTCGATGGAGTTCCACCCGCTGCACAAGCATGTGGTCTTCCACCAGGGCCGGACGGTCGAGAATGTCGAGGAGGACATGGCCTGCCGCACCAAGCTGGCCGCGGAGGTCAAGGGCGACATCGACAGGCTGATGACGCAGTGGGACCAGTACGGCTGGCACCGCGTCACCGTCTACGGCGACGTCGCCGAACCGGTGGCCGAGCTGGCCGGCAGGCTCGGCATGAAGATGCTCCAGGAGGCCTGAAGCGCCGGCGGCTCCGCGGCCGTGCCTCCGTCTTCCGACCGGAACAGGACGCCACGGGCGCCGGGGGCGACGATGTGGGCATTCCGGCCTGACCGGGGCCGCCTGACGGCGTTCATTCCGCCGACGCCGGGCCGCCGCAGGACCGGCCGGCGATGAGCTGCCGCCTGAACAGCCGGCCGCACGAGGCTGATCCGCGTATCATTCGCCCAGCCGCCGGACCACCTCGGCCAGCCTGGCTCCCAGCCGCAGGACCGCCCGGTGCCGGGCCTCGTCGCGCAGACGGTTGCCGTCCGCAAAGGCTTCATGGGCTCGCGGCACGGCGATCTGCTCCGGCAGCACCAGCACGTTGATGTTGCCCAGGATCGCCCGCAGGTGAACCAGCCCCCGCAGCCCGCCCAGCGTTCCCGGCGAAGCCGAAAGAATGGCCGCCACTTTGCCGTTGAAACATGCCAGCGGCGCCTCCCCCGGCTGCGGCCGCGAGAGCCAGTCGATGGCGTTCTTGAGCACCGCCGGAAGCGAGCTGTTGTACTCCGGCGAGGCGATCAGCAGCCCGGCGTGCGCCTGAAACGCCGCACGCAGCTGCCTGGCCGCCTCGGGCAGACCTTCACGGGTTTCAAGGTCCTCATCGAAGAGCGGAAGCGGATAATCGCGCAGGTCGATGACCGTCGTCTCCGCTCCGGCCTCGCGGGCGCCCTCGGCCGCCAGGCGGACCAGCCGCTTGTTGTACGACTCCTGCCGGGTGCTTCCGGCCAGGGCCAGGATTCTGCAGCTGCGGTTCACGATCGGCCTCCTCGTCGCCCGGCGGGTGTCTGTTGTTGTTCAGCGTGCCGGGGCTGCCCCCTCTTTTGCACGCTGAACCCGTGCGGGTGCCCGATCATAGCGCCCGCGCCTCCGCCCGGCCACCGGCCTGCACCGCATCACAGCGCACGGGCAAGGCCAACGCGATCAGCGGGGTCCATGGACCGGGGAAATGCGGAAGTGCGTTTCGCCGGCGACCACCAGCAGGCTATCGCCCCGCACCCGGACGCCGGTGACGGCGGAGGCTTTCGCCGAGGCCGGCACGCTGAGCTGCAGGTCCGGGCCGACCGCCCGGCCGGTGCCCCTGTCGAGCATGCGCACGACGACCCCCGGCACCGCGGGCGCCTTCTGCGGATCGATCCCCGGACCGGAGAGCGCAGCCCCGGACGCCGCCGGTGACGCCAGCACCAGCATGTCCCCGGGCTGGCGGAAAAGGTCGGCACTCAGCCACGTTTCCGGACCAATGCCATCTATCTGCCACATCACCTGGCCGTCCGCGACGCGGATGGCCGCCAGACCGAAGGAGGACTGGCGGCCGGACCCGCGCCGCGGATGCTCGGGCCGGCGGGCGTAGCCGTAGACGTAGAGCACGCCGTCCACCAGCGCCCCGTCGATCGCGCCGTCGCGGCAGGCCGCCGTGCGGGCAGTCATCCGCCGGCGACCGTCGGCGGCGTCATGCAGGCTGATCCGGCCGTCGCGGTCGGCCACCGCCAGGCAGTCGTCGGCGGGCTTGAAGATCTGCACCAGTCCCCCGGGCATCTCGACCCGCCACCGCTCGATGCCCGGGGCATTGAGGTCCCAGGCTGCCACGGTCCGGTCCCCCGCCGGGCCGCAGATCACCTCGTCGAACAGCGCCAGGTTGATCAGCCCGGCCTCGCCGGGCGGCTGAACCATCCGGCAGGTGCCGCGCCGCGCGCCGGTCCCGCTGTCCAGAATCTCCACGCGGTCAAGCCCCGCCGTGACCGCGATGGTGTGCCGTCCGCGCGATCGCACCGTCCACCACGGCGCCTGCGGAAGCGACCGGCGCCAGCGGACGCGCGCGGCGTCGTGGAGCGGCGCGGCCTCCACCACGCCGGCGGCGTCCAGACTCAGCACCGTGCCCTGGGCGGCCCAGATGCAGGCGTCGGAGCCCGCCCCTTGAAGGCCGCAGTCCGGCCCCGGGGCGAACGGCCGGGACCACAGCCGCCGGCCGGTGGGCAGCCCCACGGCGTGCAGGCCGTAAGCGGTATGCGCGACCAGCGTCTGGCCGTCGTTCACCGCAGAGAGACCCGCCGCCGGTTCGGCTTCTCCCGGACCGCCCGCAGCCCGGCGCAGCATCGCGGTGGTCCGGCTGTCCACGGACAGCTCGTTCAGCAGGCGCATCTCCGCCGACCACAGAAGCTCGCCGCTGTCGAACTCATAGGCACGGACCGTCCGGCCGTCCCCCAGGGTGAGCACCAGGTTTTCCATGCACTCGCAGGCCTCGGTGCGCACCGTCAGCAGGGCCTCGCCGGGATGAACCGACACGCGGGGTTTCGCGGAGGCCGTCGCGGGCGGCAGGTCATCCGGCCGCCCGGCCGTCGAGATCGCCGGCGAGATCCGTTTCCGCAGGGCCTCGGCCGCCTGCCGTGCCGGAATCCGGGGGATCCGCGCTTGTGCGGCGAGGGACTCGGGCTGGCGGCTCTCTTCCAGGACGTCGGCCGGCACGAGCACGTCGCCGTCCTGCGCCAGGGCTTCCAGCAGCCGCCAGGCCGTCGCGGGCATGTGCAGCGCGTCCGGCTCCAGATACAAAGCCGCCAGCCGGGCCCGGGCCTCCGCCCGGACCTCCGGGTCCGCCGCCTTCCGCAGAGCCTGGCTCAGCAGTGCCTCGGCCTGTTCGTACTGGAGCTCCCGTCGTGCCTGCCGGGCCAGGAGCAGCTCCGCCCGCCCGGCCGCCGGTCCGCCGACCACTCCCTCGGCCAGTCTCAGCAGCGCCGCTGAGTCCGAGGCGGTCTGGGCATCGCGGATCCGCCCCAGCACCAGCGCCCCCTGCTGCTCCGGCGGCAGCGTCTCCAGCACCTCGACCAGCCGCCGGGAGGCCGCCAGGCGGGCGGTCTGCCAGAGACCTTCTTCCACCGGGATCATCTCGTCGCCCTCGGGGCCGGCGATCGGCGAGAGGTAACGGCCGCAGGCCTCCAGAGGCCGGCCCAGGCGGCGTTCCAGGTCGGCCGCAGAAAATGTCACTTTAATGACATCTTCCGCCGAGCGCGCCGTCGCCGACGCCTCCTTCAGCAGCCGCAGCGCCGCCTCGCCGTCGTCGGTACCCGCGGCCTCGTCCAGCAGGCAGAGCACCTTGAGGTGCGCCGCCTGCGCGAACCGCCGCGGATCCTCCCGCTCGAGGGTATCCGCCAGCCCCGCCAGCACCTCCAGCGCCCTGCGGTTGCGGCCCTCGAGCCGCTCCAGCCAGGCCAGCTGCAGGGCCCGCGAGGCATCGGTCGGGGCCTGTGCGTGCGCCTCGACCGCCTCCTGGTAGCCGCGTTTCAGATCGGGGTAGCGGCTGACCTCCAGCAGGGCGGCGTCGTAGAGCGAGCCGCGCCAGGCCAGCAGGTTGCCCGGGGCCCTGCCCTGCACGGGATCCACCCCGCCGAGCGGTTCGCCGGTGGCGGCGTCAAGCATCACCAGCCCGTCCCACGTCGGCAACAGCAGGCGTGCGCCGGAAAGAACGCCCCGACCGGAGGGCGCCGCGACAGGGCGACGCCAGATCACCTCGCCGGTCGCCTGGTCCACCGCCGCGGCCTCGCCGCCTCCCAGCCAGACGCGCCCGGCGTCCACGGCAATCACGTGCGTGCACCGGCCGCGGGGAACCTGCACCCGGGGCCGCCCCGAGAACCGGTCAAACCCGATCAGCACGTGCGCGTCGGTCGGCCCCAGCCAGACGGTGTCGCCCGCGACCACCGGCGGCGACGGCCACCAGCCCACGCGCGGCGGCCGCTCGGGGTGATCGGTGTAACGCGAGGCCCAGAGCACATCTCCCTGCCCCACGTCCATCGCCAGCAGCAGGCCCCGGCCGGTGGGCAGATAGGCGATGCCGTCGGCCACGCAGGGCGACAGGGCGTGAAGCGACTCGAACGGGGCCCCGCCGAGCCCGCACAGATAAACGCGGCGACGGCAGCGCCCGTCGGCACGGCCCAGGAAGACCGCATACAGATCGTTGTCCAGCCGCCCCACCGCCAGCAGTTCGTCCCCCACCGGAACCGGCGCGCCCATGAACTGCACGGCCCCGGGCGGATCGTCGCCCGAGAAGGTGTCGCTGACCCACACGGTCGATCCGTCGGCCGCCGACAGGGCCACCACCGCGTTGGGGGTGAACGGCGCCGCCGGCACCTTGCCGCCCGGGGCGTCCGGCGTTTCCCACACCGGCCAGATCAGCGGAGGATCCTCCGGCCACTGCACGGCCAGCACCAGATCGCCGGTCTGCGTGAGCTGGGCGGCCACCGAGTCCCACAGCAGCCGCCGCACCTGGGCCTGCCCGTGCAGGGCTTCGATCTGCACGCTCACCGGGGCATCGCCGGCCGGGGGCACCTGCGCGGCGGGTTCGTGGAGTTCCAGCAGCCCCCCCTGTCCCTCGCCGGGGACGCACCGCCACAGCGGCTCGAAGCTCTCCGGGTCCAGTCCGAGCACCGCTTTGCCGGCTCGAATGGCCAGAATCCTGGAACCGGCGGTCAGCGATGCCACCGGCCCGAGCCCGCGCTGCCGGGCGTAGTCGCAGACCATCGAGGAGTCGATCGGCGGCGAAAGCACCGTCAGGGGCACCCGCCACGGAAGCCCCGGCAGCAGCGTCGGCTCCACCGCCGGCATCCGGCGGTTGCGGGCCGGTGAGCCTCCGGCCATCGGCCAGTCCTCCGGCGGGGCGGGCTCCGCCGCGGCAGCCGCCGTGCGGAGATAACCGTTCCAGGCCTCGCGCAGGGCCTGCGGCATCTCGCCGGCGGCCGCGAGCATCTCCGCCGCCGCCTCCAGCCGGCCCAGCGCCGCCAGGCAGACCG
>CAZSYS010000267.1:0-6629 GCA_964611365.1 uncultured Planctomycetales bacterium
CGTCCCCGTTTCGCACTCCGGGGCTCGCGCGTGAGAAGCTCCCGGCATTTGGAACTTCTGACTTCCCACTTCCTGCTCGTCGACTTCTCACTTCAGCAGCTCTGCGACGTGCGCGACCGCGCAGCGGGCCAGCGACGCCGGCTCGTACCCGCCCTCCAGCACGCTGACCATGCGGCCTGCGCCGTGCCGACCCGCGACGCCGGCCAGGGCCTGGGTCATCCAGGCAAAGGCATCGGGCGTCAGCCGGATATCGGCCGTGCCGTCGGCGGCCGCGGCGTCGAAGCCGGCACTGATCACGATGCACCCCGGCGCGAAGGCCTCCAGCGCCGGCAGGACCTGCTCGGCGAAGGCCCGTCGGTACTCGGCGTCGCCGGCGCCCGCCGGCATCGGCACGTTGAGGGTGAACCCCTCTCCAGCCCCGGTGCCGCGTTCGTCGGCCCGGCCGGTTCCGGGATAGAGCGTCCCGGGCGACTGGTGCAGGCTGACGTACAGGACGTCGGGGCGTTCCTCGAAGATGCGCTGGGTGCCCTGACCGTGATGGACGTCCCAGTCCACGATGGCGACGCGCGGCAGGCCGTGCGTGCGCCGCAGCCGCTCGGCCGCCAGGGCCGCGTGGTTGAACAGGCAGAAGCCGCCGGCGCGGTCCGGTTCGGCGTGATGTCCGGGCGGCCGGACGGCGCAGAAGGCACGGTCGATCCGGCCTTGCGCGACGGCGTCACAGGCGGCCAGGACTCCGCCGGCCGCCAGTCGCGCCGCCGGCTCGCTCTCGGGGCTGATGGGCGTATCGCGGCTGCCGAGAAAGCCCAGGTCCTGCTGGCAGGCCAGGCGGACCAGCTCGATGTAGGCCGGCTCGTGGACCCAGGCGAGGATCTCCGCCGGCGCCGGCGAAAACGCCAGCGGCACCATCCGCCCCAGCAGGCCCGCCCCGGCCAGGCCGGCAACCAGGGCCTCGAGTCGCTCGGGGCTGTCGGGGTGGCCGCGGGGCGTGCGGTGGCGGAGGAACGCCCGGTCGTAGACCCAGCCGACGCGCATGCCGTCAGTCTAACGGCGGCGCAGCCTTCGGGGCACGCCGGCCGGGCGTCCTGACCCCGCGCGGGCGGCCTTTGGCTTTCCGTTGCCGCGGGTTATGCTGTCGCGACCTGGGAACCCCCGCGGGTTCTCGATCGGCATCGGGATTCAGACAGGCTGTTGGAAGGAGAGCACGCATGGCTTCAGGCAAACGCATCTCCCGCCGGACGCTGCTCAAGGGCGCGGCGGCGGCGGTCGCGGCGCCGTACATCGTCCCGGCCTCGGCCCTGGGCAAGGCCGGCTGGAAACCGCCCAGCGAGCGGTTTACGGTCGGCTTCATCGGCATTGGCAACATGGGCAGCGCCCACCTCGGCGGGTCCCTGAGCGATCCCTCGCTGCAGATCGTGGCCGCCTGCGATGTCGACGCGGTCAAGCGGCGCAAGGCCCGGGAGACCATCGAGAAGCACTACGCCGAGCATCGCAAGGGCGAGTCTTACCGCGGCTGCGACGAATACAACGAGTTCGAGCGGCTGCTGGAACGGCCCGACATCGACGCGGTGCTCATCGCCACGCCCGACCACTGGCACGCCCTGATCGCCGTGGCCGCGGCCCGGGCGGGCAAGGACATCTACTGCGAGAAGCCGCTGTCGCTCACCGTCCGCGAGGCCTGGATGATGGTGGATGCCGTGCGCCGCTACGGGCGGGTGTTCCAGACCGGCAGCCAGCAGCGCAGCGAGTCCAACTTCCGCCTGGCCTGCGAGCTGGTGCGCAACGGCCGGATCGGAAAGCTGCAGACCGTGCACGTCAACATCGGCATGCCCTCGATGGAAAAGTACTTCCCCGAGGAGCCGGTCCGCGAAGGCCTGGACTGGGACCGCTGGCTGGGGCCGGCGCCCTGGGCGCCGTACAACAGCGAACGCTGCAGCGGCGACTACGGCGGCGGCTGGCGGTGGGTTCGCGACTACTCCGGCGGCATGACCACCGACTGGGGCGCCCACCACTTCGACATCGGGCAGTGGGGCATGGGCATGGACGGCTCCGGGCCGGTGGAGATCATTCCGCCGGGCGTCGACGGGGCCGAGCACCTCACCTTCCGCTACGCCAACGGTGTGACCATGTACCGGGCCGGCCGCGCGCCCGGCGATCACCCGGTCAACGGCGTGCTGTTCACCGGTACCGACGGCAAGGTGGAGGTCAACCGCGGCTACTTCCGCACCTGGCCGGAGGAGATCGGCCGCACCCCCATCGGCCCGGGCGAACTGCATCTCTACCGCAGCCCCGGCCACCGCGAGGACTGGGTCCGGTGCATGCGCTCCCGCAAGCGCCCGATCTGCGACGTCGAGATCGGGGCCTCCACGATCACCGTCTGCCACCTGGCGAACATCGCCTCCTGGCTGGGGCGGGCGATCCGCTGGGACCCCGACCGGCGCGAGATCGTCGGCGACGAGCAGGCCGGTCGCTGGCTGGACCGTCCGAAGCGCGCCCCCTGGCATCTGTGAGCGCCTTTTGTTGAGCAACCACAACGACCTGGAGATATGGACATGACCGGCAACCTGCCCGTTCGTCTGACGATCCCCGCCCTGACCGCCGCGGCATGCCTGCTCGCCGGCTGCGCGAGCACCGCGGGCCCCGCGGGCCCCGACGCCTCCGCCGCCCGGCTGGAACCCGCGGCCAGGGCCTACCTCGACACGATCGACGCCCTGATGCCCGGCATGGGCGCCGCCTCGATCATGGACCGCAAGGACAGCCAGCTGGCTTTCGAACGCATCTGCTTCAAGGCCGGCGCGCCGGGCAACGAGGAGCTCCGCGCCGCCCTGTGCCGGGCGATCATCCGCCGCACGGGCACCGATCAGCCCAAGCCCGCCCGGGTCTGGCTGCTGCGCAAGGTGGAAACCCTTGGCCGCGACGAGGTCGTGCCCGCGCTGGTCGCGCTGTGCTATGACCCGGATGCCGAGATCCGCGACCTGGCGCGCCGTGCTCTGCAGAACAACCCCTCGCCGGCTGCGGCCGCCGAACTCCGCAGGGAGCTGGGCAAGGCCCGCGATCCGGCCTGGCAGGCGGCGCTGATCGGGGCCCTGGGCGCGCGTCGGGACGCCGCCAGCGTGCCGCTGCTGGCCAGGCTCGCCGGCGAGAGCGACCCGCAGGTCGCCGGGGCGGCGATCTGGGCACTGGGCAAGGTGGCCGACGACCCGGCCACCAAGGTCCTGGAGATCCTGCTGGAGACCGGTCCGGCCGGGCTGCGAGGCGAGATCGTGGACGCCTGGCTGCGGACCGCCCGCGCTGTTCTGGACCGCGGCGACCGCGACCGGGCCGCGCAGATGTTCGCCCGGCTGGACAACGACAACGAGCCGGAAACCGTTCGCCTGGCCGCGATCGAGGGTCTGGCCGCTGCTCAGGGGATCAACGCCCTGCCGCGGCTGCTGAAGCTCGTCGACGGACCCTGCCCGCGGATGCAGGTCGCGGCCGCCGGATGCCTCCGCCGCATGCAGGGTTCACAGGCCACAACCCAGCTGATGACAGCCGTGGACACGCTTGGCCCCGCGGGCCGGGCGGTGGTCGTCGAAGTCCTCGGCGACCGCGGCGACCGCGCGGCGGCCAGGACGGTCTGTGAGCAGCTTTCCGGCGACGGGCCGGTGCGTCTGGCGGCCCTGGAAGCCCTGGAGCATCTGGGCGATGGCTCGCATGTCGATCTGCTGGCCGACTGGGCGGCCAAGGGCGACGACCCGGAGAAGACCGCCGCCCGGCAGAGCCTCGCGGGAATGAGCGCCGCTGACGTCGATGAGGCCGTGCTGACCGCCCTGGCCCGGGCCGAAGGTCCGGTCCGCCAGGAGCTGATCCGGGCGGCAGGAGCCCGCCGCATCCGCAAGGCCATGCCCCAGCTGCTCGAGGCGGCCGCCTCGCCCGACGATGCGTTTGCCGCGCAGGTGATCCAGGCCGTCGGCTATATGTCTCAGCCGCAGGACCTGGGGACGCTGATCGACCTGCTGGCCCGTCTCCAGAGTCCCGGCGCGCTGAAGGCCGCCGAGGATGCGATCCGGGGACTGTGCCTCCGGATCGGCGATCAGGCCGTGGTGGTGCCCCGGCTGGCCGAGGCCATGCAGCGCGTCGCCCCCCCCGCACAGGCTTCGATTCTGCGGATCCTGGAGACTTTCAGGAACGACGAAGTGCTGGCCCTGGTGCGGCGCAGCCTGAGTTCTGAGCATCAGGTGGTCGCCGGGGCGGCCGGCGCGGTGCTGGCCAACTGGCCGCCGCTGCACGTGGCAAAGTGGTCGTTCGCCGGCCCTTACCGCCAGGAAGGCAAGGGGCCCCAGGAGCTCTTTGACGCGGTCTTCGACCCTGAGAAGCCGGATGCGAATGTCCAGTGGCAGGCGCTGGGCAAGGCCAGGCCGGACGGGGACGGGCATGTGAGGCTGGAACGGCTCGGTGCCGGCGACAACTGCTGCGGCTATCTGCGGACCACGGTGGTCAGCGAGCGGGAACAGGAGGTGGTCCTGGTGGCTGGCAGCGACGACGGGCTGAAGGTCTGGCTCAACGGCGAAGTGATCCACTCCAAGAACGCCGTCCGCGGCGTCAAGTGCGGCCAGGACCAGGTTCCGTGCCGTCTGCGGCAGGGCGAGAACACGCTGCTGGTCAAGGTCACCCAGGGCGGCGCGGACTGGGCGCTGTGCTGCGGCTTCAGGATGCCCGACGGCGGTCCGGCCGCCGGCCTGGTGTTCAAGGCTCAGGATTGACCGGCGTCGTCGGCGCCGGATCGGGCTTGCGGACCGGGTTGCGGGTGCGGGATCTTCACGGGGAGCGGCGCGGCCGGTAAGGCATCCGGCGGAGCTCTCCGCGGAGGCTCCCGTGCGGGGGCATGCGCCCGCGTCCGGCCTTTCTTCGCGCTGCCGACGGGCTCCGTGCTTCCGGGCGGCCGCATCTCCCGATGTTTTTTCCAACCGCGCAGCCGCAGGCGGGAAGAAACCGCCCGTACCCGGCAACCATAGGACCGTAGGGCCTGCGGAGCCGGAAGGTCGCGGCCCGCCGCGCCGGGTGGGACGCTCCAGGTGGATGAGGACATCAGACTGGTGCGGCAGGTCGCCCGGGGTGACGCCGCCGCCTCGCGCAGGTTTGTGGACGCCCACGGGCGCTACCTGTACGGCGTCGCCCACGCCCTGGCCGGCAACCCGGCCGACGCCGAGGATCTCGTCCAGGAGACCCTGGCCGCCGCCGTGTCCGGCAGGTATCGCGGCGAGGCGTCGCTTCGGACCTGGCTGGTGGGGATCCTGGTCCGGCGGGCAGCGATGCTCCGGAGATCCCGAGCCCGCCGGCCGGCCGAGCCGCTGGTGGAGGCCCGGACCGACGTGCCCGCTGAGCCGGACCCGACCGCCCGGTCCGACGTCCGGCTGGACCTGACGACCATGCTGGCGTGCCTCTCGCCGGAGCACCGGGCGGTGATCGTGCTGCGGGAGTTGCAGGGCCTGACGTACGAGGCCATCGCGGGTGTCCTGAAGATTCCGCGGGGCACGGTGGAGTCGCGGCTGCACCGGGCCCGCCAGGAGTTGCGGCGTCGATTCAGGGGCTACATGTGAGCCCCGGATCCGCGGAAGGCGGTCCGGCGCGGCCCGGGCCGGCGGCAACGATGCTCGATTGCGACCGACAGGCCGATGTGCACCGCTGCCACGACGGCGAACTCGAGCCCGACCGCCGCGCGGAGCTGGAAGCCCACCTCGCCCGCTGTGCCGCCTGCCGCGGGCTGCTCAGGGAGCTGGGCGGGCTGTCGGCGATTCTGGCCCGCGCGATGCCGACCCCCGTGCCGCCTGAGGCGATGGACCGCCTCCGCGAGGCGATCCTGAACCGTCAGGAGAGGCGGGCACTCGGCGTCGCCACCTGGCTCACCGCCGCAGCGGCCGCGGTGTTGCTCGCGGCGGTGCTGACCCGGCCCGCACCGACCGACCGGCCCTGGACGGGCCCGGCACGCTGGGAGACGCTGGCCGCGGCCGTCCGACCCGAGGCGATCGATGATGAGGAGGCCGATCTGCTGGCGACCGCCCAGTGGATGGCCAGCGACCTGGCGACGGGCAAGGGGTGGTGATCAGGCATGACCAGGGCGATGGTGGTGTCCGGTTTCCTGGTGTCTTTCGCGGCCGGCGGCGCGATTGGGGTGAACTGGGTGCGACGTCCCCCGCCTCCGGACCACCGGATGCACGGACCCGGCGGGTGGCTGGCGGCCGAGCTTCAGCTCACGCCCGCCCAGCGCACGCAGATGGAGGAGATCTGGTCGGCGTTGGCTCACCACGGCGGCCGCGATCGCATGGACCGCCGCCGCGAGCTCTACCGGCAGCGCGACGAGCAGGTCGCGGCCCTGATCCGGCCGGAAGACCGGTCGCGCTTTGAGGCGATCATGAACGAGCACGCCGCCCGGCTGGCGGCCATGGAGCGGGAGTCGCGCCAGGCGTTCGACGCGGCCGTGAAGCGCACCAGAGCGATTCTGACCGATGAACAGCGCAGGCGATACGAGGAACTGCTCCAGCGGCATCAGTGCCCGCGGCCGCCGCGCGAGCGCTTCGGCGATTCGCCGTGTCCCGAAGCTCCGGCGGGCACGTCGCCCCCGGCCTCGCGGCCCTGAGTCCGGCCGGAGCGGC
>CAZSYS010000268.1:0-1174 GCA_964611365.1 uncultured Planctomycetales bacterium
GCTACGCGGCGCTCATGTGGGGCCATGACGGTGTTTCGCAGCGCCGATCGCTGCGGCACGCGCTTCATGCATCATTCGTAGCGAGGTCATGCGAGGGGATGGCACTCCGCCCCCGACGGCCGGCAGGGGCGCCGGGCGCCTGCGCCGGATCCAGGCCGCCTCGACCGGCCCTACTCCAGGGCCTCGTCGCGCACGCACCGGTCGGCGACCTCCACACCCGCGGGCGTCAGCCGGAACCAGCGACGCCGCCACGGCGTGTAGCGCTCGTCGGCCTCGGCCTGCGTGGCCACCCGCTGCAGATACCCCTTCTCGCAGAGGTAGGCCAGGTCCTTGCGGAACTGCTCCCACTCCAGTTGCGGAAACACCGCCAGCAGGGCCCGCAGCAGCTGTCCGCCCTGCAGCCCCGCCGGGTACAGGATCTTCAGCACCGCCAGCGTCTCCTGCCGCACCCGCTTGATCTGCCGCGCCCCGGTCTCACGCCCCATCGCAGCCCTCCCCGCCGCAGCCGCCGGCCCGCTCGCGCACCGCCTCCAGCTCCCCGCACACCCGTGACAGCCCTTCGGCCAGCCGGTCGATCCGGCGGCGGGCGTGCATCGACTCGCGAACCCACTCCTCCTTGGTCGCGTACTGCCGCTCGAACTCGCCTGTCCAGCGCGTCAGCTCGCGCAGCGCCGCCTCCACCCCCTCCAGCCGACGACCCAGCTCCCGAACCGCCGCAACCTGCTGCTCCCGCACCCCGCGCAGATAAAGCCCCGCCAGCCCCATCGGCACGCCCACCAGCGGGGCCATCACCGCCACGACCGCCGCCGGACCCTCCCAACCCACCTGCTCCCCCCTTCGCGTTTCCCGGGCCACCCGACCCTTCCGGCTGCGCCCGTAAGTCATGGCAGAACCGGACAACGGCGCTCGTACGCCCGACAACTTCCCGGCAACGCTCCCCGCGCCACGCGCCTGACGTCCTGCGCCTCACCCGCGCACCTTGGGCCTCGCGCCTGACCCGCCCCTACCGCACAATCCGCAACAGCACGTCGTTCACCAGCCGCAACAGCCGGTTGGCTGTATCCGCCCGGATCAGCCCGTCCATCAAGGCCTCACGGAAGGCCTCCACCTCCGGCGCCCGGCGCACCATCCGCAGTTCCGTCCGCCGCTGCGGGCCGGCCCGCCGCTCCGGCGC
>CAZSYS010000268.1:1184-6590 GCA_964611365.1 uncultured Planctomycetales bacterium
GGGGGGGGCCGCCCCCCCCCACGTCGATCGCGTCGCGCGGGCCGCCGATCGCATCTCCCGAACCCGACCCCGCCGACCGCGCCAGGCCGCGCTCCAGCGTGGCCAGCAGATCGTCCAGCACGCCCTGCACGCCTTCTGCGCTCATCGATTCACCTCCATCGCCTGTGTCGGGCGGGCCTGCGCCGGCCGCCGGACCTGCGACCAGGCCAGCACGTAGCGGCGCACCTCGTCCCGCAGACTCAGACTCTCCACCGCCAGCCGCTCCAGCCCCGCGGCCACCTCCTCGACCACCTCGGCGTGCTCAGCGGCCGCCGCCTGCCGGGCGCTCTCCACCTCCCGGTCCCGCCGCAGCTGCCGCATCGCCTCGCCGAACGAGGCCGCGTGCGCCGCCAGTGCCGCCTCGTCGTTTCCGTCCGCCCGGATCCGCGCGATCAACGCCTCCACCAGATCCGCCTCCCGCCGGTCGTCGGCCGCCACCACCTCCGCGTGATACTCCCCCACCGCCGTCTGCATCCCCGCCGCGGCGGCGCGCAGCGCATCGGCTGCGGCGAACTCCACGCCCGCGTCGCCGCCGCAACCGGCTGCGGCCAGCCACAACGCCCCCATCGCCGCGATCGAACGCCGCAGGACCCCGGTCTTCAGCCGCCGAACGCTCATCGCCGGGCCTCCCGCAGACGCGCGGCCGCGTCCTCGTGGGCAATGCCCAGAATCAGCGCCGCTCCTACGCCCAGAATCGTCAGCAGCATCTCCTCGCCGACGCCCAGCCCGACTTCGGCCGCATACGCCGACAGCACCGTGGCTACCGCGACGCGCACCTTGCGCGACGCCAGCGGCCTGACCGCCCGCCTGACCAGCTTCCACATGGCCAACCCCCTCTCGTCTGCCATTCCCCGATCCCGACTTCCGCCCCTCCGGCCCTGCCACCCGGCGGTCCGACCGCCCCGCCGGCCGGACCACCCGACTCACCCGCGCCGGGCCCGGCTCCGTCCGCCGATATCGCCACCGCCGTTCCTCAGCCGGCGTCCACGGCAAAAAGACGCCGACATCCTGCGTGCGGCGAAGGAATCGTGCCCTCCGCCGGCATACGCGGAGAAAGAACCGCTGCCGCGCCGCCACGCCGGCCCGCGGCAGGCCGCCTGCCGGGGGGCTGCCACGCGAAAGACGCCCGCGGCACCGGGCAACCGCCGGACCTCACGCATTGCGAGCCCGGATCATCCGCCAGTCGGCCGCATCGCGGGCCCAGATGTAGTACACCGGCCGCGAGCCGGCCAGCTGCCGGAAGACCTGCGGCAGCCGCCCGTCGGCCTGCCGGCACCGACGCTCCGCCAGTCCGCCGGTCGTCGCCCGGTACCAGGCCCGCACTGCCTCGACCACCACCTGCCGCACCGCCGGCCGGGCCCGCACCTGCACGGCGAAATCCGCGTCCAGCGGATCCACCCCCATCCGCGCCAGCCGGCTCAGCGCCGTCCGCATCGACGCCGGCGGTTCCGTGCAGCCCACGCGGGTCATGCCCGCCTTCTCGAACACCGGGTTCACCTCGCCCATGGCCGCCAGCGTCTCCACGAAACGCGCCCCGACCATCGGCAGCGTCGCCCGCACCAGGCGGTGGGCGATCCCGCACCCGCGCACGTCCGGATGGACGACCAGCCGCTTGATCGAACGCACCTCCCGGTTCAGCAGGTCTGGGCGGCGCACGAACCGCCCCGCCGTGCACGCGTTGCGCCGGCTCAGCTCCAGCGCCGGCCGCCCGTAGACCACCGCCCCGAGCACCTCGCCGCCGGGGCTTTCGCGGCAGACGAACACCTTGTCCACGAAACCCACGGCCGAGTCTCCGCGGTAATGCATGCGGCCCAGGGCCGCGTAGTCCTTCAACCCGCCCGGCTCGATCCGCAGCGAGCGCCACAGCGAGAACTCCGGCTCACCGGCCGCAAGCCCCTGCCGCGCGCTGACCGACTCCACCCCCGAAGGGCCCAGCCGCACCACCGCGTCCGGCCGGAGGTCACCGGCCAGGTCCTCGCGGCTGCAGGCCACCACCAGCCGGAGCCGCTCGCGCGTCGCCAGTTTCCTCAGGTTGAATGCCGTCGCCCGGGCCAGGCGGGCGTGCAGCCGGGCCCCGAACTCGTCGCACAGCAGGGGGGCCTCCGTTCCCGCCCTGCGGTGCAACGTGATCGCCCGGGCCAGCCGGGCCCGAAAGCGTTCGCCTTCCGAAAGCTCAGAGAAACGCCTCGTCCAGCAGGACGGCTCCCCCAGCCCGCAGGCCGTAAGGGCCCGCATGGCCTCGGCCACCGGCCGGGTCGGAGCCACGGCGTCGATGACGGCCACATCCGTGGGAAAACACTCGGCATCGATCGACCGCGTGCCCGGCAGAGCCTCGGCCACCGCCGCCAGCAGCGAAGATTTGCCTGCCCCGCTGGGCCCGAGCACCAGCGTGATCGTGCCGGGCGCGAACGTCAGGCGCAGTCCATCGGCGATGACCCGCACCCCGCCGGCCGCGGGCTGACCGAAACGCAGCACAACCTCCAGCACCCGCGGCGACGGACGCGGCCGAACCTCAGGCCAGGCCACCTTCAACCTGGCCACGGCGGCGGCTGGGCGGGTATGGAGGCTGCCATCCGGCGTCTGGCGGCCTGATGCCTCGGCCGGCACGCCGGACTGCCGGAGCCGAAGTCGCCGCTCCGTTGTCGGGCTTGTCTGATCCACCGGCTCCGGCCGCCCCTGCGGCGGCCCGGGGCGAGCGTTTTCAGGCAGCCATCCACCGGCCGGCGGTGCCGGGGCTTCCCCTCGAGCCCCGGGCGCCCTGCCGGCCAGCTCCTCGATCGCACCCGGGCGAGCAGCTTTCGCAGATTCCATCCGGCCGCGTCCGGGAGGCCCGCCGAGGCTATCCGACGCCGGTTGCCGACCTCGCATCCTTTCCCTCCTTCGCTGCCTCCGACAGCTGGGCACTCTCAAGCCACTATGCTAACTAAAACCGAACATACATATACCAGGAAACAAGGCTAGTCAATCGTTTTCTGCGATTTATTTGTTATGATTGCTATTTATTGCTGTTTGATCCTTTTGACTTAACGGCTTGGCCACCTCCACGGCCCATCAGCGTCGAACTCTCTTCGCATAGAAACCCGCAAGGACTGGCTTGCCGCGATAGATGGGCAATATAGCCCAGATTAATGCAATTGAGGGTAATAATGCCCATAGATGTGGCTGCTCACGGCCTTTCTTGGGTCGTGACTGCGTTTTTAGTTGTGGCACGGCGGATGCTTGGCTATGGGTGGCCCGGACGAGTGGTCGGGGAACCTATCACGGGGACCTGGCCGCCGGGGGCTGCGAGATTCGGATGCAACCGAGCGGTCCTGAGGTCACGGGACCGCGGCCGGACCAAAGGGCGGAAGAGGCCAGAACACCGGAAACCAGCCGCCGCCGGTGACATCACTCCTCGACCGGGGATCGCTTATCAAAGCGATCCCTTTTTTTTGGGCCTGGCGGCATGAGGCCTCTGTTCGATCAGCCGGGTAGCGTCTGGCTCGCAAGCCGGGCATGTGACGGTTGGCCGCTCGTCGAAAAATCGTTATAGTGTCCGTTTCCGACGCCGATGCCCATCCGGTATGTGTTGAGCGCGCAAGAGAGGGGGTCAGGCACGTTTTCGCCGGTTTGCAGGCATCGCAGGGCCGACCTTGGCGGGCGTCAGCCGGCGCCGTGGCCAGCGAAAAGCCGCCCCCTGCCAGGAGGAGCCGGACCCGGCACGCTCAACAGGTATCCATGCGGCGCCGCGGCTCCGATCACGGCATCACGGCGGGATGAGCGAGTTCCGGGCGCGTCGCGGTCCACGGGGCGCCGGGCAGCCCACGGGGGAGGCGACGATGGACCGGATCGGACTGGCGCCGGCGGACCTGTGCACGCTGCTGGCCTACTTCGTGGGCATCACCGTGCTGGGCCTGTGGATCTCGCGCACGGTGCGCAACACCACCGACTTCTTCGTCGGCGGGCGGCGCTTCGGCCGGCTGTTCTCCACCTTTCTGAACTTCGGGGCCGGCACGCATTCCGACCAGGCGGTGAGTCTGACGGCCAAGGTCTACACCACCGGTCTGTCGGGGATCTGGTACCAGTGGCTGTATCTTTTCGCGACCCCCTTTTACTGGCTGATCTATGCCATGCTGCGCCGCTGCCGGGCGATCAGCTCGGCCGACTACTTCGAGGTCCGCTTCGGGCGCAGCGTGGCGATGCTGTTCGTGGTCATCGGCATGCTCAACCTGATGGTCACCATCGGGACGATGCTCAAGGGCTCCGGGGCCCTGATCCACGCCACCACCGGCGGCAGGCTCAGCGAGGAGCTGGTCATCGCCCTGGTCACGGTGGTCTTCGTGGTCTACGGCATGGCCGGCGGGCTGGTGGCCGCGGTGGTGACCGACTTCGTGCAGGGGCTGCTGACCATCGTGTTCAGTTTTCTGCTGCTGCCGTTCGCCCTCCGGGAGGTCGGCGGATTTGCGGGGCTGCAGGCCGGCGTAAGCCGGGTCTTCGCCGAGCACGGCGCGCCGGGGGTCGCCTCGGCGGAGGCGATGTGGAGCATCGTTGCTCCGTCCGACAGCGAGATCACCTTGTTTTACGTGGTGGTGCTGACCTTCAACGCCCTGGTCGGCGTGGTCGGCCAGCCCTCGGGGATTCCGACGTCCAACGCCTCGCGGACCGACCGCGACGCCCAGTTCGGCGCGGTCACCGGCACGATCATGAAGCGGATCTGCTCGATCTCGTGGTGCCTGCTGGCGATGTGCGCGTTCGTTCTCTTCCCCGGCATGACCGCCCGCGAGGAGATCGACCGGGCGTTCGGGATGCTGGCGCACAGGCTGCTGCCGCAGGTCGCACCGGGGCTGATCGGCGTGTTCACCGCCTCGCTGCTGGCCTCGATCATGGCGGCCTGCGACGCGTTCATGATCTCCTGCTCGGGGCTGTTCACCCACAACCTCTACCGGCCGCTGACCGGAGGCCGGAAGTCCGAGCGGCATTACGTCAACGTGGGGCGGGCGGCGGCCGGGGTCTGCGTGCTGGGCGGGGTGGCCTTCGCCTACGCGTTCGAGAGCGTGCTGCACGGCCTGGAGCTGTTCTGGAAGATCTCAGCGCTGATGGGCATCGCCTTCTGGGCGGGGCTGTTCTGGCGCCGGGCGAACTCGGCCGGGGCCTGGGCCGGAACGCTGGCCGCATTCGCCGTGCTTGTGGCGACCAGTGACGTGTGGCTGGGCGACCGGCTGATCTGGAGTTTCAACGCCCGGCTGGCCGGAAGGCTTCCGTCGTTCATGCTCTGGCGGGGCAACCTGGCGCTGCACTGGCAGATGCTGGCCTATCTGGCGGCCGGCACGGGCGGGGTGGTGGTCGGCCGCCGGCTGGCCCGCCCGCCCCCCCCCCCCCCGCCGGCCC
>CAZSYS010000269.1:0-6586 GCA_964611365.1 uncultured Planctomycetales bacterium
CTCCTCCACAGGGATCAACTCCTCGTGTGCGGCGACCTGAAAGACGCTGTCGGCCGAGGTGTAGACGATGGGTGAGCCCGTCCGCATGTGCTCTGCGCCCAGCCGCGCGATGATCTCGGTGCCCGAGGCGGGCTCGTTGCCGAGCGTCCGCCGCCCGATGCGCCGCTCGAACTCCGCCATCACCTCGGCGGGAAACCCGCCGGGAAACAGCGGGAAGGGCCGCTCCAGGATGATGCCCGCCATCTCCCAGTGGCCCGTCGTGGTGTCCTTTCCCGGCGACGCCAGCGCGCACTTGCCGTAGCAGCCGGCCGGATCCGGGTGCGGCGCCAGTCCTTCCACCGGACGGATGTTGGCCAGCCCCAGCCGGCGAAGGTTCGGCAGCTCGAGCGGCCGCGCGCGGGCGATGTTGCCGAGCGTGTCGCTGCCCGCGTCGCCATAGGCGGCCGCATCCGGCATCTCGCCGGCGCCGAGGCTGTCAAGCGGCCGGCGCGCGCCGTCCGGCGGAGCGTGTCCGGCGCGCCGCCGGACCGCGGAGGCCGGCCGCATCGGGGCTTCGTGATGGTCATGTCATATATGAGTCCATGAGTCCCCTCGCCGCCGACCGGCCGCGGATTCAGAATGTCGCCGGGAGCCGCCGGTCCGCAGGGAGGGCGAAGGCGGGCGCCGGAAGCCTCACCGGGGGGCGACGCAGGCCTGCCGCCGGGGAGCGCGGATCGGGATTCCGGCCGACGGCGGGCTGAGGTTGCGGGTGGCCGGGCCGCGCCACAGGCGGATCGCCCAGCCCAGCGTGCGCCGGATCGTCTGGGCGGCGCCGTAGATGCCGACGGCCTGCATCCCCGCGTCCGCGAGGTACAGGCGGGTGCGCGGGCAGACCAGGGCCCAGAGCAGCCGGAGGGGATTGTAGAAGTACAGGTAGGCCAGCATGATGTTGACCTGTTTGCGCCATGGGCGGGGATGGGCCGTCGCGACCACGTAGTTCCCGTCGAGCATATGCGGCTCGACCCTGCGGCCGGCGACCTGGTCGAAGACCAGTCCCGCGGTATAGGTGCTCTCGTAGGTCCGCGAGCCGGTGGCCGGCGTGATCATCAGCACCTGCAGGCTGACCGCCCCGGCGCGGCGCAGCAGCCGGGCCTGGTTGAGCAGGCCGTAGGGCCGCCCGGGAGTCCACAGCGGCTGGGCGTCGTGGTGCATCATCATCGGCATCGGGCAGATGCCGCGCTGCTGGAGCAGCCGGAAGGCCTCGCAGGTGTTGTTCACGTCCTGGCCCTTCCTGACCAGGGTGGCGGTCATGTCCTCGACCCCGAGCCACAGCGCCCGGATCCCCGCGGTCCGCAGCAGGGCCAGATCGTCGCGCATCCGGAGGGTGTCGTGGACCGTGACCTCGGTGCCCCAGCGGATCGCCTTGCGGAAGGGCCGCCCGCCGATCGGCGTCCGGGCCAGGGTCTGGAGGATCTCCAGCGTACGGTCGCGGTGATTGAAGAAGTTGTCGTCGGCGCCGAAGAAGTACCGCAGGCCGTACTCGGCGTTCAGCCGGCGGAACTCGTCGGCGATCCGGTCGGGGCTCTTGAGGCGGTGCTGCCGCTGGTTGTAGGCCGGAATCGGGCAGTAGGAGCAGTTGAACTTGCAGCCGAAGGTCAGGACCAGCGAGGCGATGGGGCTGCGCCGCCGGACCTCGGAGGCGTCCAGGGGACGCGGTCCCAGCTCCGGCCCCCGCCCGGGCGGCTCGAGGACGCGGTAGCCCAGCACGGGGTGAGGCAGCTCGTCCAGCCCGCCCAGCAGGCGCTGCGTGCCGGTATCGACCAGCTCCTCGGCCAGGCCATCGCGCTCCCCGCGGGCGTAGACCAGTCCGGGGATGTCGTCCAGGGCGCCGGCGTCGCGGGCCCGCCGGAAGGCCGAGCGCATCGGTTCGCCGCGGGCCCGCACCGACAGCACGGCCTCCAGCAGGCTCAGCAGCACGTACTCCTCGCCGGTGACGGCCACGTCGGCGCCGGCCGGTCCGCCGGGTTCGCGGTTGAAGACGTCCCAGGGCTCGTAAATGGTCTTGGGTCCGCCGGCGATGACCAGCGGCCGGCGGCCGGGCTCGATGGCCGCGACATCGCGCAGGAGCCTGTGGCACTCGGCGGTGTGGATCTGCATGCTGGAGACCATGAAGAGGTCGGGGATCCGGCCGTCCAGCCGCATCCGCGCCGGGCGGAATCCGGGGTTCCACTGCTGCAGCACCACGCGCGTCTTTTCAAAGCCCGCGTCGAGCATGGCCGCGGCGATCGCCCGGACGCCCGCGGGAGCCATATGCGTGTCCGCGTAGATGAACGGAAGCATCCGCGTCCGGTGGTCGAAGGCGCAGGCGATCACCGTGACCAGATCGTGGGCGGCCGAGATGCCGCGCAGCCGCCTCCGCAGGTCGGTCATCTCCCCGGGTTTCAGCAGTTCGTCGCCGCGTTCGCGGCGGAGGATCTCCAAACGTCTCGTCTCGACAGGTTGAGGGGGGTCCGGGACGCGGCGGCGGGCCTCAGCGCCGGAGGCGGCACACACCGGTGTGCCCTTCGTGCGCCGGCCTCGGGCGAAGACCGCCGGCCGTGCACGAAGCCCGCCTGACTGCGGCCAGTAGAACCCATTCCGGCGCCGATGGCAAGCCCCGGTCCGCCCGGGGCCCGCGGCCGATGGGACGCGCCGCACCGGGCGGGCATGACACCGGCACGCTCACGGCCCGGAACCGGCGGCAGAAGTGTGTCGCCGGCGGTCGGAAGTGCCGGGCGCGGGCGCCGGCGGACGGCATCGCCGCGGCTCAGGACCGGCCGTAGCGGGCCATCATCCGCCGGTAGCCTCGCTCCTTGCGCCGGCGCTTGCGGGCGGAGAGCCGGGCGATCGCCCGCCACGTCTCCTTCCAGGGCGGCTCGGGCAGGCCGGGGCGGACCAGCACCCGCTGCAGGAAGCGCAGGCGATCAGTGCGTGTGACGCGGCGGCAGTGGTCGAGGCTGACGTTGAGGCGCATCAGCGCCCGCAGCAGCGCCCGGCGGCCGGGGCGGCGCCGCTGCCGCACGCCGTCCAGATCCACCAGCAGCACGCCCGGCGGGGCATCGCCCCGGGGGTCCCACTGGACCATGATGTTGGGGGCCTTGAAGTCGCGGTGCACGAAGCCGCCGGCATGAAACCGGCGCACCAGGCCGGCCAGCGAGGCGATGATGGCGTTCTTGATCTCCCGCTGCCGGGGGGCGGACATGTCCCGAAGCTGGACGGTCAGCAGGGTGTCCAGATCGTGGGCGTGGGGGATGTATTCGGTGACCAGCAGGCTGTCGAGCCGCACGCCGAGGCGCCGCCGCTCGAGCACCGCCAGAGGCCGGGCGGTGGCGATCTGGCGGTTGAGCAGCGCATTGGCCCGCCGCCAGGTCAGCAGGGCCCGCGACGGGCGCAGGGCGTACTTGATCCGCTTGAGGAGGTTGCGCGGCGTGGATCGCTTGCACACGACCTCCAGACCGCCATCCGCGTCCGCCGGCAGCGTCGCCCGGCACACCCTGGCGCTGGCCGAATCCTTGATCAGCCGGCGCTGGTCGTCCGCCCGCACCCAGGCCAGCGGATCCGACAGCCAGCCGGTCCACTGGGCCGCGGTGAAGATGCGGCTGGACGCGGGCGAGCCCGGCAAGGGGTGCTTGCACTGCAGGAAGACGTGGCCGTGCCATCCGGGGGCGGGATGGATGCGCGCAAAATAGCGGCCGCGACCCATGGACCGATGGTCGCGTTTGGCGCACAGCGCGCGGGCATGGAGCATGGCCGCCCGGTCCACGGCCGCAAGCAGGCCTCGACGGTCAAGCCCCAGCGGACGGCCGCAGGCCCCTTCGCGTTCCAGGACCCCGTGCCAGTAAAGGTAGCGGTCCAGGAACCTGAGCCGGTCGGTCAGCGGGGCGTGCAGGCGAAACCACTGGTTGAACTGGGCGAGATTGCGGGTCACCGTCCCGTCGCCCACCGGACGGGCCCGTCGCACATTGAGCAGGTCGACAAACACCGCCGAGCAGCCTGCCCCGGCCGGGCACTGCACCAGCACGTTTCCGGCGTGCAGATCGGCGTGCACGAAGCCGTTCTGATGAGCCCGGGCGATCAGCCGGGCGACCACGTCGATCAGGGTATTCTTGATCCGGCGGGTAGCCGGATCGGCCGGATCGAGCCGGCTCCAGAAGCTGTTGAGCGGTTCGGCGTCTCCCAGCCCGACGGTCAGGAGGATGCTGGCCGGACCCCGGCCGGGGCGCGGAGCGTAGCCGGCGGCCACCGGCCGGACGGTGGGAATGGCATGCCGGGCGGCATAGTCCGCGACGGCCTTCTCGCGACGCGAGTCGGGCCCCAGAATCACCTGGCGGCAACGGTCCCAGAAGCCTCCGGCGCAGCTGACCTTGGCGAAGAGGGTGTGCCCGCCGGCCTGCACGCGCCAGACCTGCCGCGTGTCGTTGGCCTTCACCAGCTGGGCTCTGGGATCATCGGCCAGCTGCGTCCAGAACGGTCCCTCGGGGGAATCCAGAAGAAAAACCCACTCGGGATGCACCCACCAGCGCCATCCCTGCGTGCGGCGGGCGATCCAGCGATCACGCCCGTCGACGGACGGGTCCTGCGATCGGCCGGCCGATTCCGGCGGGCGCCGGGCCCTGCCGGAAGCGGAAGCCGAAGTGGCGTGAATCGTGCTCATAAACCGGCGACAGGAAGGACCGACGTACGGAACTCCAGCAGGCACCGCATTTCAGGGATGTCATACCGCGACCCGGCGGCGACAGTGCCGCGCCACGGGACCTTGCACGTTCCGGGCATGCACGTTCCGGGCACGTTCCGGGCCGTTGGACGGGGGCATTCTACGGTTCACCGGGTGACGCGGCAACCCCGCCGGAGGTGCCGTTTCCGCCGCTCCCGACCGGGGCACCGCGCGAGGCGCCTTGGCCGGAACCTGCCGGCCCGTCCGACCGACGCTCGAAGACCGCCAGGAACGCGGGACCGCCCGGCGACGCAGGTCCGCTGCGCCAGATCAGCCGCCAGTCAGGATCGCGCCGCATCGGCTCGATGTCCAGCGACAAAGGCGGCTCGGGGCAGAACCTCGCGTCCCAGATGAACCATGTGCCGGCCGGCGCCTGCCGCAGGGCCTGGCGGTGCGAAGGGATGTCATGCGGCACCCACATGTCGGCCCAGTAGCAGAGCCAGTAGTTCACGATGATGCGGGGGCGGCTTCTCCAGCCCAGCGCATCCAGCGGCGCGACCGCGTTGCGCATGAGCAGGTGCTCGGGCTTGAGCCGCAGAGGCGTCAGGGCCCAGACCGGGCCCGCCAGAAAAAGAACGCCGGACAGCACCGTCAGGTACCCCCCCGCCGCCCCCCGACGGTCGCCGTCCCGCGCCCGACGGAGCAGGACCACCAGGACCGCCGCCAGCCCGACCGCGGCGGCAAGCCCGGCCAGTCGACCGGCCAGCAGCAGGCCGGCAAACCGCGGCGCGACCACCGGCGGCTCGAGCAGCCAGGCGCATTCGCCCGTCACCCACCCCGCCAGGGTCAAGGACCCTCCGACCAGGCAGGCCTGCCTTCGAACCACCGCCCGCCGGGCCAGAAAGGGACCGACCCCCGCGCAGGCCAGCACGGCCACCCACGGCGCCATCGGCACCAGAAAACGCGCATAGCCTCCGGAGGCGTAGGCCCCGCGCAGGAACACCAGCGTGTGAACCGCCACGTAAAGCAGGCCACCGGCCGCCGGCAGCCAGCCCAGCGGCCGGCGTCCGAGCCGCCGGGCTCCCATGACCGCCAGCACCGCCCCGGGTCCGAAGGCCATCAGCGTCTTGGGGACATAGGTCAGGACGGTGCCCGAGCCGTAGAAGTCGGTGACGTCCGGCTGAAACCAGTGGACGATCGGCCAGGAGCCCAGGAACACCCGGGCCAGAAGGTTATGGACCGCCATCGCCCAGCCCATCAGCAGGCAGGTCCCCGGTCCGCCGCCGGCCCGGCGGATCGCCAGGGCCCACACCGGCCACAACGCAACGGCCTCATGGCGTGTCAGAGGCGCCAGCGCCATCACCGCCGCCGAAGCGCCCGGAAGCCCGCGCAGCAGCAGCCAGGTCGCCAGGGACAGATAGAAGGCCAGGGGAGTCTCGGTCAACGTGGTCTGGGAGAGCCGCAGCGTCATCGGCTGGAGGTAGACGGCCACGATCGCCAGCCACGCGTGTCGCACACGCCAGTGGCGGGCGGCGGACCATGCCAGGGCGGCGGTGGCGGCCGTCAGGACGGCCGAGAGAAGACGGGCCGCGTGCCAGCCCGCCTCCGGCGATCCCCAGACGCAGACCAGGGCATAAGGAAGCGTGAATCCCGGCCGGCCCCACCAGTCCAGCAGGTAAGCCGGATCGTGCCGGGACCAGCGGGCCAGCAGGAAGTGCTTGAAATCATCCTCGTGATAGACGCCGTCGGCCAGAAGACCCGCGCCGACGGTCAAGACCAGCCCCAGCGTCAGGGCGACCACCGGCCGGCGGCCAGCCGGCGGGTGCT
This sequence comes from uncultured Planctomycetales bacterium, assembly GCA_964611365.1. Classification (GTDB taxonomy): domain Bacteria; phylum Planctomycetota; class Phycisphaerae; order UBA1845; family PWPN01; genus CALLOB01. The sequence continues at coordinate 6,500 of CAZSYS010000269.1, forward strand.
CGCGGATGCCCGCCCGCGCCGACCTGGCCGCCCCGTCTGTCCTCATCGGGGAGCAGTCTAACCCAAGGCTCCCGCGGCGGCCACGGC
>CAZSYS010000270.1:0-6583 GCA_964611365.1 uncultured Planctomycetales bacterium
TTCGGCCAGCTGCTGGCTGGCCGAGGAGACCTGGGCGGCGGCGTCGTTGACCTGGGCGGCGCCATCGTTCAGCGCCGCCACGATGCGCCGCAGGGCGCTGTTGATCGATCGGCTGATCAGCAGCCCCAGCGAGAGCGCCAGGGCCACGCCGGCGCACAGGCCGATCAGCGAGACCAGCCTGAGGCTGCCGGCCTGGGACCGCGCCTCGGCCACCGTCTCGGTGCCCACTCTGGTGTTGATCTCCACGATGCGGTTGAGCAGCGACTCGGCCTCTCCGAACGTCCGGGCATTGGTCACCAGGGCGGCCTCGACCATGCGGTCGTAAAGCGCGTCGGCCGCGGCCGCGTCGGCGCCGGCCTTCTCGTACTCACGGCAGAGCTCCAGATACTTCTGGTGATCCGCCTTCCAGGCGTTCCAGGCGGGCACGAACTGCTTCCAGACCTCGGCCTCCTCCGGCGTCTGCGGCAGAGGTTCATAGACTTTCCAGGCCTCATCCACCCGTTTCCATGCGGCCGCGACGGCGTCGTATTTCTCCTGCCGGCCCTTGCCGTCGAGCTTGCGGCACAGCAGGGCGTTTTCGGCGCTGTCCACAGCCGTCTGGGCCTCGCTGATGACCAGCATCGACTGCACGCTGGGCAGGCGCACCACGCCGATCTCATCCACCGCCCGGCCCAGGCCGGTCACGCCGAAGTACCCGCACAGGCCCAGCGCCAGGGTGATGGCGGACACCACGACAAAAGCGCTCACGAGCTTCTTGCCGATCGTCCAGGACTTGGAGAACATGATGGGCTCCCTTCGGGCAGCAGCACGGCGAACCGGAGTGGAGCCCCGAGTTGGATGGGGGGGCTCCGAATCCGCCTCCGCCTGACCCGCGCGGAGGTGTTGCGCCCTGCATCGGCTAGAGTATCAGCCCGCTTGATGAGCGGGTATCACCAAGCTAATCATGTTGCTCGCTCCCCCCCCCCGGCCGAGCACGGATGCGGCGTCGTCCGCCGCTGCTTACCGGTCGTGCCAGGCCTTGACGCCGGATTCAGCCTCCTCGTTGCCGCCGGCGCGGCCGGACCGATAATGCGCCCATGCACCTGAAGGCCGGTCCGGACTTCGATTTCCGCTCGGCGGTCTGCTCGCACGGTTTCTTCATGCTGGCCCCCAACCGCTGGGACCCGGTCGGCGGCGCGCTGTGCACCGCCGTCGCCCTGGACGACGAGCGCGCCATCGGGCTCGATCTGCGGGCTGCCGGAAGCGGTCGCGTCCGGATGGACCTCGCCGGCCGCCACCGCGCCGCCTCGGCCGCCGCCGCGCGACGCGCGGTCATCCGGATGCTGCGGCTCGGGGAGGATCTGTCGGGCTTTCACGCCCGCTGCCGGGCCTCGACCACGCATCGAGCGGCGGCCAGGCAGCGTTTCGGCCGCCTGCTGCGGGGGGCGAGCCTCTTCGAGGACGTGGTCAAGGTCCTGTGCACCTGCAATACCGCCTGGAGCCGCACGGTGGTCATGGTCGGCCATCTCGTGCAGTGCTGGGGCGTACCCGCCGAAGGCACGGAACGTCGGGCCTTTCCCACGCCCCGGCGGCTGGCGGAGGCCTCTGAGGCGGATCTGCGGGCCGCGGGGGTGGGCTATCGTGCCGAGTGGATCCTGCGGCTGGCCCATGCGGTCGCCGAAGGCCGGCTCGACCTGGCGGCCTTCGAACGCTCGCCGGCGGCCACCGCGGACCTGATGTGCGACCTGCGGCGGATCCGCGGGGTCGGACCGTATGCCGCCGCCCACCTGGCCATGCTGCTGGGCCGTTACGACTGCCTGGCCTGGGACTCGGAGATGCGCCGGCTGCTGGAGCATCGTGCGCCGCACCGGCGATGGACTCCGGCCGCAGCCATGGACGAATACCGGGCCTGGCATCCGTATCAGTTTCTGGCCTACTGGTATGACCTCTGGCGCGGATATGCGGACGTTCACGGCGCCCCGCACCACTGGGACCCCGCGGTTCTTGCCGGCGGCATCACCCGGCGAGGCAGAGGCGGCTCGGACGGCCGGCGGCAGGGATCCCGAGCCGCGCCGTGATGCGGTGAGCGGCGCCTGCAATTTGGGGTGTTTGCCACCGCCCGCGTGCCCCTTCGGCGCTGGCATCCAAGGCCGGGCGCGTCGATAATATTGGATGAGGAACGACGTTGCGGGCCCGTACCGTCAGGCGAGGAGGGCCCGGGGCGTCGTGGTACGTCAAGGGGAACCGGGCAACCGTAGCGTCTCTACCGATTTCGCTGCCGCAGACCGGCCCGCCTGAGGCCTGCGACAACGAACTCCGGCGGGACACACGGTCTGGAGAGCAGCGGCCGGAGTTCTCTTCCGTCCGATCATGCTCTCTTTTTTTGCGCCGCCCGCGGCCGGGGAACCGCCGCCCCGTCCGGTGCCGCGAGGCTCAGGTGGTCTGCAGGGCGTCGATGATGTTGCTGCGCGCCGCCCGGCGCGCCGGCGCGATTCCGGCGATCACGCAGACCCCGACGGTCAGCGCGGTCCCCAGTCCGACCAAGTCCCACGGGATCGTCCACTGCGGCGCCAGCCCCCAGATCGAGCGGGTCATGACGTTCATGCTCGCGGCCGCGTGCAGCCCCAGGCCCAGTCCCAGGAGGCTGCCCAGAGCGCCCAGCACGACCGCCTCGCCGATCACCAGCCGGACGATCTGCCATTGCGTCGCCCCCAGGGCCCGCAGGGTGGCGATCTGGCGGGCCCGACTGGCGACATTGGCAGTCATGAGGTTGCCCACCCCCAGGGCGGCGACCACCAGCGAGACCCCCGGAATCGAGGTGAACAGCAGCGTCGCCCGCCGCAGATCGCGGTCGATCTGCTGCTTGAGGCGGCGGACCGAGGCGTATTGTTCGGATCTGGTTCCGGCCCGCTCGGCCAGCAGGCGCATCACCAGCTCCTCGCGGTAGGCGTGCCAGCGCTCGGCCGGCGACATCCGGCCCCACTCGGTCGAGACCGTGCCGGCCAGAGCCTGCCGGAAGCTCTCCAGCACCGCTCCGGAGGCGGCCGGGGGCTGCGGCCCGGGCCCCAGGAGGCCGGCGGCCTGCAGCTCCGTCCGGCGTTCGGGCATCAGCGCGGCCCAGCGCGCCAGCATGGCCGCCCACGCCTGCGGATCGCCGCCGGCCGGCGGTCGGGCAGCCTCGAACTCCGGCGGGTGGTCCGGCTCGGTCTCCGGCAGATCGAAGTTCACCAGAAACAGCGTCACCTCGTCGGGCACGCGGAAGTGCCGCCGGGCGTCCTCGAACGTCCCCAGCACCACGTACACCGACGCCGACACCAGCATGCCCCCGGCGTTGAAGTAGTTGGCCGCGATGTCCAGCGCGGGGGAGGTCACCACCCCGGCGATCCGGAAGTGCGCCATGCGGAAGAACTGCCCCGCCGGGCGGATCGGCACCAGGTCCTTCTTCGGGTCGCCGAAAACAAAGCCCTGGGCGCGCATGAACTCCGGGGTCACCAGGATGTGGCCGCCCTGCTTCAGGCGCGCGACCGCCTGCTCCTTGTCGCCCTCGACGAACTCCAGCCGGGCGATGCGGAAGAACTCGTCCGGATCGCCGGCGACGAACCGCGAGATCGGAAAGTGGATGAAACCGCGGCCCTGGACGGTGCAGCGGATGCTTTCGTTGACCAGGCAGCTCGAGGCGATTCCGGGCATGTGCCGGGCGCGGTCGGCGGCCTCCCGCGGGACCGGCGGCGAGACGTAGACGAAGGCCTCGCAGAAGTCCCGCGGGAAGTCCCAGCCGGCGGCCAGTGAACGGCTGTGCACCACCAGCGAGACGATCAGCGACAGCCCGACCATCAGCCCGCAGCAGATCGCCGCCGAGCGCCACGTCGCCCGCCCGACCTGGTCGCTCAGCAGCGGAGGCCGGACCCGCAGCACCCCGGCCGCCAGCCGCACCGCCGCCGGCCCGACGATCTGCACCAGCAGCGGCGTGACCAGGGCATAGCCGCAGTACAGCAGCGTCACCGCCGCCAGCGGAACCTGCGGCCGCACCAGCCATTCCCGCACCGACACGTGGTGCACCATCCAGCCGTGGGCCCAGATCATCGCCGCGCCGCAGGCGGCCCCCAGCCAGCCCAGCCGGGCCGGCGCCGGCCGGGACTGCGGACGCGAGGCCGCCAGCGGCGAAACCCACAGCGCCTGGACCATCGGCGAAAGGGCTCCGGCCAGCGTGGTGGCCGCGCCGCCGACCACGGCCAGCCCCACGCCCGGCAGACTGACCTGGAAGTGCCCGATATACTCCGGGGCCATCACGACGCTCAGCCTGGCCAGCCCCAGTCCCACCGGAATGCCCAGGCCGATGCCCGCCAGCCCCAGGGGCACCGCCTCGGCCAGCACCAGCAGGGCCATCGCCGACCGCGTCAGGCCCAGGCAGCGCAGCGTCCCCAGCTGCCCCATACGCTCCACCATCCCCATGCTCAGCGTCGAGAGGATGATGAAGAAGGCGGTGAACAGGGCCACGCACGAGACCAGCCAGAGCACGAATCCGGTCTGACGCTCGGCGGCCTCCACCTGCCGCAGCTTGGCCGCCGACGTGGTCACCAGGAAGCCCTGGGCGTGGGCGTCGGCGATCCGCATGACCCGCGTCTGGGTCAGATACATCGCCCGGGCGGAAGTGTCATCCAGCAGAATATCGATTTTCGTCACCCGCTTCGGATCGCCGCTGCGGCCGTCGTAGCCGACCAGCTCCTGCAGCCCGTCGAGCATGACCACCACCACCGGAAGCTGCTGACGGGCGACGCGGCGGTGCTCCATGATCCCGACCACGGTGTACGTGCGCGGACCGCCGGCCGCCCCCGTGGAGACCAGGCTCGACGGGCGAAGCGTGAACCGGTCGCCGATCGCCAGACCGCAGGACGCGGCCAGCTGCCGCTCGATGACCGCCGCGTCGGTGTCTCCGGCCGCCAGCGCGCGCCCGTCCAGTTGCTCCCGCGCATAGTCGCGGAAGGTGTACTCGGTCAGCGGATCGATGCCCACGGCCTCGACCTCCAGCCGCTGCCCGGCCTCGGGCCCGGCCGGCTGGAGGATCATCTCGTGCCGCAGACGGGCGGTGACCGCCTTGATGTTGTCCACCGACCGCACCTGGTCGGCGATGACCTGGTAGACCGTGCCCTCGGCGCCGTAGACGCTCTCGACCGAGATGTGGCTGCGCCCGATCCAGAACCAGACCTGGTCGGCCAGCGCCAGCCGCACCGACTCGTAGGCGCAGGTCACCCACACCACCACGCCGACGCCCAGCGCGATCGCGCCCAGCGACGCCGCGGTGCGGCCGGGCTTAGCCCGCCAATTGCGCGTACTGAGCTGCAACCAGTGACGCATTGCCGGGTTCCACCTCGTCGATCGTGCCGACCACCCGCCCGTCCTTGAGCACATGGATGCGGTCCGCGTGCGACGCGGCCGCGGCCTCGTGCGTGACCAGCAGCACCGTCTTGCCGTGCTCGCGGGCCAGCCGGCTCAGCAGCTGCCAGATCTCCGCCGCGTTCACCGAGTCCAGGTTGCCGGTGGGCTCGTCCGCCAGGATCAGCGCCGGGTCGTTCAGCAACGCCCGGGCGATCGCCACCCGCTGCTGCTCGCCGCCGGACATGGCCTGCGGCCGGTGGCCGGCACGGTGCGCGATATGCACCAGCTCCAGAATCCGGTCCACCCGCTCGGCGATCCGCGAGGCCGGCACCCCGTCCACCAGCAGCGGCACGGCCACGTTCTCCCGGGCCGTCAGCGTCGGCAGCAGGTTGAAGGTCTGGAAGATGATGCCGATCCGCCGCCGCCGGAAGATCGTCCGCCGGCGGTCGGACATCCGGTTGATCTCGCGGCCCTCGACGAACACCCGCCCGCTGTCCGGCAGATCCAGCCCCCCGGCCAGGTGCAGCAGCGTGCTCTTGCCCGAGCCGCTGGCCCCCATGATCGCCACCATCTGCCCGGCCTCGACGCTCAGCGACACGCCCGCCAGGGCGTGGATGACCTCGTGCCCCAGCCGGAAGCGCTTCTGCAGGTCGTGCAGCTCCAGTACCGCCATGGGCCTCCCGCCGGGGCAACACCCCGTTGTGACCGCCGCGCCGGACCACTACACTGAGGCCCGGAGGCCCCGCCCGTGCGAATCGTGGTGACCGCGGATCTGCACTACAACATCGCCCGCAGCCGTCGGCCGACCCAGCGGCTGGCCGAGGAACTCTGCGGACTCCGCGCCGATGCCCTGCTGATCCTCGGCGACGTCGGCGGCCACGATCCGGCCATTGTAAGCGAGTGCCTCCGGCTTTTCGAAGGCTTCCCCGGCCGGCGCTACTTCGTCGCCGGCAACCACGAGCTGTGGACCTCCCCCGGCGGCGACGCCTTCGCCCGGCTCGAACGCGAACTGCCCGAGACCGTCCGCCAGGCCGGCTTCCACCCGCTGGACGTCGAGCCGGCGGTGATCGGGCACGTCGGGCTGGCCGGCTCGGTCGGCTGGTACGACTACAGCTTCCGCGACCACCGCCTCGACATCCCCCTGCGCTTCTACCGCGACAAGATCGCCCCCGGCGCCGCCGCCCGGACGCCGGGCTTCGAACACCTGCTGGCCGGAGCCGCCGCCGTT
>CAZSYS010000271.1:0-6551 GCA_964611365.1 uncultured Planctomycetales bacterium
CACGGAGGGCCGTCCGATCGAGGTCGTCGGGCGCATCCTGCGCGAGCTCGAGGAGGCAGTGGGGGGGCGGATCCGCATCCGGGCGGTCGGCACCACCGGCAGCGGCCGGGAGCTGATCGGCGAGCTGGTCGGGGCCGACGCGATCACCGACGAGATCACCTGCCACAAGACCGGCGCCGCCTTCGTCGGCGACCGCCTGCTGGGCCGCAGGCCGGACACGATCTTCGAGATCGGCGGGCAGGACAGCAAGTACATCCGCCTCCAGCCGGAGGGCGACGGGTCCGACGATACCGTGGTCGTCGATTTCACCATGAACGAGGCCTGCGCCGCCGGCACGGGCAGCTTCCTGGAGGAGCGGGCCGAGGAACTCGGCGTTTCGATCCGCGGAGAGTTCGCCCGGCTGGCGATGTCCTCGACGGCGCCGCTGCGCCTGGGGGAGCGCTGCACGGTGTTCATGGAGCGCGACGTGAACACCGCCATGCAGCGGGGCGCGCCGCGCGAGGACGTGATCGCCGGCCTGGCCTACTCGGTGGCCTGCAACTACATCAACCGCGTGGTCCGCGGGCGGCCGATCGGCGAGTGCGTCTTCTTCCAGGGCGGCACGGCCTACAACGACGCCGTGGCCGCTGCCTTCAGCGCTATCATCGACCGGCCGGTGATCGTGCCGCCGCACAACGCCGTGCTGGGCGCCATCGGCGCCGCCCTGGTCGCCCGGGAGAAGGTCGCGGCCACCGGCGGGGCGACCCGCTTTCGCGGCTACCGCATCGAGGACGTGGACTACACCCTGCGGGAGTTCACGTGCAGGGGCTGCGGCAATCTGTGCGCGGTGCAGGAGTTCACCGTCGAGGGCGAAAAGACCTACTGGGGCGACAAGTGCTCGGACCGCTACCGCAAGCGGTCGCGGGTGAAGCGCAAGGCGTCGATCCCAGACCTGGTCGAGCTGCGGAGGCAGCTGCTGGCCGCCGACGACCATGGCGATCCGACGGATGCGGAGCGGACGATCGGCATCCCCATGGCGATGTACAGCTGGGACATGCTGCCGCTGTGGCGGACGTTCCTGCGCGGCTGCGGCTTCCGGGTCGCGGTCAGCGGAGAGACCGGCCGCCGCACCGTGCGCATGGGCATGGACTGCGTGGTGGCCGAGCCGTGCTTCCCGATCATCGTCGCCCACGGCCACGTGGCCGAGCTGGTGGAGCGAGGGGTTGATGCGATCTGGCTGCCGAACCTGCTGTCGGCCCGGCTGGAATCCTCTGCGGAGGACGTCAGCCACGTCTGTCCGTGGGGTCAGACGCTGCCGTTCGTCGTGCGTCAGGCGCCGGCCTTCCGCGCGTGGAAAGGCCGGATCCTCTGCCCGACGCTGCGCTTCCGCGACGGGCCGGCCGTCGTCCGACAGCGGCTCATCGAGGCGATGCAGCCGCTGGGCGTCCGCTCGGCGGTCGCCGGGCGGGCGTTCGATCGGGCCCTGGAGGCCTGGACCGCGTTCCGCACGGCCTACCGGCAGGCGGGGGAGCAGGCCCTGGCGATGCTCGAACGCACCGGCGAGCCCGGCATGGTGCTCGTCGGCCGGCCGTACAACATCCACGATGCCGGCGTGAGCCTGGCGGTGGCCCGCAAGCTGCGCGAACACTACGGGGTCAACGTTCTGCCGGTCGATGCCCTGCCGCTGGACGACATCGACGTCTGCGACATCAACGACAACATGTTCTGGGAGTACGGGCGGCGGATCCTGGCCGCGGCCCGCTTCGTCGCCGGCCGGCCCAACCTGCACATCATCTACGTGACCAACTTCAAGTGCGGGCCGGACTCGTTCATCAAGGCATTCATCCGCGACGCCTCCGGCAAGCCGTTCCTCACGCTGCAGTTCGACGGCCACTCCAACGACGCGGGGATGATGACCCGCTGCGAGGCGTACCTGGACAGCAAGGGAATCCTGCGATGGTGGCGAAAGTGCGAAGGCCCGCCGGCGGCCAGACCCTCGAGGGCCGGACCGTCTACATCCCCCAGATGGCCTGCGCCGGTTCCCGGCTGACCGCCGCGTGCCTGCGCTCCATCGGCGTGGACGCCCGCGTGGCCCCCGACAGCGACGCCCGCACGCTGGACCTCGGCGGCCAGTACACCAGCGGCGAGGAATGCCTGCCGCACAAGGTGACCATCGGCGATTTCCTGAAGATCTGCCAGGCGCCGGGCTTCGATCCGGCGCGCACCGCCTTCCTCATGCCCACCGCTCACGGACCGTGCCGCTTCGGCCAGTACGCGCCGTACCTGCGGCAGCTGCTGAACCGGATGGGCTGGCAGGAAGCCATGGTCTTCTCGCCGACCAGCGCCAACGGCTACGAGGACTTCGGCCGCAATGGGCGCGGCCTCATCCGGCAGATGTGGATGGCGGTGGTCTTCGGCGACCTGGCCACGCGGATGCTGCTGCGCACCCGCCCCTACGAGCGGGAGGCCGGCTCGGCCGACGCGGCCTTCGAGGAGTCGGTCCGGGACGGCTGCGAGGTCTTCGCCCGCCCCGGCCTGACCGCCCGCCGGCGGCTGGACGCTGCGGTTCAGGCCGTGCGGAGGATGGGCCGCCGGTTCCGGCAGGTGCCGGCCGGGTACCGCCCCGGACGCCCGCTGATCGGCCTGGTCGGCGAGATCTTCTGCCGGCTCAACACGTTCAGCAACGACGACACCGCCCGCCGCATTGAGCGGCTGGGCGGCGAGTGCTGGCTCTCGGACATCGCCGAGTGGGTCTGGTACACCAACTGGTATCAGCGCGGGCTGATCCTCCGGGCCCGCAGCCGGTTCAGCCTCGCGATGCTCAAGTGGTGGGTCAAGACCCGCGTCCAGCGGGCGTACGAGCACGCTCTGGCCGCGCCGCTGGCGGAGGAACTCGCAGGCCTGGAGGAGCCCGGGCGGATCGAGGAGCTGCTCGCCCTTGCCGAGCCCTACCTGCCGTCCCGCGGATCGATCGGAGAAATGGTGCTCAGCGCCGGCCGGGCCGTATACCTTTACCGCAAGGGCGTCGATGGCGTCCTGGATATCAGCCCCTTCACCTGCATGAACGGCATCATCTGCGAGGCCGTCTACCCGGCCATCAGCCGCGATCACGACGACCTGCCCATCCGCACGCTCTACTTCGACGGCGTCAACACCAGCATCGACCGCGACCTGGAGATCTTCCTGGACCTGGCCCGGGCCTACCAGCGCCGCAAACGGCATCCCAGGGTCTACCCCGCCTGCTTCGGCGATGCCCCGGCCCCCTGAGACGCCGGCAGGGCGGCACGGGCAGCCCGCCTGCGCCTGCCGGAGCGTTTTTTTCGGGCCCTTCCGTACCGGCAAAAGCGGTTGAGCGGACATCGGGTTTGTGCCACAATGGGTGGGGCGGCCGGCCTGGACGCCATCGCCCCGACGATCGTGCCGTTTCCCCATGCCCGGTCGGCCGGGCGGAGCTGCCATGCCCGGTGAGTCCATCGAGAGTCCGCCGACGGGTGCCGACGGACGCCGCCCGGGTGCCGGCGGGCCTCGGCCCGGTCGACGATGCGGCCGGGGTCTCGCGGCCGTCATGCTCATCGCGGTGCAGGCCGCTGCGGCCGGCCATCCCGCCGTCGGCGACGCCTCCCGCCAACGCGTACTGGGCGACGACGACCGGCTGCTGGTGGACGAAACCACCGCCTTCCCCTTCTGCACCATCGGACAGATCGAGGCCGGCTGGCTGCGGGGTCCGGCGGCCGGATCCGTGCGCGTGGGCACCGGCTCGCTCGTCGGTCGTCGCATGGTGCTGACTTCGGCGCATTGCGTGGTGGACACATCCACCGGCTGGGCCGACGAAGTGTACTTCATGCCCGCCCGCAACGGCGACCGGTTGCCTTTCGGCCGCATCCGCGTCGAACGGCTCGTGGCCCTCAACGCCTGGGTCGAGGGCGGCGACAACAACTACGACCTGGCCCTGCTGGTGCTTGAAGCGCCCGTCGATACCGGCACCTCCACCATGCCGATCAGCGTTCGCCCGCAGGAGTTCTTCACCGACCGGGGGCTGAACACCGCCGGCTACCCCGGCCAGACCGGAGACGGACGCCGCCTCTACCGGACCTTCGGCCGGTCGGTGGCCCTGGAGGGAAGCCTGATCCGGCATGAGCTGGACACCACGCCGGGCCAGAGCGGCTCGCCGGTGTGGTTCTTCGAGTCGCAGACCGGCACCCGCGGACTGGTCGGCGTGATCACCGGAAGCCGTGAAGTCACCGCCGCCGGCGCCGTCGTCGAGGTCTACAACGTGGCCATTCATCTGAACACGGACCTGGCCGAGTGGGTGGCGGCGCAGGTCGCGCGGTACGACAGTGCCGAACCGGCCGCCGACGACCGGATGGAGGTGATCGAAACCTCCGTCGCAGCGCCCGCAGCGGCCGCGATCCCGCCGCCGGCGTGCGGCGTCCTGGGACCGGGATCGGCCGCCCTTATGCTGGCCGCCGGGGCGGTCCGGTGCGGACGGAGGCGGCGGTGACCGGCTTTTCCCTCGCGCCGCACCCCTCGATTCGACCGACCGGCGACAGGCCGGCCGCTTCCTTGGGGGCGGTGCTGGCGGTCGGGCTGCTGCTGACCGTCGCCGGGCGGGCCGGGGCGGCCGCTCCGCTCGGCCCGGGGAACCTGCTGCTGGTCTTTAACGCCTCGGACGGGGATTCAAGAGCGCTGGCCGAGTACTATGCCGGAGCCCGCGGCGTGCCCGCCGAGCGCCTCTGCGGCCTGGAATTGGGGCCCGCGCGCGACGACATCGCCCGGCCGCAGTTCGAGCGCCGAATCGTGGTCCCGCTCCGGGAGTTCATCGAAAGCCGCGGCCTGCGCGACCGGGTGCGCTGCCTGGTCACCTTCTACGGCGTACCCATCCGCGCGGGAGCGGCGGTCCTCACGCCGGCGCAGCGCATGGCCCGGGCTGAAACCCGCCGAGGCATCGAAGAAGGACTCCGCCGGCTGCGGGAAGCGACCCTCGAGCTGGACGGCCTGGCGACCGGCACTCGCCCAGCCGACGCTCCAGCCACCGCCCCGGCGACCGCGGAATCCCCGGAAAGCTTCGGTCCGGAGGACTTTCCCGCTCTGCTGAATGCCTACGCCCAGGCCCGGCGACGGCTGGGCGACCGCACCGGCGGGCAGTTCGACGCCCAGACCGAATCCGGGCAGCTGCGCACCCTGATCGTGCTGACGCAGCGCGTCGAGGGCGTGGCCGGCGTGCTGCGGATGTTCCTGCCTTCCGGAGCCGCGGCCGACGCGATGCTGGCCCGCAACCGCCAGGCGGCCGAAGCGCTGCTGGCCGCCGACGTGCGCATCCGCGCGATCATGTCCCGCGGACCGGAGGATGAGCGGCACGCCGAAGCCCTGGACCTGCTGCTGAAGTTCCACGGGCTCATCGGGTGGCTCAAGGGACTGCTGACCGATGAAACGTGGTTCCGCACCGAGGAGACCGAGGCGGCCGTCGACAGCGAACTGGCTCTCCTGTGGTGGGGGGAGTATCCCAGGTATCGGTGGATCCCCAACCCGCTTCGGGGACGCGCCAGCGGCGAGACGGCGCCGGCCGAGGGCTCCGAAGACCACCCCGAGCCGCTGATGACTGCTCGGCTGGACGCCTCCCGTCCCGAGGTCGTGCGGGCGATGATCGACCGGGCCCTGGAGGCCGAGCGCCGGCCGTCGTCCGGCCACGTGTACATCGACGCACGCGGCCTGGCTCCCGGTCCGGGCTACGGCACCTACGACCAGAACCTCCGCGATCTGGCCCGGCTGCTGCAGGACCACACCCGCCTGCCGGTGCGACTGGACGACCGCCCGGAGGTCTTCCCGCCGGGAAGCTGCCCGGACGCGCTGCTCTATTGCGGCTGGTACAGCCTGCGCGAGTATGTTCCCGCGCTGACCTTCGTGCCCGGCGCCGTCGGCTACCACATCGCCAGCCTCGAGGCGGTCAGCCTCCGCCGGCCCGGTGAAAAGGGATGGTGCCGGAACCTCCTGGAGGACGGCATCACCGCCACGCTGGGGCCGGTCGCCGAGCCCTACCTGGATTCCTTCCCGCTGCCGACCGAGTTCTTCGGGCTGCTGCTCACCGGCCGGTATCCCCTGGCGGAGTGCTACGCCCGCAGCGTGCCATCCTGGTCGTGGATGCAGATGCTGCTGGGCGACCCGCTCTTCAACCCCTTCGCCCGCCGGCCGGTGCTGCCCGACCTGCCGCCGAACGGACCGACGAGTTCCACCGCTCCGGCGGGGTGACGCCTGGACCGGCCGATCCGCCGGTCGTCGACGAGCCCGGGGTGCGCACGACCGGCACGCCGCGGGCCCTTCGGATCGGCGGTGGAGTCGATGCCCGCGGCGGGTTTTATCGGTCCGGCACACGCAGGAAAACCCGCCGGGCTCGCGGCCTCACGTTGCTCCCGGATCATGCCGAACCCCATAAAGGGGTTCAGGCCGGCGCCAGGCGATGCGACGGCAAGGAGGCAGGCCGCCAGGCGGCGGTTCACGGGTGCCCCCGACCCTCGGTCTGCAGCAGGCCCGGCCTGCGCCGGATTCAGGCGAAATCGCCCCGAGCGAGGCATCAT
>CAZSYS010000272.1:0-6542 GCA_964611365.1 uncultured Planctomycetales bacterium
GTGCAGCACGATCTCGGGCCGGTCGGTCGGCACCCACGGCGGATCGCTGTGGATGGAGGCGAACCGGGTGGGTTCCGGCGCCGGCCAGGGCAGCGTGGTCACCGCCAGCACCTCGGCGCCCGGGCGGGCGGCGACGTGAAAGCCGCAGCCGCGGACGAACGCGGGGTACCGGGGCGTGAAGGGGCGCAGGTCTTCCAGGCCGGCGGCGGTGGGAGTGATGTAGTGGTCGCAGTCTCGCCAGTCGGCGGCCACCAGCGAGACGCCGAAAACATCGGCGAGCATGAAGTCGGGCTGCCGGCGGCCGCGGGTGTCCACCAGCGAAGTGCCGGCGCTGGCATAGACGGCTCCGCCGGCGGCGACGAACGCGCGGATCGCGTCGCACTCCTGCCGGTCCATGTGATGCACGTTGGAGAGCACCAGCACGCGCGGTCCGTGGGCCGGCGCGCCGCCGGCGGGCCGGGTGGACGCCGAAAGCGGGCCTGCCGGATCGTTCAGCGAGCGTCGCGTGGCCACGCCGAAGAGCAGGTGTCCGGCGGCCAGCCGGCGGACGACCTGGACGGTGCTTTCGGTGTGGGAGTCGGCGGATTCCTGCCCGAGCACGGGCGTGCCGTTGGCCCGCATGTCGAACTTCGATTCCAGGCCGTACCAGACATCGACGTCGCGGACGCGCTGCCCGCCCAGCTGCGCGTAGTAAGGCATCAGGCCGTCAAAGATGCGGCCCATGCGTTCGTGGACGGCGGGGTTGACGGTGCCGACGGGATCGATCGCGTCGATGAAGACGAACGCCCCGTGGTCGGCGACGGCGGCCGCGGCCTTGAACTCCAGGAGGGTGTCGGACTTGTAGCCGGTGTGGTCGTGAAGATTCCGGGTCACGCTGGTTTCGTAGGCGAACGGCTTCCGCGGGGTGAGGGCTTCCAGCAGTTTGCGGACGAACGATCCCTGGAGGGCGTCGCCGTAGAAATCCCCCTGCAGGAAGTCATTCTGATCGACCAGCGGCAGAGCGGCGCCGCAGCCCCAGTGCAGGGGGTAGGTGGAGGACTGGTGTTCGACCGTCGCCCCGGGGCGAAGCTCCCGGACGCTGTCGGTGCACAGGGCGGCGAAGTCGGCGATCCACTCCTGGCGTTTCCGCTGAAAGGCGACCCACCGTTCGTCGAGCCAGTCGATGGTGCGGGGGAGGTCGCCGCCGACCTCGCGCCGCCAGCGGTCCGCGCAGGCGTCGCAGTAGCAGACGCCCGGCCAGAAGGTCATGTCGAAACGCATGCCGTCGAACTCATAGCGTCCGGCGATCTCGCGAACCCAGGAACGGACGTACAGCCGGTAAGGTGAGTTGGGGCAGACCAGGCCGTGGCGGCTGCCCGCGTCGAAGCAGGTTCCGTCCGCGCGGCGCAGGCGCCACTCGGGGTGCTGCTCGGACGCCCAGCGGTCATGGATCACGCTGACATAGAGCACGACGCGGATTCCCCGGTCGCGGCAGCGGCGGGCGACCTCGTCCACCAGGTCACGCCCTCCGAGATTGCGATGCGGCGGGCCGACCCGGCTGGGGTAGTTGAACAGTCCGGTGTGCGACTGGGCGTAGAGCACGACGGACTGCGCCCGGGAGGCCGACAGAGCCTGAACGAAGGCGTCCGGATCGAAGCGGGAGAGAAACTGGGGGTCCCAGTCGGGAATGTGCATATCGACCACCGCCCGCCGCCAGGCCTGCTGGAACCACGGCGGCCGGTCGGGGGCCGGCGCGGACGCGGAGGTGTGCTCGCCCCCGGCCTTCGCGGGACGGCCGAGAGCGACCGCCGCGGCGGCGGCGGATGATCGGGCAAGAAAGCACCGTCGACTGGATCGATTCCTCTGCATGTCCAGGCTCCCGTTCACGGCCACGGTGCCGTCGTGGTCGGGTCGACCGGCCGGCGGTCCGGCGGCGCCGGATCGCCATCCGGCGCGTGAGACTACCCGCGCGCCGCCGCCGCACCAAGTCCGACGACGCCGGCGGTCGGCCGCAACCGGCCGGACCGGCCGGAGACCCGCCCAGGCATCGGGATCCGATTCGACCGAAGGGCCGGCGCCGGGCCGGTCGTGCTCCCGCGGCGTGTTCCGCGGCGACGCTCCCGGCGGTACGGCGGTGGCGGTGGAGATCCGGGCGGCCCGGCGACCGCATCGGCCGGCGCGAGGCCGCGGAGTCGGAAGGCCGAGGCGAGGAGACGGTCGTGGACGACGAGAGTAGGACGCTGGGCATGGACAGGACGGAGGCCCCCGTCGGCGAGGAGCGTCTGGCGATGGAGGCTACGGAACTGGCCGGAAGCGGGGCATCCTCGGTGATGATCGCGCCGTGGGGCGAAGTTCGCTCGACGCACGGCGCGTTCATCGTGGACGAGGAGGCGGCGCGGCTGGTGATGGAGGCTTTCGCCGCGCACCGCACGGACCTGCCGGTGGACTACGAGCACCAGAGCCTGGGCGGCGCTTATGCCTCGCCGACCGGGCAGGCTCCGGCGGCCGGCTGGATCCGGGCGATCCGGGCGGTCCGGCCGGGGGAAAGCGGCGGCGTGGAGCCGGGGCTGTACGGGGACGTGGAGTGGACGGATTCGGCTCAGGCCCGGCTGTCGGCCCGTGAGTACCGGTACCTTTCGCCGGTGGTGCTGGTGCGGCGGTCGGACCGGCGGGTGGTGGCCCTGCACTCGGCGGCCCTGACCAACAAGCCGGCGATCGCGGGGATGAAGCCGATCGTGAACCGGTCGTCGGCGGGCGGCGGGATCGAGGCGGAGGCGGCGCTGGAGGGTCTGCGGCAGGTGCTGGGGATGTGCGGGGAGCCGGCCGAGGCGGTGCTGGTCGGGGCGGCGTCGCGGATCACGGAGCTGGAGCGGGAGGCGATCGCTCAGCGGGCCGGTCAGCGGGTGAACGAGGCGATGCGGGCCGGCAAGCTGACGCCCGCACAGCGTGGATGGGCGACGGCGCTGGCGACCGAGGATCCGGCGGCGTTCGAGGCTTTCGTGGCCTGCGCGCCGGTGGTGGTGGCGACCGGTCGGACGCTGCCGCCGGCCGGGGCGGGCGAAGGGGGCGGTACGAACCGGGCGGCGGGGGTGGCCTCGGCGGCGCGGGCGGCCTATCGGCGGGAGCCGCTGCTTGCGGCGGTGACGAGCGAGTCGGCCTGGGTGGCCCAGGCCTTGCGGGAGGCGGGTCTGGAGCCCGCCGGCGAATGAGCCGCGGGCGACGGGTGCGGGTACGGCCGGAGGTCCGGCGGCGAAGGTGAAGGAGGTGTGGCGGTGCCATTGACGGCGAACAGGGAACTGGGTCGTTACGTGGATCAGGAGGTCCGGCTGCTGCCGGTGAAGGCCGGCGTGCGGATCTACAAGGGCGCGTTTCTGGGGCTCAGCGGGGGTTTCGTGCGTCCGCTGGCGGCCGGAGACGCCTTCGCGGGCGTGGCCTACGAGGAGGCCAACAACACCGGCGGTGCCGACGGGGCGGCGATGGTGCGGGTGTTCACGCAGGGCGACTTCGACCACGTGCTGGCTTCGGCGGCGCGGGCCAACAACGGCAACCAGCTGTTTGCCTCCGACGACGGGACGCTGACGACGACGGCGGCGGGCAACAGCATGATCGGCCGGCAGGTGGACGTATCGGGAACCGGGCGGGTGGTGGTGCGGATCCGCACGGTGTACGCGGGATAGCGGCGGTCGGAGGCGGCGCGTCCGCGGACCCGGGGGCGCCGGCCGGAGACGGGTCGGAAGGAGAGATGGAACGATGGCGGTAATCAACACGGGGCTGCTGACCAAGGGGCTGCGCAGCGCCTTTTTCGAGCGTTTCGAGGGCACGCCGGTGCATTATCCCCGGCTGGCCACGCGGATCGCGTCGAATTCGGACGCAGAGACCTACCGCTGGCTGGGCACCGTCCCGCGGATGCGGGAGTGGGGTTCGGGGCGGCTGGCCCGGGGGCTGCGCAGCGAAAGCTATTCGGTGGCGAACCTCAAGTACGAGGCCACGCTGGAAGTCGACCGGGACGAGCTGGCCGACGACCGGACCGGGCAGATCCGGGTGCGGATCGGGGAGCTGGCCGAGCGGGCCGCGACGCACAAGGACTACCTGATCGCCCAGCTGCTGCTGCAGGGGGGCACGGCGGGCTTTCACGGCTACGACGGGGTCCCGTTCTTCAGCAGCGCGCACGTTTCGGGGGATTCCGGATCGCAGAGCAACGATCTGACCTTCGCGGCCGCGGCCCCGGACAACCTGCCGACGACGGAGGAGTTCCGCGCGGCGATGAAGCAGGCGGTGGCGGCGATGCTGTCCTTCAAGGACGACGCCGGCGAGCCGCTGGGGCGGGACACCGGCGGGCTGGTCTGCGTGGTGCCGCCGGCGATGCTGTTTCCGGCGATGGAGGCCATGCATGCGACGGTGATCACCGCGACCTCCAACGTTCTGCAGGGGCTGGCGCGGGTGATCGCCCTGCCGTGGCTGACGGGAACGCCGGCCTGGTACCTGCTGAAGACCGACGGGGTGGTGCGGCCGTTCATTTTCCAGGACCGCGAGCCGGTGGAGTTCGGGGCCCTGGCCGAGGACAGCGACGAAGGCTTCCGGCGAGAGAAGCTGCTGTACGGCGTGCGGGCCCGGTACCGGATGGCGTACGGCTACTGGCAGTTCGCGGTGCGGACGACGTTCACGTGAGTGCGGGTGTGGCTCGTCCGGCGGGGAGGGGTTGTGCAGGCCGGGCGGTCCGACGGGCGTCCAGCGTCCCCGGGCCGTCCGGCCGTCGTATGGGGAGGAACCGGGCCGATGGGCTATGCGACCAATGCGGATGTCGAGAGGCGTCTGGGGCCGGCCAACTACGTGCGGCTGACGGACGACCGGGGCACGGGTACGGCCGACGAGGCCAAGGTGACCGAAGCGCGGCTGGAGGCCGAGCAGACGGTCGACAGCTTTCTGGGGCGGCGTTACGCGGTGCCGATCGACGTGGACCTCTGTCCGGAGACGGCCTCGCTGCTCCGGGGGGTGGTGCTGGATCTGGTGGAGTTCCGGCTGTTCGCGCGGCGTCCGCCGGTGCCGGCGGACGTGCTGCGCAAGCGCGAGAACGCCGTGGACTGGCTGCGCCGCGCGGCCGAGGGGCTGGTGGTGCTCTCGAACGCGGCGGCGCTTCGCGAAAACGCGGCCGGGGGATTCGCGGGGCTGGTCTGCGGGCGCGGGCGTCTTCTGACGCCGCCGGAGATGGAGGACCTGTGAGCGGAGGGCGGGCACCGGGGAATGGCGTGCGACAGAGAGCCGCGTTGCCGCAGAGGGCAGGCCGGGCAGGGACCGGGGGCGCCGGGGGTCGCGGTGATCAGGGCACGTGCCGGTAGCGTTCGGCCTCCTCGTCGAACTCGAACGGCGGGGTGGCCAGGGTGATCGGACGGGTGCGGGCGACGCTCACCAGCAGACCCAGCAGGGCAAAGGAGGTCAGCAGGCTGCTTCCGCCCTGGCTGACGAAGGGCAGCGTCACGCCGGTCACCGGTCCCAGGCCGAGGGTCATGAGCATGTTGGTCAGAGCCTGCACGGCCAGCATGGTGGCGGCGCCGACGGCCACCAGCCGCCCCATGGGCTCGTTGGTCAGGGTGGCGATCTCGAACCCCGCGACGGTCAGCAGCGCATAGCACAGCAGCACGCCGAGAGCCCCCCACATGCCCCACTGGTGGGCCACGAGGGCGTAGATGAAGTCGTTCTGCCGCTCGGGGAGAATGTCGTACTCCACGAACAGGCCCCGGCGCCAGCCCTGCCCGAGGAGCCCGCCGGTGGCGATGGCGGTCTTGCTGTGGGTGAGCTGGAAGCCGCTGCGGACCTCCCATTCGGTGAGTTCCGCGGTCCAGTCGGCCGGCCTGGCGGAGGGCGGCCGGAAGCGCTGCCAGAGCTCCGGGTGCCGCTGGAGGGCGGCGCGCAGGCCGGGGTCCTGCAGAACGACGCCGACGATCCGCAGCCGCTGGTACGAAGCGATTCTGAACCACATCAGCGGCAGGCACGCGGCTCCCAGGAGCATGACCACCAGCAGGTGCCGTATTTTCGCCCCGGCCGCCAGCAGCATGGCCATGAGCACCGGCAGGAACAGCAGCACGGTGCCCAGGTCCGGCTGGAGCTTGATCAGGGCCATGGGCACCAGCGTGATGAGGAAGGGCTGGACCAGTCCGCCCAGCGTGCGGTAGTTGCGGCGATAGCGCAGGTACCAGGCCATCGCCAGGACATAGGCGACCTTGGTGAGCTCGGAGGGCTGGATCACCAGCGGCCCCAGGCCGATCCAGCGCCGCGATCCGTTGCGCTCCAGCACCAGGGGCAGATCCGGCAGCAGCCAGATCAGCAGCAGGACGCACGCGGCCAGCAGGGCATAGGCGTGCCGGCCGATCCGCTGGTAGCCCAGCAGGACGATGCCTTTCATGCAGGCCAGTCCCAGGGCCAGGTAGAACAACTGTCTCCACACCGCCCGCGCCAGCCCCGGCGTGCCGGCCGGGTCGTAGATGGCCTCCAGCGTAAGCACGCCGGCCAGGCACAGCGGCGCCGCCGGCAGCAGCAGCGCCCAGCTGGGGTGCGCGGGTCGCCAG
>CAZSYS010000273.1:0-6511 GCA_964611365.1 uncultured Planctomycetales bacterium
GCACATCGGAAGTCCTGCAAAGACGGCCGAGCGTTTCGATTCGCCTGGGTAGCCCCGAAAAAGTAGAATGTCCCCTTTTTGGGTCCGAAAAAGTAGAATGTCCCCTTTGTTGGTGCGAAAAAGTAGAATGTCCCCTTTTTTGGTTGTCCCCTTTTTTGGTGTGCCCTCGCATGACCGCGCCGCGAATGGTGCATGAAACGCACGCTGTCGCGCTCGCCGCCGCGCAGCGCCGTCATGGCCTCAAATCGCCGCCGCGCAGCGCCGTAGCCGCCGGCGCCCCTGCCGGCCGTGCCCGACGAAAACGACTCGCCTCCGCGCAGCGCCGCAGCCGTCGAGGGCGGGCAGCGCTACGTCCCGGGCATATCGCGCCTTATGTAGCGCCCGGCATCTTCAGGCCGAAGGCCTGGAAGTCAGTGGCCGGCGGCAGCGCCGCCGGTTCACGGCCGACCAACATCATCTCAGAAGGCTGAAAGCCTTGCACCTCCACTTCGTGGATGGCCGGGACACCGCCACAAGCGTAAAAGCCTTGCTCCTCGCATGGCTTGCTCGTGCACTATGTGAGGATCCACTCTTCGAGGGACACTTTCAGGACATCCATACGCCATCCCGTCCGGCCAGCCTTGCGCCCGGCCGTCCTGCTACCGGGGGGAGCCCCGATTCTGGCGGGCGCCAACACGGCTACCGCAGGCTTCGCAGCACCATCGGCAGGATTCCGCCGTGGCGGTAGTACTCGACCTCCACCGCCGTGTCGATGCGACAGGCCACCGTGAAACGCGACGTGGTCCGGTCCTCGCGGGTGACGTGCACCTCGAGGTCCTGCAGCGGACGCAGCCCGCCGCCCAGCCCCCGGATGTCGAACACCTCCCGCCCGGTGAGCATCAGCGATTCGGCATTCTGCCCGCCCTTGAACTGCAGCGGCAGCACGCCCATCCCCGCCAGGTTGCTGCGGTGGATCCGCTCGAAGCTCTCGGCGATCACCGCCCGGATGCCCAGCAGCATCGTCCCCTTGGCCGCCCAGTCGCGCGACGAGCCGGTGCCGTATTCCTTGCCGGCCAGCACGATCAGCGGCACGCCCTCGGAGCGGTACAGCATGGCCGCGTCGTAGATGCTCATCGGCCGGCCGTCGGGAAAGTGCACGGTCACGCCGCCCTCGGTTCCCGGGGCCAGCAGGTTGCGCAGCCGGATGTTGGCGAACGTTCCGCGGGTCATCACCCGGTCGTTGCCCCGCCGGGCCCCGTAACTGTTGAAGTCCGCCGGGCGCACGCCCAGCTCCTGCAGGTAGCGGCCCGCCGGGCTGTCGGGCTTGATCGACCCGGCCGGTGAGATGTGGTCGGTGGTCACCGAGTCGCCGACCTTGACCAGGCAGCGGGCTCCCGTGATCGGCTTGACCGGCGGAGGCTCGGGGGTCATGTCCGCGAAGAACGGCGGCTCCTGGATGTAGGTGCTGTCGGGCGAGAAGGCGTACAGATCCCCGCCGCCGGCCTCGATCGCCCGCCAGGCCGGGCTGCCTTCGAAGACCTTCGCGTACCGCCGGGCGAACTGCCCGGGAGTCACGAAGCGCCGCACCGCCTCGTCGATCTCGGCCTGGCTCGGCCAGATGTCCCGCAGCCGGACCGGCCGGCCGTCGCGCCCCGTGCCCAGCGGATCGTTCGCCAGGTCGATGTCCACCGTCCCGGCCAGGGCG
Source organism: uncultured Planctomycetales bacterium (assembly GCA_964611365.1). Classification (GTDB taxonomy): domain Bacteria; phylum Planctomycetota; class Phycisphaerae; order UBA1845; family PWPN01; genus CALLOB01. Next base: position 1,685 of record CAZSYS010000273.1, read on the forward strand.
TAGGCCACCACCAGCGGCGGACTCGCAAGATAGTTGGCCTTGACCAGCGGGTTGATCCGCCCTTCGAAGTTGCGGTTGCCGCTCAGCACCGCGCAGACCACCAGGTCGGCTCCCGCCACCGCCGAGGCCAGCTCCTCGGGCAGCGGGCCGCTGTTGCCGATGCAGGTCGTGCAGCCGTAGCCGACGTGGTGGAATCCCAGTTTCTCCAGCGGCCCGGTCAGCCCGGCCATCTCCAGATAGTCGCTGACCACCCGCGAGCCGGGCGACAGGCTGGTCTTGACGTAAGGCTTGACCGTCAGCCCCCGCTCGACGGCCTTGGCGGCCACCAGTCCCGCGGCGATCATCACCGAGGGGTTGCTGGTGTTCGTACAGCTGGTGATCGCGGCGATCACCACCGAGCCGTGGCCGATCTCGCCGCCGCCGCCCGGCCCCACGGTCGCCCGCCGCTCGATCGCGGCCTCGTCCAGCCCGTAGCCCCGCTGGGCCACCGGGGCCCGCAGCGCCGCCCGGAACGAGGACCGTACCTCCTTCAGCGGTACCCGGTCCTGGGGACGCTTGGGCCCGGCCAGAGAGGGCTCTACCGTGGCCAGATCCAGCTCGATGGTCTCGGAGAACACCGGCTCGGGAGCCCCGGGTTCGCGGAAAAGGCCCTGCTCCTTCGTGTAACGCTCGACCAGATCGATCAGCTCGGCCGGCCGGCCGGTGAGCCGCAGGTAGGCCAGGGTCTGCTCGTCCACCGGGAAGAACCCCATGGTGGCGCCGTACTCCGGGGCCATGTTGGCCAGCGTCGCCCGGTCCGGCAGCGACATCTCCGCCAGCCCCGGCCCGCAGAACTCCACGAACTTGCCGACTACGCCCCGGGCCCGAAGCATCTGGGTGACCGTCAGCACCAGGTCGGTGGCGTTGCTGCCTTCGGGAAGCTGCCCGACCAGCCGGAAACCCACCACCTCGGGAGCCAGCATGTACAGAGGCTGGCCGAGCATGGCCGCCTCAGCCTCGATGCCCCCCACGCCCCAGCCGACGACGCCCAGGGCGTTGATCATCGTCGTGTGGCTGTCGGTGCCGACCAGACTGTCGGGAAAGGCCACCGTCCGGCGGCCGGTCTTGCGGGTCAGGACCACGCCGGCCAGGTACTCCAGGTTGACCTGGTGGATGATCCCCGTGGACGGCGGGACGACGCGGAAGTTGTCGAAGGCTTTCTGCCCCCACTTCAGGAAAGCGTAACGCTCGCGGTTGCGCTCGAACTCCAGACGTTCATTGATCTCCAGGGCCTGGCCGGTGCCGTAGGCGTCCACCTGCACGGAATGGTCGATCACCAGGTCGCAGGGAACCTGGGGATTGATCTTCCTCGGATCGCCCCCCAGCCGCTGCATCACGCCGCGCATGGCCGCCAGGTCCACCACCGCCGGGACGCCGGTGAAGTCCTGCAGGATCACCCGCCCGGGCTTGAAGGGGATCTCGCCGCCGGCTCCGCGGCCGCCGCTCCAGCCGGCCAACGAAAGCACGTCAGCCTCACGGACCTGGAAGCCGTCGATGTTGCGCAGCACATTCTCCAGCAGCACTTTAATCGAGCGCGGCAACCGGTCGATGTCCTGCCCCGTGACCGCGGCCAGCCCTTTTAAGGGATGGATGGTGACCTCCCCGGCAGCGGTCTTGAGTACGGCCGGGGGTACCAGCGGGTCGGGAGCCTTTTTGGACGGACTCATGGCTTTTCCTTACGAACACCGCCCGGGCAGCGCGGCTCCTTGCGACCGTCAGCGGGGCAACGCGCCGGGTGCCGGGCATCCCAGGCCTGGCCACAGGCCGGACGATGCTTCAGGATACCTGCCGGGGGGATCGACGCCAACATGCCGGATTCCGGCAGGGCGTTGCGGCTTTCGGCCCCCCGAGAGGCCCGACGCCGCGCGTGGCGCCAACATGATGGGTCCTGGCAGGTCGTTGCGGCCGATTCGTCCTGGCTCAGTGCAAGCGTCCACCGCCTCGAAGCTCGCCGTTGCAGTGTCTTCCAGCAGGTTCCGATAGCCGGCAGCACGCAGTTTTTTTGAAATTTTTCTCGCGGCTCTGCAGGGAACGGGAGGAAGCAGGTTCCAGGCATGCGGATTCTTCGGTACGGCAAGTGGTTGCGCAAGGATTGCGCGTCGGAAAGACCACACATCGCGGCCTTGACCTCCCTGACGGACTTTCGTCCGGGATCGTGCATGTTCGGGGACATGATGCATGTCGGATCACCTGCCAATACTGCCAACTGTGTTGCCGAGCTGTCTGCGGCTAACGTGCCCAGATTGACAGCCCTGAGGAGTTTCAGGCCTCGCTGTGGTTCCCTGTCTTGCCCAGCTTTTCCGACTCATCCGAGAAGAAGCCTTTTGCCGACAGAGAGGACACTCGGACGCATTTTCTGCGTGCTGACGGAAAGTCGACGCAGAGGTTTTGCTGAAGGTCAGGATGACCGGCCTCGATGGGGGCAGGCTCAGGATGGGCGACGTTCCCGGCCAGGTAAGCTTCCGGCGGCAGTTGGCTGCTCAGTTCGAGGGTCGCTGGCAGATCCCGCTGCTGGTGGTCTCGCTGGGCCTGCTGGCATGGGGCGTCTGGCGCATGCGTCCGGTCACGCGTCCGCCGGGCTTTGACGAGCTGTATGCCCGGGCCGCGGCGTTGAAGGACGCCGGGCTTCACCTCGAGGCCAACAGTTTCACCCAGCAGTTGCTGATCGATCCGGCCCGCACGGATGCCGAGCGTCGCAAGCTGAACCGGCTGATGGCTGAAATCATCTTCGGCCACGAGCGCGGCAACGTGGTTCACGGGGAAGGCAACTGCCAGCTCATTCTGGAGCACAGCGACAGGTCTTTAGGGGAGGGCGAGGCTTTCACGGCTGCCGAGCATCGGATGCGGGCTCTGGCTCTGGAGTGGCTGCGCCGGCCATCGGAAGCGGCGGCGGAGTACGAGCGGGCCCTGGCCGCGGGGCTGGAGGAGCCCTGGCCGGTGCGCAAGCGGATCCTGGAACTGCGGTCCAGTGCCGGGCTGATCGAGGCTGCCGAGCTGCGCGGTGCTCTGGATGCCCTGGTGGCCGCCGGGGAGGCTCCGGCCGAGATCCGGCACTGGGCGGCCGAACGGATCATCGACCTGCTGGTGGAGGCCGGCGACTACGGCAGGATCGAGGAGTTTCTCGCGGCCAACGCGGCGGTCTTTTCGCTGCCGGATTGGCAGAACGAGCTTTCGTTTCTGACCGCCCTGGCCCGCTACCACACCGGTCGGGCCGACCAAGCCGAGCAGATGCTGCGGGTCCTGCGGGACGTCCTGGCGCCGGGGGATCCGCTGTATGCCCGTTCGGGGTGGCTGCTGGGTCGGATTCTGCTGGAGGCCGGCCAGCCGGCCGCGGCGTTGAGCGTCTACGACGACGTGATCGTCGCGGCGGTTCCGGGGCCATACGTGACCGGCTGCATCGCGGGTCGCGGCGAGGCGCTGGCGGACCTGGAGCGGCACGCCCAGGCGATCGAGGCCTACGGCGAGGCGATTCGCCGGACGACGGAGGAGCCTTACGGTTCGCGGGTCGATCTTCAGGCCCTGCGTGAATCGGCCACCGACCGTTACCGGCGGCTGCAGCGCGCGGGGCGGCTGATGGAGGCCAAGGGCTTTCTGGAGCTGGCCGCACGGCTGGCGCCGCCGTCGGACGAGCGGCTGGCGATTCTGTACTGCCAGAGTCTGGCGGACCTGCTGCTGGAGATCGGTCAGCGGATGCTGTCGGAGCCGCAGGGCGATCCGGCGGCCGGACTCACGGGGGCGGACCAGGAGGCGGCGTCGTACCTTTCGCGTGCGGGGGAGGAGTATCTCCGGCTGGCGAAGCTGACGACGCTGGACGCGGAGCGTTCGACGGCCGCGGCCTGGCGTGCGGGGGACGCCTTCGACCTGGCGGGCCGGCGGGAGCGGACGGCGGAGGTTCTGGAGGCCTTCGTCCGCGAGCGGCCGGAGAGCGTCCGGGTTCCCGAGGCGCTGCTGCGGCTGGGGCAGGCCTATCAGGCGGCGGGGCGTTACGAGCAGGCGATCGAGAAGTACCAGGAGAACCTGACGCGGTTTCCGCGCACGCCGGCGGCGCTGGAGTCGCTGGTGCCGCTGGCGGACTGTTTCGCGCAGCTGGGTCGTCAGGACGCCGCGGAGACCACGCTGCTGCGGATTGTGGAGCCGTCGTACGGCGACGCGATCGACCCGGTCCTGCCGGTCGCGCGGGAGTACCGCGACGCGCTGTACGCCCTGGCGGACCTGTACGGCGACACCGGCCGGCACGAGCAGGCCATCTCCCGCTACGAGGAGGCTCTGGAGCGCTACCCGGAGGATCCGCGCTCGGACCGGGCGCGGTTCCTGCTGGCCAACGCGTACCGGCTGAGCGCCGCGGCGATCCGCCAGGCGATCGAGGATCCGCGCAACGTGGCGGTGCGGGACGACCTGCGGCTCAAGTACGGGCAGCGGCTGCAGCGGGCCGCGGAGCTGTTCACCGAGGTGGTGCAGCGGTACGAGGGGCGGTCGCCGGAATCGCTGAGCGACCTGGAGCGGCTCTACGCCAGGCTGAGCCACTTCTACCGCGCCGACGCGGTGTTCGACCAGTCCTACCTGACGGGCGGATCGGACCTGCGGCCGTACGCCCGGGCGGTAGAGATGTACGACCGGGCCGCGTGGATCTATCAGCACGAGCCGGCGGCGATGTCGGCCTACATCCAGATGATCAACTGCCACCTGCGGCTGGGGAACGCCGACGAGGCCCGCAAGACGCTGAACCGGGCGCGCTGGGCGCTGCGGAACATCTCCGACGAGCAGTTCGCGCGGCACAGTCCGGCGGAG
>CAZSYS010000274.1:0-6477 GCA_964611365.1 uncultured Planctomycetales bacterium
GCCGCGACACGGTCCGGGTGGGCGACCGCGACCGCCGCCGGGCAGCGGCGCGTGACGACCATGAGTTCGTCGGGGGGCCTGCCCGGCGCGGCCTTATACCCGCGGCTGAGCACCGCCGGCCGGATTCCGCGCTCCAGCAGCTGCCGGCAGAGCCACAGGGTCATCGGAGTCTTGCCCGTGCCGCCGACGGTGATGTTGCCGACGGAAATCACCGGAACGTCGAGCCAGGCCGGGCTGCCGACGAAGTCGTAGATCGCGTTCCGCGCCCGGACCAGGGCCCCGTAGGCAACCGCCGGCGGACGTAGCCCGGCCCGGGCGATCGATGCCGCGACGCCGGCCCGCTTTCCGGAGATCAGCTCGAAGTACGTCGGGGGTCCGGTCATCGCGGTTCAATCGGCGCCCGGGGCGTGCAGCACCACCGAGGCGCAGGTCACGCCGTTGCCGCTTTCGGGGTCTGCCGCCTGATGGTAGATCCGCAGCTCGGGCCGGGCCTCGGGCAGGGCGGCCAGCAGGGCATACACGGCGCCGGCGCTGCACACCCGCGTGTGGTTGCCGCTGCTCCGCAGGATGTCCGCGAAGCGATCGGGGTCGTTGTCCACGACGGCGGCCAGGGCCCGGCGGTCGTGCTGCTCGACCTCGGCGAGGAAGGTCTCGTCGAGGTCGCGGTCGTCCCCGAACCAGCGTCCCACGTGGCTGAAGTCGGCGCCGGCGATGATCACGGTGCGCTTGTTGTCGCGGCGGACCAGCCGGCCCAGGTGCTCGGCGAAGACCCGCAGATCGACGCCGGCGCCGTCGGCCGGCGCGGTGCCGCCGGGCCCGCAGGGATCATGGCACAGGAAGGGCACGATCTCGAAGTTCGCGGGACCCAGGAGATGCTGGAGCACCAGCACCTGCAGCTCGATGGAGTGCTCGCGCTGATGGTCGAACTCGTCGGCGCAGAGGTCGGCCTCGCACGCCCGTTCGACGGCCGCCAGGAAGGCCCGGTCGGTGCGGGTCCGCCCCAGCGGCGTTTCGAAGTCCTTGCCCGTGGCCACGACCGAGCGACCCTGCCCGGCGTGGTTGGTGCCCAGGATGACGAACCGCTCGGCCGGACGGGCGGTGGCCAGGGCGCCGTAGCTCTCCGCGTAAGCCGGAGCGCCGCGGGGAAAGTCCAGGTGCGGCGCGATCAGGCCGAGGATCGGCTCTCCGTCCGGCTGGGGCCGGATCGGGCGGTGGCCGTCGAGGATGCCGTCCAGCAGGGCGGCCAGGTCGCCGTCGGCGGCACCGAACGAGGCCGCATCCGGCGACCGGCGGGCCGGGGCGGCGCGGTAGTCGGCCACCAGCCCCGCGTAGTAATCCGCGAAACGCCGGTTGTCGAGGTAACAGGCCTCATCCAGCCGCCGGACCAGGCTCTCCAGATGGGTGCGCGGCAGGGGCTGACCGAACTGAAGCCGGAACGCCCCGGCGATCTGCTCGAGGTCGTGCAGGCCGTCCATCAGCGACAGCAGAAACAGCGCCGCAGGCGATACCACCACCGGCCCGGCGGCCAGGCGGCTCGGATCGGTGATCAGCACCATCGGCCGGCCTTCGTGCTCGATGGGCGAGGCACTGACCGGGCGCAGCCTGGGACGCGGATCCAGGGACTCGGGCATGGCGTCCTTCCGAAGCGGGGACGGAGCTGTCGTCGCCGGCCCGGCCGGCGGCGGCTCGGCCGGCCCTGCGAGGTCGGCGCATCAGGATAGCAGATGCCGACGGTCGGGGCGAGTGAACGCACGCCGCGCTGCCGGGTCGATTCCCGGCCCGGACCCGGGGCGGACCCTGCGGCAAGGCCTTATCCACGCAGGCTGCGCGAGAGGGCCGCCAGCAGCACCAGGGCGGCCGAGACCAGCACGATCACGGCTCCGCTGGGCAGGTCGGTCAGGGCCGAGATCAGAAAGCCGCCCAGGCCGCTGACCGCCCCCAGCAGCACCGCCAGCCCCATGACCCGCGCCCCCCCGCGGGCAAGCTGGAAGGCCGCGGCCGCCGGGTTGGTGATCAGGCTGTAGATCATCAGGCCCCCGACGGTCTGGAAGTTGACGGTCATCACCGCCGCGGTGAGCACCAGGAAGCCGGTCCAGACGGGCGTGACCAGGATGCCGGCGGCGGCCGCGTCCCGGCGCGAGAACAGGATGGCGCGCATCTCCTTGTGAAACGCGATGACGTAGCCGGCCAGGGCCGCCGAAGCGATCAGCATCAGGCCGGCGTCCTTCCAGCCGCAGAACGTCAGGCTGCCCCACAACAGAGCCCGGACGTCGTGGTCGCTGCGGCCCAGAACGCCGAACAGCCCGAAGCCGACGAACGCCAGGCCCATGGTGACCGAGAACAGCAGCCCCAGCACGACGTTGGAGTCCATGCGCAGACGCTGCGGGTCGGCCAGTCCCAGGGCGACGGCGGTGACCACCGCGGCCGCCAGGGCCGGAACCAGCAGGCCCGTGCCTTCGAGCCCGGCCAGGGCGCCGTAGACCGCGCCGGCCAGGGCCGCGTGAGCCACGCAGACGCCCAGGAAGGGGATGCGCATGCCCACGATGTAGACGCTCAGCAGCCCGCAGGACCCGCCGGCCAGGAGCCCGGCGACCATCACCGGCGACCAGAAGGCCAGGTCAAGCATGCCGCGTCCCCCCGGGCACGACCAGATAGCGTCCCGCCTGAGCGCGGACGGACAGCCCCGGGCCGTACAGGGCTTCCATCAGCCCGTCGTGGAGCACGGCCTCCGGCGGGCCGTCGGCCAGGATCCGCCCGTCGCGGAGCACGACCACGCGGCCGCAGGCCGGCGGCAGGACTTCCAGCTCGTGGCAGACCAGGATCACGGTGAGCCGCCGGTCGGCGTGCAGCTCCTGCACCAGGGCGACGATGCGTTCGCGCCAGCCCAGATCGAGGTTGGCCGTGGGTTCATCCAGCATGAGGATCTCGGGCTGCTGGACCATCGCCCGGGCGATGAGCGTCTTGCGCTGCTGGCCGCCGGAGATTTCGCCGTATCCCCGGCCGGCCAGTTCCGCCAGCCCCAGGCGGTCGAGCCAGCCGTCGATGATCCGGTGGTCGTCGCCCGTCAGGGGGCACAACAGGCCGCGGACGCCCGAACGGCCGATGGCGACCACCTCGCGGACGGTCAGGGGGATCTCGCTGCGTTCGGCCAGCCGCTGCGGCACATAGCCGATCCGCTGCCGCAGACGGGCCCGCGCGGTCAGGCCCAGGCGGTTCAGCGGCTGCCCCAGGACGGTCACCTCTCCGGCGGCGCGGGGCCGCAATCCCAGGCAGGTTTCCAGCAGCGTGGACTTGCCCGCGCCGTTGGGGCCCAGGACGCCGAGGAACGCGCCGCGGGGCACGTCCAGCCGCTCGACGGTCAGCAGCGGCCTGCGGCGGGCACGGACCTGAAGCCCGCGGATCTCGATCGCCGGTTCGTTCACGGCGCGTCGGTCTCCGTGGTGAAGGTCCCCCCGGCCGGCGACTCGCCACGGGCGGCCAGAAGGGCCTCGACATTGGCGACCAGGAGGGCGTCGAAAGGCGGGTGGCCGCCGTCCCTGAACTCCGGGAAGTTGCCGAAGACGGCCACGGGGGCGTTCAGCCGCCGGCTCAGAACGTCGGCGACCTTGCGGCCCTCCGGCCGGTTGGCGATCACCGCGGCCACCGACAGGCTTTCGCCGGCCCGGATGGCCTGTTCGACCTGGCCGATCGAGGCGGTGTCGGCCCCGCTGAACGTGCCGGCCACTTCCAGCCCCAGCCAGCGGCAGAAGGCCTCCTGGTGCAGACTGCAGATCACCGGCCGGCCATGCCAGCCTTCGGCCTCGATCCGCTCCCGGCATCGGGCGGCCTGAGCCTGCACCCGGGACCCGGCCGCACGCAGGCGGTCGTCGGCGGTCGCCCGATCCACCAGGCCGGCTTCCACCAGGGCCTCGGCGACCTGGCGGCATGCGGCCAGGTAGGAATCCGGTTCGCACAGTCCGCCGGGGATCCGGATGACCGCGGTGCCGAGCCCCTGTTCCCGCAGTCTGGCCAGCCGCTGGTCGATCGACGCCTGGAACTCCAGGCGCAGCAGCAGGCGGCAGCGCCGCAGGGCCTCGATCTGGCTGGGGCGGATGTCGAAATGCCCCGGACAGGTTCCCGGTTCGGCCAGGCGGAAGACCGCGGCTGTCGAACCCAGGATGTCCCCGGCGGCGGCTTCCAGATAGGAGTTGGTCGCGGCCACCAGCATGGCCGCGGCCGGCGGGGCGGACCGCTCATCCTCCCGGCGGCAGCCGGCGGGCACCGCGGCCGCGCAGCACAGCATCAGCAGCAGAAACCGGGTCATGGTGGCTCAATGACCGCCGACCGGGCGGTGCGGGCTCTGGTGGTCCGGGCCGTGCCCGCACAGGGCCATCTCCAGGGGGCTCATGGGCCCGATGTCGAACAGCCGCGCGACGTCGTCGGCCGCCAGGCGCCGGGAGATCTCCTCCAGATTCTCCGGCATCACCTGGCGCAGCGCGTCGTGAAGGGCCGCGGTGGCCGCGTACCCGATGCCCTCGACGGGACGGTCCGCGGCCGGCAGCCGGATCACGTGAACCACCGGCCAGCCGCGGGCGAGGATTTCCGGGCAAGCTTCCATCCGCAGGTTGCGTTTGCCGGCGGTGGCCCCGCAGCCGGTCTGCAGTCCGTCGAGCATGCAACTGAAGGGCGTGCGATGCCGGTCGGCCGGCATCCAGCAGACCACGTCGATCTTCCAGAAGCCGGGAGTATCCAGCCGGGCGACCGCGTCGCGCCCGATCATCGCCCCGAGCACCAGCCAGGGGCCCAGGTGGCCGTGAAACAGCGCCGCCTGTGCAAGCCAGTCCGGATCGGCCGGGTTTCGGGTCAGGTAGAGGTGCACGCGTTCTCCGTTCGCAAAAAAGCCGGCAGAAGCCTACGGACTCATGTAGGTCAGGCCGCCGGCGGTCCGGAAATGCACGATCAGGCCGTCCCGCGGTCCCTCCTGGGTGAACCACCAGGACCGCTGGAGGGGGAAACGGGTCTGGTCGAGCGACCCGTCCTCCCACCTGGGAAACCGCGAGGACTGCGGATCGGGCCCGACGCTCCAGACCGCGAAGGCCACCGGGCTGCGCGGCTCGCGGCGCCGGGCATAGTAAAACGATCCCGTGGTCGAACGGCACTGCGGCAGGTCGTCGGGCACCCAGATGCCGGCCCGGGGACGCCAGGGGCTGTCGGGAAAATCCATCAGCTGGCCGTTCTGCCACACCGCCCCGGGCGCCCGGTAGCGGTAGGTCTGGCCGCAATCGAAGATGTCCTCGAAGTACGAGCGTTTCTGCGCGTCGGGGCTGCGGGGCAGGTATCGCATCACCGCCAGTTCGACCGGCAACTGGTACAGGATGCTGGTGCCGCACGCCTGGCGGGTCGGGGGCAGGCGGCCCTTGTGCTCAGAGGCATACATGTCCAGGGCCAGGGTGATCTGCCGCAGATCGGAGTGGACCGCCACCACGCGGGAGCGCAGCCGTGCGGCCGACAGCGACGGAATCAGAACAGCCGCCAGCAGGGCGACGATCCCGACCGCCACCAGCAGCTCGATGAGCGCAAAGCCCTTGCGACGGAAAGCCGTCCCGCGCCCGCCCGGGCCTGGATGCGCCGGGGTCGGGCGAACGACCGGGGTTGAAGAACGGTTCAGGCTCACATCGGCCCCTTACAGGTCGCAATCGGTCGCCGGCAGACGGCCGTTGCCTGACAGGCACCTCTGGAACACGCCGAAATCGGCCTGGTCTACGTCATCATCGTCATCAAAGTCGGCATTGCTGCAAGTCGGGTCGGTCTGTTGGATGCCCGGGCCGGTCTGGCAGGCCTGGAAGTGGTCGAAGTCTGCCGCATCCACGTCGCCGTTGCGGTCGAAGTCCGGCCGGACGTGGCGATACAGCAGGAAGCTCTGGCCGTCATAGTCCATGACCCACAACCGATAACCCGCCTTGTAGCCGTCGGCCCCGTTGGAGTCCTCCTGGTCGAGGATGCCGACGATGTCGAACGGAGCGGCCGGCGCCGGGTAGCGGGTGAAGCCGCTGCCGCGGCCCAGCAGCACCGGGAAGGTGCGCCCGGAGCCGTCGGCGATGGTCAGCGACTGGCCGGGGCCCCAGGTGCCGGAGACGAACTGTACATTCTCGATGATCACGCCGCGGCCCTGGTAGTGTTCCGTGCCGGTCGCCCGGGTGGCGTCGAAGATGAAGGCGTCGGAGGCATCCTTGAGGTCGGCCAGGCTGACGGGTTCGGGACTCATCGGTCCGGTGGCCGCGGCCAGCAGGACGATTTCGAAGTCCATCTGCGGCGCCTTCTGGTGCTGCTCGTTGATGTTGGTCTTGCCGCGGAAGAACAGCCCCGGCGCCCGGGCCCGGACCTCCACCAGGTCGCCGGAGCGGAAGGCCCGGCCGGTGACCGGGTCACGGCTCAGGCGGTCGAGTTCCGCCAGCCACTCGGCGTCGGTGTAGCTTCCGGCCGGGTGGTTGCCGACGA
>CAZSYS010000275.1:0-6453 GCA_964611365.1 uncultured Planctomycetales bacterium
CCCCCCCCCCCCCCCCCCCTCTCCATTTTGGGCACCGGGGCAGCCTGACCCGTCAGCGATCACCACCCAAACCGGTCTGCATAAGCCCGGCCCGACGATTCCGAACACGTTCTCCGGCCCGGCGATTCGGAATACCTTTACGGGCCGAGCGATTTCGAAGACCGTTCACCTTGAATCCTGCACGCCCGATTACGCGGGCTCCCGTTTCACTGCCCCGCGTTGCTCCAACGGGATCGAACGCCACAGCCCCCCTGTTGAGACCTTGCCGGCTTTCTCGGAGAGGGACGGCGCCCGGAAATGATCGTAGGCGTCAAGATCGGGACGCCATAAGCTCTTTAGAGACTTAAAGTCTTTTTCTGCAATATTTTATAAGTCAAAGAGTTTCGAATCCAAGCATTATCACTAAAGCAGAAATGAAACCAGAAGGTTTTCTCGAACTAAGAGATTCTCAGTTTTGCGTGGAATGCGTATTGACGGTCTGGGCTTTGTCCCCTAAACTTGATCTTAACAACGTGGGCGCGCCCGCTGTGACACATTGTGCGCAGAGGCACGCCGTGGGAGTGGTCAATGTACACCCCGCGCGAGGCGCTTGTCAGACTGACCGCCTGCATGGTCGTGCTTGCGGCCACGGCCGTGTGCGTGGCAGACGTGGTGCGCCCCGCTCCGATGGCTTCAAGCCTGCAGACGGCGTGGTCCGGCGAGGTCGTGTACTCTCCTGAAGTCCTTTCTGCCGGCGGGCCCTCATCATCATCCTGCCTGTTGGACGCCGCCGTCCCGCAGGCTGGTGTTCCCAGCTGCCCACTTCAGCGTCAGACCCTGCCTGCGGATGCTGTCGAGGCCGGCCGGATTATCCCGCCAGCCCCGTCGGCTCCCAGCGGGGCCGCCATGGCCCTGTCCGGACTGCTGATCCTCGGCGGATGCCGGTGGGCCAAGTCGATGCGGGACGGGCGGCTCGCCTCGCTGCCGGAATGGTATCACTCCCATGCCCCCCTCCAGGTGGGGCATGCCACCGTTGTCCCCGATCTGCGGTTCGTGCCGCTGGATTGCCTGTCCTCGCTGGATTGCGTGCGCCCGGCCCTGGAAGCCCGCAGGTCGCGGGCCGATCGGGCTCACCTTGTGCGCATCAGGGACTTATCCGCGCCCGATCCGCGCCAGCCTCGCGCTCCCCCCGCCTGGCTCAACTGAAAGGCCTTGCCCCGGACGCAACCCCCGGCGGGCCTCCGGCGATCCGCGACGGTTCCACACCGTCGGGCAACGGTCGCCAGAGATTGTCGCGCGGGAACCCGGGGGACTGGGACACTGGAAAAACACCCGCGTTCAACGATGACTGTGTTCCTGAGCATGCGGATCGAGCGACGCTCGATCGTGAGTGAATGGAGTCGTAGGAATGAAGATGCGTTATCAGATCGGAATCGTGCTTGTGACGCTCGCGGCCTTCACCGGCGGGGCGATGGCCGACATGGCGGTCAAGATGACCGGTGCGGCCAACACCAACCCTTACTACGCGGAAGTGGTCGGCACCAGCCCCATCCTGGGCTACCAGCCCGGCCAGATCTTCGCGACCTTCTGCCTGGAGCGGAAGGAGTTCTTCTATTCGGGCCACGTCTATGACGTGACCATCGAGCCTTACGCCATTGCCGGGGGACCCGACAACGACACCCCCGGCGACGGCAACGATGTGCTGGGCATCTCGACCGCCTGGCTTTACAGCCAGTACCTGGACGGCAACCTCGCGGGCTACTCGGCCAAGGATGTCCAGAAGGTCATCTGGTATCTCGAGGATGAGCTCGGCTTGAGCGACCTGACCAACAAGCAGAAGACCCTCAAGGATCTGGCGGTCGCCGGCGGGCAAGACTGGGGGAACGACTATCATGGCGTGCAGGTCATGAATCTCTGGGGAAGGCCGGGGGACTTTAACCCCGCCCAGAGCCAGATTATTCGCGACTCCAGGCCGCCCGTCCCGCCCCCGGTTCCCGTCCCTGGAGCCGTCATCCTGGGCTTGATCGGCTTGGGAGCCCTGGGTTGGCTCAAGCGCCGGGTTGCTTGATTCATTCTCTCAAGCCATTTTAATAAATGGCTTTACGAAAGAATGTGGCCGGCAGGCGGTTATCCGCCTGTCGGCCTTTTTCGTCCGTACTGCCGGGTTTCCCCACAAACGACGCCATGCGGTCGGCCAAGGCCCGTGTCGGCCTATCAAATCTGGTTGACGGACCTCCGTCTGGGGCTTAAACTGTAATGGGGTGTTTTTGCCCTCGGGTCCACCTGCGGGGGAAGTATCTTGAACCCGGGGGGAGCGTCGCGCCGGCCAAGGGGGACGGTGGGGTTGAGAAGCCTCCAGCGAAATACCGTCAAGTGCGCCAGTGGGTTGCTGCTCGCGCTGGCCGCGGTGCCGGCATGGGCCGACGTCAGCAGTTCATCCGCGGTTGCGGCCGGTGCCCCAACCGACCGGATGAGCCCGTGGCTCTGTGCCGGGCATCCCGGCGACGTTTCCTCCTCCGACGCCTGGGAGTCCATCCGGCAGGCGCCCTGGCCGTCAGACGGATGGACGGGCCTGCCGGATCCGCCCCTGACGTCTCTTCTATTGTGCCCCCCGCACGCGGCCGGCGGTTTCACGGCCTGGCTGGGGAACGAAAGTCATCTCGAGCCGGCCTGGCTTCTTGGCGCCGGCCGATGCGATCCAGCGACCTCTGAGGATCAGCCCGCGCGGCTGAGTACTCCCGACGGTCCGGGCGGGGCTTTCCTGGCGCTCTCGGGTCTGCTGCTGGTCGGCGGCGGACGCTGGATCCGCTCGCTTCGCGGTACCGATTGGCAGCACCTGCCGGACTGGTATCAGGTCGGCGGTCCCTGCCAGATCGGCCACGCCCACGCGTCGGCCGACACCCATTCACTCATCGCGGCGGTCCTGCCGGCACCCTTTGACCGCCCGGTGCGCCTGAGCATCCGATCCGAGCGGGCGCCCGATGCACCGCCCGGCCATCCGTCTCAAGACCGCCCGGCCTCCGCGGCCCCCAGAGCCCCTCCGGCCTGTCGAGCATGAACGACCCGGCCCGGCGGCGGGCGGGACGGAAAAGGTCCGCTTGACGGATTCGACCGCCCCAAACCCCTGTCGGGTCCGGCTGCCCGAAGCCTATTCTCCCTGACGGGCCGCGAGGCCCGGTCGAAGCCAGAAAGTGTAACAACAGGCCAACATTGGTTTTCAGGATACGGAGCATTACCCAGATGAGGAACTTCATCAAAGCAGGCATCGTTGTGGCGGTCGTGGCCGCCCTTACCTGTCCGGTCATGGCCGACATGAAGGTCACGCTGAACAGCAACCCGGGTAACCCCACCTGGCCGCACGCCCCCTACCGCGCGACCGTCGTGGACGGACCAATCCTGGGCTACAACGTCGGCGACATGTTCCCCACCTTCTGCCTGGAGTACACCGAGTACTTCCACAACGGCAACACCTACAACGTGACCCTCAACCCCTACGCGGTCCTGGGCGGCATCGACAACGGCACCGACGGCATCCCCAATCAGGACCCCGTGGGCGTCGCCACCGCCTGGCTGTACGACGCTTTCCTGAGCGGCAACGTCGCCGTGGCCGCCTACACTTCCAACGAGATCCAGTATGCCGTCTGGTATCTGGAGGATGAGCGGACCGCGGGCCAGATCTCGGCCAACTCGCTGGCCCTGGCCAACCTGGCCATCGCCAACAGCGCCGGCTGGGGCAGCGATCTCCACGGCGTGCAGGTCATGAATCTCTATGACAGCGCCGGCAATCCCGTCCAGAGTCAGCTCATCCAGGATCGCCGGCCGGTGCCGCCGCCGGTTCCCGCTCCGGGAGCGGCTCTCCTGGCCCTGATCGGCATCGGGACGCTCGGCTGGCTGAAGCGCCGGGTGGCCTGACGGCCTGAACGTGCAGTTTGCGGCAGTTTCACACCGGCGGGTCCCAGGGCCCGCCGGTTCTTTTTTGGGCCGGAGGGCATCGCCGGCGGGCCGCTTTTGCGGCCTCATCCGGACGCGGCGGACCGGGTCAGCAGCCCGGCAGCCACCGCGGCGACGGCCAGCGTCGCCAGCGCCACGGTGACGGCGAAGAGCATGGTGAAACGGCGGGTCTGGCGGGCCAGAAGCTGGTTGAGCTGGCGGTTCTGCTCGTCGGTCCGGGTGGCCATCTGCTTCATCGCTTCGGCCTGGGCGGCGTTGAAGTCGCTCAGCGCCCCGACGGCGGCGGAAAGCTTCTCGAGGGTCTGGCGGGCGACGGCCTCCTGCTCGCTGGCGATGCCCAGCTGGCGGTTGATGCCCGACAAAGCCTCGGCCTGGAGGCGCGCGGCCTTGGGCATCTCGTTCAGTGCCGCGGCCATCTGTTCGCCGCGGGAGGCGGCGGACTCCATCTGCTCGGCGATCGAGGCCAGCGTCCGGGCCTGCCGGCTGGACAGCTCCGGCAGGTCCGCCAGCGACCGGGCAAGCTGCTCGAGAGAGGCGCAGATCCGGTCGGAACGTTCACCCTGCAGGGCCATATGCCGCTGCATGTCCTCGATCAGGGCGGTCACCTTGCGGTAGCCTTCGTGCAGGTCGGTCGCGGCGGGGTCCCGACGGCCCCACCGCTGCAGGGCGACCCCGGTCCGGGCGAACGCCGCCCTTCCGAAGGATCCGTCGCCGACAAGATCGTCGTTCGCCCGGGCCGTCAGTCCGTCGGGTTCGACGCTGGTCTTTCGACCGCGGCCCAGGCCCCGCATCAGCCGCGACCACCAGGACGATTCAGTGGCATTCATGGCTGGTTCCCTCCGCCCGGTTCCGACCGGACATCCACGACGACCCGCCCGCCGGGCAACGTGCCGCGGCCCCCTTCGCCCGCCGCCGCAGCGGAGTCCAGACCGACGCCACGGTCCGGTCCCCGGCAAGCTTCTTCGCACGCCCGCTGCGGTTCCAGCGGCCGGTCCCGGGAGCCTCCGAACGGCGGCGGCGCCCGCAGCCCGATCGGCTCGCGCGGTCGCAACGTGCCGGCCGTCGATGATCCTCCGCGGCCTCAAGGTTCTAACCGGCTGGGCGTGCGCGGTCAATCGCGGCCGCCGCGCTTCCAGACCGGCCGGCCGCGGGATATCGTCAGAGTCATGAATGCCGCCCTGTTGAGCGTCGGAAACGAGCTGATCTGCGGCCAGACCGTCGACACCAATGCCGCCTGGCTCTCGCGCCGGCTTGCCGAAGCCGGCGTTCGCGTGCTGCTGCACGCGACCGTGCCTGACCAGACGGAAGCCATCCGCGCCGAGCTGGTCCGCGCCTGTGCGCAGGCCGACCTTGTGCTCGTCACCGGCGGACTGGGCCCCACGGAGGACGACCTCACCCGGCAGGCCCTGGCCGAGGCGATGGGTCGCCCGCTGGTCCTGAGCCCCCGGCATGCCGGGCAGATCCGCTGTTTCTTCAGCGAACGCAACCTCAGCATGCCCGAGGCCAACCTCGTGCAGGCCATGTTTCCCGAGGGCAGCACGCCGATCGACAACACCGCCGGCACGGCCCCGGGCATCCGGGCGGCCTGCGGCCGGGCCACGGTGTTCGCGATGCCCGGCGTGCCCCGCGAGATGAAGGTCATGTTCGACCGCGACGTGATGCCCTGGATCCGGCGGCGGCCCGGCGGGGCGGCGATCCTTTCGCGCACGCTGAACTGCTTCGGCGAGGGCGAGTCGTCGATCGGCGAACGGATCCGCGACCTGATGCAGCGCGACCGGAACCCGCTGGTCGGAACCACCGCGTCGGGCGGCGTGATCGGCATCCGCGTTCACGCCCGCGGCGAAAGCCCGGCCCAGGCCGCCGACCTCCTGGACCGCGCCTGCTCGGAGATCCGCGCCCGCCTGGGCGACCTGGTCTTCGGCGAGGACGACGCGACCCTGGCCGAGGCGGCCGCGGCCCTGCTCATCGAGCAGCGCCGGACGGTCGCGACCGCCGAATCCTGCACCGGCGGACTGATCGCCAAGAGCCTCACCGATGTGCCCGGCAGCAGCGCGTACTTCATCGACGGCGTGGTGGCCTACGCCAACGCCGCCAAGACGCGATGGCTCGACGTCCCCGGCGAACTGCTGGCCGCCCACGGGGCCGTCAGCCCGCAGGTCGCCGAGGCCATGGTGCTGGGCTGCCGGCGACGAAGCGGCGCCGACCTGGCCCTGAGCGTCACCGGGATCGCCGGCCCGACCGGCGGCACGGACGCCAGGCCCGTCGGCCTGGTGTACATCGGCCTGGCCGACGCGGCCGGCGCGGTGGTCACGGAGCATCGCCTGGGCAGCTTCCTCTCTCGCCAGGAGATCCGCGAGCGTGCCGCCAGGATCGCCCTGAACCGCCTGCGACTGTGGCTGCTGGCTCACCGGGCGCAGGCCGCGGGAGGCTCGCGATGACCTCCCGTACCGCGTCCGCCTGCCTGGCTGAGTCGGCCGGCGCGCCGCCGCCAGGGCCGTGCCGGCCGCAGCGTCGGCCGTGGCC
>CAZSYS010000276.1:0-6451 GCA_964611365.1 uncultured Planctomycetales bacterium
GCTGAAAGGTCACCGCACCGGCGACCAGGGGAATGTTCTCGCGCGCCGGCGGCACCGTCGCGCCTCCCCCGCCGGACGGATCGGCGGCCGAGGGTCGGGCGTCGAGGTACAGGACGCACACGAACGTGCCGGCCGGAGCGCCGGAACGGCGCATCTCGATGTTGCGAAGCACGTCCGACCGGGCCTGGGGATCCCCGGCGGCGGCCA
This sequence comes from uncultured Planctomycetales bacterium, assembly GCA_964611365.1. Lineage (GTDB taxonomy): Bacteria > Planctomycetota > Phycisphaerae > UBA1845 > PWPN01 > CALLOB01. The sequence continues at coordinate 208 of CAZSYS010000276.1, forward strand.
TTTCGGTCTGCTCCGTGCGGCTGAAACCGGCCAGCCAGCCCACCAGCCCCAAGGCAGCGCCGGCGATCTTCTCGTCCTGCGCGCCGGTCAGCGCGACCAGCCGGTCGGTCGGCGGCAGCCCTTGCTTGATCGCCAGCCGCAGGCGCCACAGCTGCCTGGGGTCGGCCTGCTTCTGCAGAAGGACCAGGCCGGCCAGCGCCGCCTGGACGTTCTTGAGGTCCGGATCCGCCAGGGAGGCCGCCAGGAAAGTCGGCAAAGCTTCGTGCTTCTGCCAGCGGGGCTCCTTGACGAACAGGGTGATCAGCTCCGACCGGCGCGTGCGGGAGATGGTCTTGAGCAGGGCCTCGTGCAGCGTGCCTGCCCGGCCGGCTTCCAGCAACCGTGCGGCCGCCGACTGAGCGATTTCCGGCGGCACGTTGGCGTTGGAGGCCAGCATGGCCAGCAGGTTCTCGAAGGCGTTGGCCGGCGGACCGGCGGAACGGCCATCCGCCTCCGTCCGGACCGGTGGCCGGCAAGCCGGCTTGAACTGGGCCAGAGCCAGCTTCAGCGCCGCCTCCGGCACGGCGGGATCGCCGCCGCGTCCGAGCGGAAGGGTTTCCAGGGCCTGGCGAAGCCGCGGTGATTCGGCCACCGCCGAGAGGTCCGCGTTGGCCAGGATGTCCAGCATGGGGACCAGCCCGGCCCCCAGCTGTCCGCTGGCCAGCACCGCCAGCATCGGGTCGTCCTCCCCGCTGATGCCCAGCGAGAGGTCCTTCATCAGCGCCCCCAGCGACGCGGCAGTCTGGGGATTGGCCGCCAGCAGCACCCGTGCGGCCGCCGATCGCACCCGCGGGTCGGTCACCTGGGGCAGCCGGCGGATCACCGACGCCTGGGTCTCCAGCGTGAGGTGCACAAGCAGGCTGATGCTTTCCTGCGTGCCGGCGGCCAGAGCGGCGCCCACCGCCCGGTCGCGCACCTCCGCAAAGCCGCTGCGCGTGCAGGCCCCCAGCAGCACGCAGGCGTCGGCGCGGTCGGCGGCCGAAGGCAGCATCGCCACCGCCCGGCGGATCGAATCCGACTGGGGGGCGGCCGCCTGAGGAGCCGCGTCCGACGCGACCGGTGCGGCGAGGTGGACGGCCAGTTCGTCCAGCAGCGACTCCAGCACCGCCGGGTCGGGGCAGGTTTCGACCGCCTCGATCATCACCGCCGAGGGCGGACTGCGGGTGTTCATCACGGCCTCAAAGCCGCGGGCACGCACGGTCGAATCCGGATGCGTCACCGTCTCCAGCAGGACCCGTTGAACGGCCAGGTCCTCCCGGCAGGCCGCGAGCATGGCCAGTTCGGCGACCGCCGCTCCGGCGATCGGCCGGCTGAACGACCGGGCCGCCGGACGCAGGGCCTCGGCCAGGGCCGCCAGCCGGGCCGCCGGGGTGTCCGGGGCGACGCGGGTATGGAGCAGCTCGAGCAGCGCGTTGTCGATCCGCAGCGTCGGACCGCGGGGCACGGAGACCTCGATCCAGGTCATCGGCACCGGCACTTCGACGACGAAGGCCGCGTACCCGCTGCCCTGGCGGGGCTGGCTGCCGGATGGCCCGGCCGTGGCGCGCCGGGCCCGTCCGCCGCGGACCATCGGCGGCGAGCTGTTGACGCCGACCATCGGGAAGGGCCCGGCCTGGGGGACACTGGCGTCGGTCACCGGCTCGATTTCGATTCGTTCCCAGATCGGCTCGTTGTCCGCCTGAAGCGTCCAGGCCGGCAGCGTCCGGGCGCCCTGGGCGCAGGCCGGTGCGGCCGGAGCATAGTTCAGCAGCACCAGCCCCCTGGGCGAGTGCGTGCGCCCGGCCTCGTCGCGGACGCGCAGGGCGGTGCGGTTGATGACCTGCGTCGAGCGGGTGGGCACGTAGTCGAAGGGCACCAGCAGCAGCGTGCGGCCTTCGCGCGCCGCGGCCTCCAGTCCCTCGTCGGAGAGCGCCTCGGGCGTCAGATCGATGCTCAGCGCCGGGCGGAGGTCGAACTCCATCGGCCCGCCGCCGAACAGACCCCACTCGTCGGCCAGTTCCCGCGCCCGGGCGCAGCGGCGATCGATGTCCAGTGCGTTCAGCAGGACATCGGCGGCCGCCTCGGCCAGGCCGGCGTCAAACAGCCAGGCGGCAACCTCGGTCCTTCCGGCGGCGTCGTCGGGCCGCAGCCGGCTCACCCGCAGGCCCGCCCGGAGGCGGAACCAGGCCTCGTTCCAGCGGGCCGGCGACTGCGGCTCGGTGCTTTCCAGCCACTCCGGCTTCAGCCGGCAGGCCCGCTCGACGCAGGCCGCAGCGGCCGGCTCGTCCTGCCGGGCCAGATACTCCTGAGCCAGGGCGATCAGCGCCGCCGGATCATTCAGAGCGTCAATCCGCCGCCGGACGTCTTCGGCCAGAGGCTGCGTGGCGGCCGGCTGTGTGACTGCGGCCGGCGGCGCGGCTACGGCAGGCTGAGCGGCGGGTGCCCGTCCGCCCCGGGCTACGGCGCCCAGAAGCGCCGCCGCCAGGAACGCCCTGACCGGCCCGGAGCCCCGATGAGCTTCCCGCCGGCCGCGCGTGGTCCCCAGCCCCATGCCGCACCTCCCTGTTCAGTCCTTGCACGCCTCGGCGGGCCTGACGTCGTCCCACTCCGCGCAGTGGTCGCGGAAGTCGCTGTTCCAGCGTATGCGCATGGCCTTGCGCGGCGCGCGAGCCTTGTCCTGACGCATGGACTCGGCGTGGCCGTCGGCGAAGGCGAAGTTCGCCCCCTTGTCGTGCCGGGCGCCGGGCAGCTCATTCCGGTCGCCCGGGTCGATGGCCGTGTCCCACGTGCCGTAGACCTGCGACCGCAGGTTGTCCCGGGTCACGTCGTTGTCGGCGATCGCGATCATCTCCGAGGGACGCCGGATCCTCTCGACCGCCGGCTCGCCGTGGACGGAGTCGCCCGCGTGGCCGCCCAGCCCCAGGTGCGGCAGGCGGAACTCCCGGACGCCGCCCCAGTCGTTGTAGCCGTAGGAGAAAGTGCCCATCTCCCGGGCCGGGTCACTCACCCAGCTCATGTAGGGCAGCAGGCGCTTGCGGCCGTCCCAGTAGGTCTCCTTGGGCGCCGTCGGACACCAGAAGATCTGGTGCTGTCGGCCAACGTAGCGCAGCAGCCGCGGCGGCCAGAGGATCTCAAACTGCAGGCTCGCCGGAGTTCCCGGCGGCGCCGTGGACGGGACCAGGTGGTGCCCCGGGAAGCGGCGGTGGTCGATGGTGTAGCAGGTCAAAGCCAGGGCCATCTGGTGGGCATTCGACCTGCAGGTCGCCGAGCGGGCCTGCTCGCGGGCCCTGGACAGAGCAGGGATCAGCACCGCCACCAGCAGGGCGATGATGGTGATCACCACCAGCACCTCGATCAGCGTGAAGCCCGATCGCGGCATTCGACGCGCGGCGGAACGGCGAAACAGGTTTCTCGCCCGCATGCTCCGGCGGCCCCCGGGACAGGCCGCGAGCCGCGGGCGGTGAACGTCCGCGGCCTGCGCCTCCCGGCAACCATTCTAACCGCCCGGACCCGCCGGCGGCCAGCGGCGGCGGCCTGTTGCGCCCGTCCGACCGGACCGCCGGTCGCCGGCGACCACGAGCCGGATCACCACGTGTAGTCCACCGTGTACCGGATGACCGCCTCCTGGTCCGGCTGGAGCTGGACGGGGAAATGGATCGTCCGGGCGTCGGCCTTTTCATGCGGATGGGTCGACTGGGTGATCTTCCAGTTGCTCCAGCGGTAAAGGTTCTCCTTGGCGATGACCTTGACGGGCTCCTTCTTGTGGTTGCGGAGGCGGATCTCGACCGACTCCTGCATCCAATTGCGGCGGGTGTCGACCTTGAAGTCCGTCTGGATCCGCTCGCCGACCACGTCGAAGGCGCTGCCGAGCTTGATCAGCACCTCCTCGTCGCGCGGGGTGTGCTGGATCCGGTCCTCGCCGATGAACTCCAGCGTGCCGTCGGCCGGGTCGAGCTTGCTGACCCGGATGCGGCCGGCGGGCAGGGGCATGCCCATGCCGGCCTCCTCCTGGTTCTTGAATCGCAGGTAGACGTCCACCTTGCGGTTGCACTGGGTGCCGAACTCGCGATCGGTCATCGCTCCGCCGAAAAACCCCCGGAACTCCGGAGCCAGGCCGTAGTAGACCAGCACCTTCTCGCAGGGCACGCCCCGGGCGACGGGAAACAGCTCGATCTGCTTGGTGGAGTTGTCCGGCAGGGTCGTCGGCCGGCCGAGGGTGTAGAGGTGATACTCGAAGAAGGCTTTTTCCTCGAAACCGGCGTCCGCCGCCGGCGCGCCCGCCATGGCTTCCATCATCACGGCGCCCTTGGCCCGCCGCGACGGCATCGGGGCCCGGTGGACCTCGCCGGCCACCAGCTTGAGCCTGGCGTCGGGGTAGCCGGCGCCGGACTGGTTGATGATGCTGACCCACGCGCCGACGTCCAGCAGGCCGCTGTTGGCGTCCTGCCCCTCGGCGAACACGACGTTGTAATCGGTCCACCAGGTGATGCCCGAGGCCTGGTAGCTCACGCGGCCGCGGTGCGTGCCGGCCCGGGCGGCGGACACCAGCCAGACCAGCGTCGGCTTGCTGATCAGCCCGCCGGGCAGCTCGGGAAAGCGGGCGTTGTGGTAGTGGCGCACCACCTGGACGGTGCCGTCCTCGCCGCGCAGCACCACGCCGCCGGCCGTGCTCAGCAGCGTGCCGGTGAAGGTGCCGATGTGGTCGCCCTGGATCTGTTCCACGGTGATCGACCGGTCGAGGTAGCGCTCCATGAGCTTGTCGGCGCTGACCAGGTCGAAGCGGTAGTCCTGCTCCAGGACACGCGTGCCGGGGCCGTCGGTCAGGGATGCGAAGGTCACCGTGGTGGGGTCGATGCGCGCGGCCACGTCGGTGAACCGGACGGTGTTCACGCCCGCGGCCAGCTCGATGTCGCGTTCCTGGCGGATCACCGCGTAGCCGGGAATGGCGTCGTATCGCAGATTCTGCCCGCCGTCGGGGCGGTAGAGTTCCGGCGGAATGGCCCCGGGCTCGCTGTGGCTGTAGATGGTCAGGGCGTTGCGGACCTCCTCGGCCGGCGCCGCCCCGCCCGCCAGGGCGATCAGCGCCGCACAGATCAGCCGTGCCGGACGGTGCAGACCCTGGAACATCATGTCCGCGACAGACAGTGAAGATTGCATGGGCATTCTCCTTTGCGAATGCGGGGCCTGAAAGAAACCCTATCTTCCCTTCGGCGACCGCCGGTGTCGAACAGGCCGGCGCCTGAATCCCGGCGGGCTCCTCAGTTCCGACGGACGTCCGCCGCCACGGACGGCCTCGCCCGTCGCCGCACTCTTGGACGCCTCCGCGCCCGGCGGGTTCCGGGTTCCGGCGAAAAAAATCTGCGGAACGGCGGTGGCGTTCAGGATTCCGGCAAGGGGGGGACCATGGCAGAGGCGGCCAAAGGGCGGCACGGCTCCGGGACGGCCTGTCCGGGGGGCGAGGCCCGGGACCCGGCGGTCACGGACGTCCGCTCGCCGGCCGGGCTGTGCCGGACGGCGGTGTACCGCCGGGTGCCGCGCGAGGTCCGGATGCGCCTGGACGCCGCCCTGCTGGACCGCGCGGAAGGGACTGCGGCGCTGCAGGCCATCGCCGACCGCTTCGAGCTGCGGAATCGCTACGGGCTGTCGCTGCCGGCCCTGCGAACCTACGCCCGGCGGCTGGAGGCGTTCTGCCGACCGGTGCTGGCCTCGGCGATCCTGGCGGCCATGCTGGGCGGGCTGCCGGCTGCGTTCCGGCGTTCCCTGCAACATGGCAGCGAGGTGCTGCTGCTCAGCCGGCTGGCCGCCACGCTGAACCGCACCGATGACGACGCCCTGACCGTGGCCGACCTGGTCAGGCTGGGCTCGATGCTGGCCACGCTGACCGGACGCAAAAGCAGGCGCCCGTGTGCCCGGCGTGGCGCCGGAAAGGCCGGGCCCCCGGACGCCTCGCAGCTGGCCCGGACGGTGCGCGAACTCTACGGGCTGAACCTCACGGACGCGCCCCCGGCCGCGGACGGCCCGCCGTGAGCGCCCGCTTGCCCGACCTGCGGCAGACCACTACACTTGCCCGGGCAGGAGGCTCACCCCGTGCGATGCGCCGGCCCGATCGGCCGGAACCAGGCCGGCCGGAGGCGTTTCCCATGCATTACAGGCGGTTCGGCAGGACCGGGATGGAACTCTCGGTGATCACCCTGGGGCTGATGCGCTACACCGAGGGCGGGCAGGA
>CAZSYS010000277.1:0-6438 GCA_964611365.1 uncultured Planctomycetales bacterium
GCGGCGAGCAGCCGCTGCTGCCGTACGAGGCCTGCAACCTGGGCAGCATCAACCTCAGCGCCTTCGTGTCCGCCGGGGCGGCCGGGGGCCAGGCCCGCGTGGACTTTGACGGGCTGCGGACCGCGGTTCACACCGCGGTGCGGTTCCTGGACAACGTCATCGACGTCAACAACTACCCCCTGCCGCAGATCGAGCACATGTGCAAGGCCAACCGCAAGATCGGGCTGGGGGTGATGGGCTTCGCCGACGCGCTGTACAAGCTGGGCGTGCGCTACTCCTCCGAGGAGGGCGTGGCCTGGGGCGAGCGTTTCATGGAGTTCATCAACGACGAGGCTCACGCCTGCAGCGAGCAGCTGGCCCGCGAACGGGGCTGCTTCCCGAACTACAGCGGCAGCGTCTGGGACGTCCGCGACCACCGCCCGATGCGCAACGCGGCGGCCACGACGGTGGCCCCCACCGGGACGATCAGCATCATCTCCGGCTGCTCGGGCGGGATCGAACCGATGTTCAGTCTGGCCTTCCTGCGCAACGTGCTCAAGGGCCAGGATCACAGCGGGCGGCCGATGATCGAGATCAACCCGATCTTCGAGTCGGTGGCCCGGGAGCGAGGGTTTTACAGCGAGGGGCTGATGGATCGCATCGCCAGGGAGGGCACCCTCGCTGGTATTTCCGAGCTCCCGGAGGACATCCGCCATGTGTTCGTCTGTGCCCACGACATCACCCCGGAATGGCACGTGCGCATGCAGGCCGCGTTCCAGCGGCATTGCGACGCGTCCATCTCCAAGACGATCAATTTCCCGCACGACGCCACGGTCGAGGACGTCGACACCATCTATCGCCGGGCCTACGAACTGGGCTGCAAGGGGGTGACGGTCTATCGCGACGGATGCCGCGCCGAGCAGCCGATGGCCCTGAAGGAGTCGGAGCGCAAGCCCTCGGTCGCCGCGGAGGCTCCGCCGGCTGCGGCGGCCGCCCCGGGCAAGGCCCGCGAGACCGCCATCGCCCCGCGCGACATCCCCGAAATCGTCAGCGGCCTGCGCATCCGCCAGATGACGCCCTTCGGAAACATGCACGTCAAGATCACCGTCGATCCCAAGGCCGAGCGCGAGCTGGAGGTGTTCGCCCAACTGGGCAAGGGCGGCGATCTGGCCAACAGCGACCTGGAGGCCATCTGCCGGCTGATCTCGCTGTGGCTGCGGGCCGGCGGATCGCTGCGGCACGTGATCCAGCAGCTCAAAGACATCGGCTCGAGCCTCCAGGTGCCGACCAAGGACGGCAAGATCAAGAGCCTGGGGGACGGGCTGGCCCGGGCGCTGCTCAAGTACGCCGCGGCCAAGGAGCAGGTCGGGTTGCGGGCCCTGCTGCTGGGGGACTACGACCCCAACGACATCGGCCGGCCCAGCGGACCATCGGCTTACGGCAACGGCAACGGCAACGGCAACGGAAACGGCAACGGGAACGGGAACGGCAAGACCCACGGACGGTCCAACGGCCACGGCCGGTGTCATGAGCTGGTTTCGGGAGTGCGCCACGGAACAGCCGCTCATGAGTCGATCGAGGCGCCCGGGGTGTCGGACATCCCGGGCGCCCCTGATTCCGTCCGCGTCGATTTTAAGGTCAAGTGTCCGTCCTGCGGAGAGGGCCTGGTCTTCTCCGAGGGCTGTAACAAGTGCCATGCCTGCGGTTGGGCTCAATGCTGAGGAAGGCCGCAAGGACTGCCGGCCGGATCCCGGGGCCGCCGCCGGCCCCCGGGGTTCCTCGTCCTCGATGAAGCCACCGCCGCCAGGCCGTCAGCGGGTTGGCTTGGCCTGCCGACCGGCGCCCGGCGGCTTCCCTCGATCCACGGGTGGGGTCCGCCTGTCCGGGGCCTATCCGACGTTCGGCAACCCCGGGCATCGCCGCCCCGGCCACGAGTCCAGGGCCGGGTTGGTCAGCCGGCCCACGCGTCACCAGCCGGTCGCCACGTCCGGAGTTCGCCGGTTGCCTTCCGGTCAGGAGGCGGCCGCGGCGATGCGGCCCGGTCACAGGTCCGGTAGTCTCATTAGGCGAAGGAGTGGGATCGACGGTGGGTAAAACCCCTAAAATGATGTCTCGGCGGGTTTTTCAGGTTCAATTTGGGTACAATATACTACTTTTTCCGGCAAATTCGTGTAGAATACCATTGGTGGGTCTCAACCAAGGTAAGAGGTGTTGCCGATATTCCACGTACTTGGTGAGGCCGGGAGGATGACAACGCCGTACAACTGAGAAGGGGCGCCAGCCTCCCGGCGGATATTCATAAGAGGGACGTATCCGGACTGAAAACTGGCTTCTTTCCCCTCCGGAAAGCACCGGGCCCGCCCTTGTGGCACCTGGTGCTTTCTTTTTGGGTTGACCCAACGGCCCGCTGAACCTGGCGGGGGGGCGGATCCGGACGGCCACGGGGCATGGCCCGGAGGTGGTTTGCCGCTTGTTGCCTGCCGGACGCTTCCTGCCGGCCGCACTTCCGGGCTTTGCGGGGCCGACACCCTGGCGCACCGAGGCCCTTGGTGATTTCCGCCGGTCCTGTCCGACGAGGCAGGTCCAACCAGGGCCCGGACGTTCACGGAAGCAGGCCTCCGCACCGCTTCGAATCGGCCTTGACCGGTCCGGCGACAACGCGCATAATGTCTTGTTCGCCGCTGGAGGCATCCGGCGGGCGCCTGCGGGGGGCGTCCGGACGGATGGGACGGCCGGCGCCTTTTGTCCGGGGCGCCGGCGAGGTCGGCCGGCGGCAGGCCGGACGTGCCGGAACAGCGAGAACCCATGGGAGCCAAGAGTTTCACGAAATCGGCGGAGCAGCTTCGACCGGACCCCCGGTTCAACAACCGGCTGGTGGCCAAGTTCATCAACTGCATGATGAAGGACGGCAAGAAGAGCGTCGCCACGCGGGTCTTCTATGACGCGATGGACATCGTGGCCAAAAAGGTCAAGGACGCCCAGCCGCTGGAGGTTTTCGAGACCGCGCTGCAGCGGGTCCGGCCGAACATCGAGGTCCGCAGCAAGCGGGTCGGCGGCTCGAACTACCAGGTGCCGATGCAGGTGAACCGCAAGCGGCAGCAGTCGCTGGCGATCCGCTGGATTCTGGAGGCGGTACGGGGGAGCCGGGGCTCGCGGCCGATCTGCGAGCGTTTGGCGAAGGAATTCATTGACGCCTTCCACGGCGAGGGCACGGCGATGACCACGCGGGAGAACGTGCACCGCATGGCCGACGCGAACAAGGCCTTCTCGCACTTCGCCTGGTAAGGGTTTCGGCCGTGCGGCCGTTTGTCGAGCCTACAATGCCCCGGCGGGTTTCGTGCCCGCCGGGGTTTTTTCACGGCCGCGGAGGCCGGGGAGCGGTCCGGAGGTGAACGGCAGTGCCGACCGATTGCAGGCCCGGGCCCGGTCCTGCGGATGGGACGTCCGCTTCGACGATCTGACCCGCCGCCTTTACGCGACGGACGCGTCGATCTACCAGATCCTCCCCGTGGGTGTGGCGTTTCCCCGCAACGCCGGAGAGGCCGCCGAGGTGGTTGGCGCGGCCGCGGAGGCCGGGATTCCGGTGGTGCCCCGCGGAGCGGGCACCGGTCTGGCCGGGGGTGCGGTCGGTGAAGGGCTGGTCGTCGACCTTTCGCGGCACGGTCGCGGGATCACCGGCCTGGACCTCCAGGCCCGCACGGTGCGGGTCGGCCCCGGGGTGGTGCTCGACCAGCTCAACGCCTTCCTGTCGCCGCACGGCCTGTGGTTCGGGCCGGACGTGGCCACCAGTTCACGGGCCACGCTGGGCGGCATGATCGCCAACAACTCCTCGGGCGCCCGTGCGCCGATGTACGGCACCACCGCCGAACACGTGGAGTCGCTGGAAGTGGTGCTGGCGGACGGCTCGGCGGCCACGGTGGGCCCGGGGCGGCAGGATCTGGCCGGGCTCCGGAGCGCGGCCGATGCGATCGTGGCCCGCCACCGGGATCTGATCCGCGCCCGGCTGCACGACCGGATCTGCAAGCGCTGGCCGGGCTACGGCTTTGACCGCTATCTCCGGCGGCCCGGCGACCTGAGCCGGATCGTGGCCGGCAGCGAGGGCACGCTGTGCCTGATCACCGGGGCGACGCTGAACCTGGTAGCGATGCCGCGGCGGCGCGGGCTGGCGGTGATCTTTTTCGCCTCGATTTCCGATGCGATGCAGGCCACGGTGGAGCTGCTGGGTCTTCAGCCGGCGGCGGTGGAGCATGTCGACCGGCTGTTGTTCGACCAGACCCGCGGGCAGATGGAGTTCGCCGCCGCCCGGAGCCTGCTGGGGCTGGATGAGGCGCCCTGCGAGGCCTTCCTGATCGTGGAGGTTTTCGACGACATCGACGACCGCCTGGCGGCGATCGAGCGGCGGCGACTGGGCCTCCGCACGCTTTTGCTCAAGGATCCGGGCGCCCAGGCACAGGTCTGGGCGTTGCGCAAGCAGGGGCTCTCGCTGCTGACCGGGTGTTCGGGGCCGGCCAAGCCCACGCCCGGGCTGGAGGACGTATGCGTTCCGCCGGCGCGTCTGCCGGAGTACGTCAATGGGCTGCGGTCGATTCTCGACCGGGTGGGGGTGCAGGCCTCGTACTACGGCCATGCGGCCACCGGCCTGCTGCACGTGCGGCCCAAGCTCGACCTGCATACCGCCGCGGACATCGCCCGCTACCGGCAGGTCATGGACGAGGTGGCGGACCTGTGCCGCCGTTTCGAGGGTTCGCTGGCGGCCGAGCACGGCGTGGGCATCACCCGCACGGACTATGTTCCCGGCCAGCTGGGGCCGGAACTCTACGCGGCGGTGGTGGAGACTAAGCGGTGCTGGGACCCGGCGGGCGTCCTCAACCCCGGCAAGATCGTCGGCGACGGGCGTTACGGCCTGACCGACCATCTGCGGCTGGGGGCGGGTTACGCGCTGAACCTGCCGTTCGAGCCGGTGTTCGGCTTCGTGGAGCGCGACGGTTCGTTCGTCGGCAACCTCGAGCAGTGCAACGGCTGCGGGGGGTGCCGCAAGGACGCGCCGGTGATGTGCCCGACGTTCGCCGCCACCGGCGAGGAGATCATGTCCACGCGCGGCCGGGCGAACATCATCCGGGCGGCGCTGGAGGAGCGCTTTGACGGAAGCGGCCACGTTTTCGGCCCCGAGCTCGAGCAGGCTCTGAGCAACTGCCTGGGCTGCAAGGCCTGCAAGCGCGAGTGCCCCAGCAACGTCGATCTGACGCACCTGAAGGCCGAGCTGAACCACGCCAGGCACCGGGCCCTGGGCGTGCCGCTGCTGGACCGCCTGATCTCGAACGCCGATCTGCTGGGGCGGCTCAACTGCGGGCCGCACGCCCCGCTGGTGAACTTCGTGCTGCGGCGCGCCGTGGTGCGGCGGCTGATGGAAGGGGTGCTGGGGTTCGCGGCCGCCCGGGTCATGCCGCCGTACGTCACCCGGCGGTTCGACCGCTGGTTTGCCCGTCGCCGGCGGCCTGGTGCTCCGGCGACGCGGGGTCGCGTGGTGCTGTGGGACGACTGCTGGGTGCGCTACAACGAGCCGCACATCGGCCGGGCGGCGGTCGCGGTGCTGGAGGCGGCCGGATACGAGGTGGTGCTGGAGCGGCGGCGGGCCTGCTGCGGTCGGCCGGCGTGCAGCCGCGGGCTGCTGGACGAGGTCCGCCGCCTCGGCGCTCACAACCTGTCGATCTTTCGGGAACGCGACGAACCCATCGTGTTCCTGGAACCCTCCTGCTACACGATGTTCATCGACGAATACCGCCAGCTGCGCCTGCCGGGAGCCGCGGAGGTCGCCGCCCGGTGCTTCACCTTCGAGGGTTTCGTCTTCGACCTGCTGCAGCGCGATCCGGAGGCGATCCGGTGGCGTTCGGACGGGCCGCGGCAGGTCGGCATTCACGGCCACTGCCACGCCAAGGCGCTGACCGACACGTCGATCCTGCCGAAGCTGGCCGGGCGGTTGCCGGGCGTGTCGGCCCGGCTGCTGGACACCGGCTGCTGCGGCATGGCCGGGGCGTTCGGGATGCTGCGGACCAAATACGAGCTCTCTCTGCGGGTCGCTCAGCCGCTTCTGGACCGCATCGGAGAACTCGATCGCGACACGATTCTGGTGGCCTCGGGCACCAGCTGCCGGCACCAGATCACCCACCTGACCGACCGGCACCCGCTGCACATGGCCGAGCTGCTGGCCGAAGCCCTGCCTTGAGCCTCGCCGCCTCCGCGAGACGCCGTTGCGGACGATCCGGAAAGGGGATACTCCGGAATGCCATTCAGTTCGCCGAAACACCGAAGCAGGGGACATTCGACTTTTTGACCGAAACACCCCGAAAAAGGGGACATTCTACTTTTTTGGGGCTACCCAGGCGAATCGAAACTCTCGGCCGTCGTTGCAGGACTTCCGATGTGCCCCCCTCTTCTTCTGCGGAAATCCAGAATGTTCCC
>CAZSYS010000278.1:0-4593 GCA_964611365.1 uncultured Planctomycetales bacterium
GTGCTGCTCTCGATCAGCCAGGCCCGCGGGCCCGAGGGGCTCGAGACCGTCGCCCGGGCGGCGGCCGGCCACGCGGGCGCCGAAGCGGCCCTGGCCCGCCTGCGGAACGTGCTGGGGCTGCTGGACCGCATGGAGGTGGGGGACTACTGCAGCTTCGACATGGGCGTGGTCCGCGGGCTGGCGTACTACACCGGCACGGTCTTCGAGGGCTTCGGGCGGGGGGGGTTCAGCCGGGCGATCTGCGGCGGCGGACGCTACGACCAGCTGCTGGAAACCCTCGGCGGTCCGCCGATGTCCGGAGTCGGCTTCGGCACCTCCGACGTCGTGATCCAGGAGCTGCTGGAGGAGCTGGGGCGGATGCCGCCGGAAGCCCGGACCACGCGGCGCACCGAGGTGTTCCTGATCGACGCGGCGCCGGAAATGTTCGATGCCGTGCTGGCGCTGGCCGCCCGGCTGCGGCGGCGGGGGGTGCCCGCGGATTTCAGCTACCGGCGGCAGGCCCTGGGCAAGCAGCTCAAGCAGGCCTCTGCCGCCGGGGCGGCCAGGGTTGTCATCGTGGGCGAGGAGTACAGGGCCCGCGGGCACCTGGTTGTCAAGGAGATGGCCACCGGTCGGCAGCAGGAGGTCCCGGCCGATGCGTTCTGCCAGAACCCTCACATGTGAGGCGCCGTCGTCCTGCCTGGAGCGGCCGCCGGCGGAGTCGACGCCGTCGACTCCTTCCCCGGCCCGCGTGGATTACGAGGCCGCCTTCGCAGCCTTCCTCGCCTCCCGGGGCGTACCCTGTGTTGCCGCCAACGACCATCGGGCGGCGACCTTCTGGGACGCGGCGGTCAAGTCGTTCGACTTTCTGGTGTACCCTCCGTGCGGCCCGGCCTGGCTGGTGGACGTCAAGGGCCGCCGGTTTCCGTCTCCGGGAAGCGGGGGGACGCCGCGTTACTGGGAGAACTGGGTGACGCACGGCGACCTGGAAGGTCTGGCCTGCTGGGAGCAGGCCTTCGGGAGCGGGTACGAGGCCCGGCTGGTCTTCGCCTACCTGCTGGAAGGTCCGCCCGGCCGGTGGCCGACGGCCGTCCGGTTCGTGTACGCCGGGCACTGCTTTGCCTTCCTGAGCGTCCGGCTCGATGCCTATCGTCGGCATTGCCGACGGCGGTCGCCCCGCTGGCAGACATACACCGTGGCCGCGGAGGCCTTCCGGGCGATCGCCCGCCCGGTCGAGGAGATCCTCGGCCGCGACGCCACGGCCTGAGACTGCCGCGTAGGCAGGCCGGGGCCCGGCCCGGTTTGTCGACCCTGCATGCGGAGCGTATGATCCTCACCTGTTCCCGCCGGCGGCGGGCATGGAGGGTCGATCGTGTCGCAGTGCCAGAACACGCCTTATGTTCCGCTCCTGGATCTGCGTGAAACGGAGCGGGCGATCCGGATGATCAAGGAGTTCTTTCAGATCCATCTGGCCGAAGCCCTGGGCCTGCTGCGGGTCAGCGCCCCGCTGTTCGTGCCGGCGGATTCGGGGATCAACGACAACCTCAACGGCGTCGAGAGGCCGGTATCCTTCCCGGTCAGGGCGATGGGGGACCGCCGGGCCGAGATCGTGCAGTCGCTGGCCAAGTGGAAGCGGATGGCCCTGGCGGATTACGGCTTTGCCCCCGGCGAGGGGCTGTACACCGACATGAACGCCATCCGGCCGGACGAGGTGCTGGACGAGATCCACAGCATCTACGTGGACCAGTGGGACTGGGAGCTGGTCATGCGGCCGGACGAGCGGAACCTGGGCTTTCTCCGCTCGATCGTCGAGCGGATCTACGGCGTGATCCGGCTGACCGAGCAGCACGTGGCCGGGAAGTACCCCGCCATCCGGCCGGTGCTGCCCGAGACGATCTCGTTCGTCCACACGACGGAGCTCCAGCGCCGGTTTCCGGATCTGACGCCCCCGCAGCGCGAGAACCGCATCGCCCGCGAGCTTGGCGCGGTCTTCATCATCGGCATCGGAGCGGCGCTTGCCGACGGCCGCCCGCACGACGGCCGGGCGCCGGACTACGACGACTGGACCACGCCGACGGAGCTGGGACCGGGGCTCAACGGCGACATTTTCGTGTGGAATCCGGTGCTGGAGCGCGGCTTTGAGCTCAGCTCGATGGGCATCCGCGTGGACCCGGCGGCGATGAAGCGCCAGCTCGAGCTGCGCGGCTGTCCGGAGCGGCTGAATCTGCCGTTTCACCGGCGGCTGGCGGCCGGGGAGCTGCCGCAGACCATCGGCGGGGGGATCGGGCAGTCGCGGCTGTGCATGTTCTTCCTGCGCAAGGCCCACATCGGCGAGGTCCAGTCGAGTCTGTGGCCCGAGGAGATGCGGGCGGAATGGAAGCGGCGGAACGTGGTTCTGCTGTGAAACCGCAGGTGGCGCCACGGGCGGTGACGACCTTGCCCGGGCCGCGGGAGGCGACGAATCGATGACCGATCGGGTGCTGATTTCCGGGCTGAAGGATCACGCGGGGCAGTCGGTCACGCTGGCCGGCTGGGTCTACCATTCGCGGGTCTCGGCCAAGGTGGCCTTCCTGGTGGTGCGCGACGGCAGCGGGCTCTGCCAGTGCGTGGTGGGCAGGGGCGATGTTCCGGACGAGGTGTTCGAGCAGGCCTCGCGGGTCACGCAGGAGTCGTCCTTGACGATCACCGGGACGGTGCATGCCGACGAACGCGCCCCCGGCGGCCATGAGCTGCACGTCAGCGGCCTGGAGATTCTGCATCGGGCCGTCGATTACCCGATCACGCCCAAGGAGCACGGCATCGACTTCTTGTTCAGGCACCGCCATCTGTGGCTGCGCTCGCGCCGGCCGACGGCGATCATGAAGGTGCGGCACACCGTGGTCGATGCGATCCGGCGGTTCTTCAACGACCGCGGCTTCCTGCTGGTGGATACGCCGATCTTCGCGCCCTCGGCGGGGGAGGGGGCTCAGACGCTCTTCGAGGTCGACTACTTCGGGGAGCCGATGTACCTCGCCCAGACCGGCCAGCTCTATCTGGAGGCCGCGGCCATGGCCTACGGCCGGGTGTACTGCTTCGGGCCGACCTTCCGGGCGGAGAAGTCCAAGACCCGCCGCCACCTCACCGAGTTCTGGATGGTCGAGCCGGAGATTGCCTGGGCCCGGCTCGAGGACGTGATGGACGTGGCCGAGGAGTTCGTCTGCAGCGTCGTGGCCCGCTGCCTGAAGGACTGCCGCGGCGAGCTGGAATTCCTCGGGCAGGACATCGCCCGGCTGGAGCGGATCGTCAGGCCGTTTTACCGCATCACCTACAGCCAGGCGGTGGACATCCTTCACGGCCCGGCGGCCCGGGAGCTGCTGGAACGCGACCTGGCCGAAAAGAAGGCCCGCATCGAGGCGCTCAGGACCTCGATCCCCGCCAAGGAAGCCCAGCGTGACGCCCCCGGCGTCAAGCGGCACGTTCAGGAGAAGCTTGCCGCCGAAGTCATCGCCGAGCGTGAGGAGCTGGCCGAGCTGGAGGAGCAGGTCCGCAACATTCCGGCGCACATGCAGCTGGCCGCCGGCTTCGAGTGGGGCAAGGACCTCGGCGGCAGCGACGAAACGATCATCTCGCGGCTGCACGACCGGCCGGTGTTCGTCACCCACTATCCCCGCGGCTGCAAGGCGTTCTACATGAAGCGCGACGAGAAGGATCCGCGGGTGGTCCGCAACTTCGACCTCCTGGCCCCCGACGGCTACGGCGAGATCATCGGCGGCTCGCAGCGCGAGGATGACCTGGAGGTCCTGCTGGAGCGCATGGCCGAGGAACAGCTGGATCCCGGACCCTACGAGTGGTACCTGGACCTGCGCCGCTACGGCAGCGTGCCGCACGGCGGGTTCGGCCTGGGGGTCGAGCGCACCGTCGCCTGGATCTGCGGGCTCAAGCACATCCGCGAGACCATCGCCTACCCGCGGATGATGGGGCGGGTGTATCCGTAGGCGGGCGTCGCCGCGAAGCGCTGCATCGCCCGGCGTCCCTGCGGGACGTCGATCTGATGGCCAGCCGCGTCTGAGTCATGCGAAGCGCCGTAGCGGCCGGCGCCCCTGCCGGCCGCCGAGGGCGGACGACCCCACGCCGCGCGCTGTACCGGCGTGGTGTGCGACCTCCTGGGATGCAAGAGGAGAACAGAGAAACAGAAAGCGGGGCAGATGCGGCCCTGGAACCGGGGGCGGCGGTCGACTGC
Source organism: uncultured Planctomycetales bacterium (assembly GCA_964611365.1). Lineage (GTDB taxonomy): Bacteria > Planctomycetota > Phycisphaerae > UBA1845 > PWPN01 > CALLOB01. The sequence goes on from CAZSYS010000278.1 coordinate 4,199, forward strand.
GTCGACCTGTGCCCCCCGCTGTCGACTTCCAGGCCTTGGGCTTGATGAATCCCGGCAAACGGTGGATTGCGGCCAACCGCGCCGGAGGCCTTCGGCCTGATGAAAGCGGCCGCTGGGTCGAGCGCAGCAACGCGTGCCAGGCCTTCGGACTGATGAAAAGGCCGGCAGAGACGCCGGGCAGTCCAGCCGGTGCCCAGGCCGCAGACTCATGCGCACGGCCGGCAGGGGCGCCGGCCGCTACGGCGCTTGGCGGCGCCGAGGCAAGGGTCGAAGCACACCCATGCACTGCCCACGTTGCCGGAAGCCCGGATAATGTCTGGGTGTCCTGTATTGTACGCCCGGCCGGCAGAGACGCCGGGCAGTCCAGCCGGTGCCCAGGCCGCAGACTCATGCGC
>CAZSYS010000278.1:4693-6380 GCA_964611365.1 uncultured Planctomycetales bacterium
ACTGCCCACGTTGCCGGAAGCCCGGATAATGTCTGGGTGTCCTGTATTGTACGCCTCCTGTATTGGACGCCCCAGGCCTTGGGTCTGAGGAAACCCCCGGCGTTCCGGCCTCCCCGTCGAGAGCGGACGATCAATGGGTGTTCTCGATATGGTTCACGCAGTCGTTCCGGAGCCGGCGACGCCGGAGATCTCTCCCTTCACGGCCGGTTGACGTTTTCCCAGGCCCGATGGCCACCCGGGACCGCCTGCAGGGTCGCGAATCCGGCGTGAGCAGGCGTTCAGCGCGGCGGGGCGGCCAGCAGCGCCAGCAGGCGTTCGTGCAGGCGGCGCAGCGCCCGGCCGCGATGGCTGACCGCGTGTTTCTCGGCCGGGCTCATCTCGGCGGCGGTCTTGCCGGCCGGGGGGATCCAGAAGTGGGGATCGTAGCCGAAGCCGCCGCTGCCGCGGGGCTGGTCGATGATCACTCCTTCGACGGTTCCCTCCGCGGAGGCCAGCACGCCGTCGGGATCGGCCAGGACCACGCAGCAGCGGAAGCGCGCGGTCCGGCGCTCGGCCGGCACGTCGGCCAGGCGCCGCACGAGCAGGGCATTGTTGGCCCGGTCGTCCTTGGGCTCCCCGGCATAGCGGGCGGAGCGGACGCCCGGCTCGCCTCCGAGGGCATCGACCTCCAGGCCGGAGTCGTCGGCGATGGTCCACAGGCCGGCGAGGCGGGCATAGTGGAGGGCCTTGATGACCGCGTTGCCGGCGAACGTGTCGGCGGTCTCCTGGGGTTCGGACCAGCCCCGTCCGGCGAAATCCGCCAATCCGCGCCAGCGGACCGGGGTGTCCGAGCCGCCGAGGATCTCGGCCATCTCGCGGGCCTTCCCGGGGTTGCCGGTGGCCAGCAGAATCTCGCGGATCGGCGGGTTCGAGCGGCTCACGGCAGGCCGGACTCCGCGGCGGGCCGCGGGACGGGCATGAGCCGGGTCTCGGGGCGCACGACCTGTCCGTCGGGCGTGTGGTGCAGCCGGATGTGGCCGTTCTCGGTGAAGTGCCGGAACTCGGCCTCGTTGGAGGCGATGAGCTGCTCAACGCGGGGGCCGTAGCGCGGGCCCTCGGGCGTCTGAACGATGTCCGTGGCGTCGAAGTCGCCGACGAACACGAAGCTCTTGACCGGCTCATGGTAATAGTAGGCGGCGTGGCCGGCCTGCCGCAGGAGGCGGACGTATTCCTCGGCGGCGCTGCGGCGTTCGCTGAACGTCGGGGTGTTGTAGAACACGGCGATCAGCAGGGAGTGCGTGCCGCGGGCGTGGGAGACGTCCCACTGCTCGGCCCCGGGCGGGCGGTCGGGAACAATCAGCTCGGGCTGAGCGCGGAGGAACGGCGTGGCGGTCTGGTTGTAGACCAGCGAGCGGATCAGCTGCATGTCCTGCTGGAACTTTTCGGGAAAGACCAGCTGGCCGGTGCGCGGCGAGGCCACCTTGACATACTGCCCGTAGTAGATCGTGCAGGTGTTGCCGGTGACGACCACGCGCACGTCCTGCGGCCGCAGGCCCCGGACCTGCCGGAGCATGTCGGCCAGGCCCTGCCCGAAGGCGACCGGGTCGGGCACGTCGGCGGGGGTGAAGGTGCCGCAGCGGATGGTCCAGCGTTCCTGGGCCGTGGCGTCGAACAGGCCGCCGCCGCCGGGGCCTTCGCAGCCCTGGAG
>CAZSYS010000279.1:0-6378 GCA_964611365.1 uncultured Planctomycetales bacterium
CCCTTCATCCCGGGCCGGAGCTCATCGACCGGCAGGTACCGGTCGCGGTCGATCTCCCCGGCGACGCCCGCGGCCGTGCCGACGACCAGGTCCAGCCCGCAGGCCAGGGCGGCTGCGAGCGGCCGCAAGCGACTCATCTGCCACATCTTCATGCTCCTGCCGGGCTTAGGGCCGCCGCGCGGGCGGGGAGAGCGTTTCGCCGCCGGCGCCTGCGTGCCGGCGGGCGTCGCTGGAAGCCCGTCGGCCTGCGGCTGGGGTAATGTAGCCCGCCGGGCACCCGGCCGCAACGAGTCCGCCGCCGGCGGGCGGTTGATTCATGGCCTGGGACTTTTTTTACCGGTCCGTAACTGGTTTTGTCGCCCCCGAGGGACGATTTTTTGTTAGAATACAATGCCTGTGGCCGGCGCCGCCGACGGAGCGGCGATCGGCCCCCTGGCCCGCGGCGAAACCCGCACACGGCAGCGGCGGATTTCGCCATCGGCCGGGCGACAACCGCACAAAGCGCATGGCCGAGAATCAGAACGTACTGCACGCGGTGCAGGCGGCGCTGGGGTATGCGTTCCGCGACCCGCAGATCCTGGCCGCCGCCCTGACCCACGCCTCCACGGCCGACTCCCGGCTGCACAGCAACGAACGCATGGAGTTCCTCGGCGACGCCATCCTGGGCATGGTGGTGTGCCTGGAGCTCTACCGCCAGTTCCCCGACTACCTCGAGGGCGAGCTGACCAAGATCAAATCCGCCGTGGTCTCCCGCCACACCTGCGCCCGCATCGCCCGCGACCTGGGCCTGATGGACCACGTGTTCATCGGCAAGGGCATGGGCGGGCGGAGCCAGCTGCCGCAGTCGCTGGCCGCGGCGCTGTACGAGGCGGTCATCGCGGCCATTTATCTGGACGCCGGCGAGCTGGAGCCGGCCCGCGAGTTCATCCTGCGAACGATGACGCCGCACATCCGCGAGGCGGCCGCGTCGCAGCACCAGTTCAACTACAAGTCGCAGCTCCAGCAGTACGCCCAGAAGATGCTCTCCGGCTCGCCGTGCTACGAACTGCTGGACGAGAAGGGCCCGGACCACAGCAAGTGCTTCGAGATCCGGGTGGTGATCGGCGGACGCCGCTTCCCGGCGGCGTGGGGGCCGTCCAAGAAAGAGGCCGAGCAGAAGGCCGCCTATATGGCCCTGCGCGAGCTGGGCAACGTCCTGCCCCACGCCGACTACGAGCCCGAGGCCGGAGCCGAACCGGCCGCCTCCGACCCTTCCGCCCCGCGCGAGTCCTACCCGGCGGCCTGATCCGCTCCCCGCCCGCCCGGCTGTCGCCCCCGATCCCTGGCCGGCCCGGTGCGACCTGCACGCGGGCGACCAGCCGGCAGCGACAGGAGTCGATCACGGCGGCCCCGCTCCCGGCAGCCCGCGCGCGGCCACCCGATCGATCGGTGAGGCGTCCAGGCATGCCCATCGACGGTCTGCCGTCGCACCCGGACGGCCGGCCCCCTCAAAAAAAGGTCCCAGAAAAAATCCACTGGTCGATTGAAAAGGGCCTTGTCCGGGGGAATGATTCTTCGGCGGTGGTGTGATCGGCTTCCCCTGCAGGGAAGGGACTTTTCAGACGGAGGTTTGCGCGCCCGGTATCCCCGGAACGCGGTCCTGCGGAGGGTCCGAGGCTCCAGGGTCGTCCTGCGCGCTGATGGAAGGGAAACACCATGAGGCGGAACACGGCGGTTTTTCTGGCGATGGGGGCCTGGCTGGCGGCGGCCGGGGCGGCTTGGGGCTTGCCGGCCTACCAGGACGCGGTCCTGGCCAACAGCCCGGTGGGCTACTGGCGGATGAGCGAGGTCTACCCGGGCGGCAGCGGGCAGATCGCCAACCTCGGGTCGGCCGGCACCGCGGCCGGGGACCAGTATTCCAACTTCGGCAACGATCCGGCAACATCGATGATCGGGGCGCCGTGGGCCTCGCTCCCCGGTCTGGGAGCCGACAACAAGGCCGCGCGGCTCAGTTCGGCCGATCCGGCCGACAAGATCGAGATTCCCCACCAGGACGTCTACAACCCGACCACGGCGTTCTCGCTGGAGGCCTGGATCCGTTTCGACTCGGGCGTGCCCAACGACGGCGTCATCATCAGCAAGTACTACGGCGCCGGGAACCAGCGGGGTTTCGCTTTCCTGGTCGATAACACCACCGGCAAACTGGATCTGATGGTCTCCAGGGGCGGAACCAGCGCCACGACAACGACTTACACCTCCCAGTGGTCGGTAACCTTCGAGCAGTGGACGCATGTTGCCGCGGTCTACCAGACCGGCGCCGCTCCCCGGTTCTACATCAACGGCCAACTCGACCCGAAGGCCCAGGACAGCGCACCGTTTCAGAATGTCTATGAGAGCACGGCGGCTCTCCGCATCGGCTCCTGGGTCAACGGCAACTGGTACAACGGCCTGCTGGATGAGGTCGCTTTCTACAACACCGCCCTCGGCGAGGAGGCCATCCAGGCCCACTACCAGGCGGCCTCTCTTCCCGAACCGGCGGGGCTGGCGCTGCTGGCCTGTGGAGGGATCGGTGTGCTGATCCGGCGGAGAAATCGCTCTGCCTGACAGGAGCGCTCGGGTCTCCACGGCGGACGGCAAGCCGCACGCTGATCGATCGACAACCGCCGCATCCGGCACCGCGCGTGGCCGCATGCGGCGGTTATCATGTCCGGCGTGCGCATCCCCCGCCCACTGCACCGCTGGAACCTCTCGCCGGCTGCGGCCATCCGCCTGCAGCAGCGGCTGGTCCGCTGCGTGCGGGTCGAGCCGCTCACCGGGGAAGTCAGGCTGGTGGCCGGGGCGGACATGGCCTTCAGCCCCGAGGGCCGGCGATGCGTGGCCGCGGTCGTGGTTTATGATCTGCGGCACGACGCGGTCGTCGAGGAGGCCGTGGCCTGGCGCCAGGCCCGCTTTCCGTACGTGCCCGGCCTGCTGAGCTTCCGGGAGGCCCCGGCGGTGCTGGCCGCGGTGCGCAAGCTCCGCACCGCACCGGACGTCTTTCTGTTCGACGCCCAGGGGCTGGCCCATCCGCGCCGCTTCGGTCTGGCCACTCACGCCGGCGTGCTGATGGATCTGCCGTCGGTCGGCTGCGCCAAGAGCCGGTTGTGCGGCACACACGACGAGCCGCCGTCCCGTCCCGGAGGGCACGTGCCGCTGATGGACCATGGCCAGTGCATCGGCGCCGTGCTGCGGACCCGCCAGGGCGTGCGGCCGGTGTACGTCAGCGTCGGGCACCGCGTGACCCTGGCCGACGCGATCGACGTGGTGATGCGCTGCCTGCGGGGTTTCCGTCTTCCCGAGCCGGCCCGGCGGGCGCACGCCCTGGCGGAGCGCCGCCGGACCGATCCGCCGCGGGATCCCCGGCCGTGAGCCTCCCGTCCAGGTGCCGGTGAATCGCCGACTGCAGCAGCACGCCCGCGCCGACCAGAGCCGCGATGGCCGCATACGCCGCCGGGAGACTCAGCCGTCCGCCCAGCCATCCGCCGGCCAGGGGGCCGAGAATGCCGGTCAGCCCCACGACCGCCTCGTTGATCGAGACATATCGCGGGCCGTGCCGCGCGTGCACCAGGGCGTGAAACACGAAGTAGAAGTAGAAGCTTCCCGACCAGATCCCGATCGGCACCGCCGCGGCGCAGAATCCGGCCGTCGATCCCGCGGCCGCGAAACCCAGCAGCCCGGCGGTCCCCAGGATCCCGAAACCCAGGATCGGCAGCGGCCGGTACATCCACCAGCGCCCGCGGCCCAGCGCCAGCCCCACCAGGGCCTGCACGGTGCTGATCGTGAACAGCACCATGCCCTGGGCGGCGGAGCTGAGCCCGGCGGCCTGGCCGCTGCAGGGGAACACGCCGCGCACCAGCGTGATGGCCATGCCGCCGATCCCGCCGAAGACCCAGGCCATCCAGGCCAGGTCGGGCATGGAGGCATAGGCATCCGCGGTCGGGGTCGCCTCCGGCGAGCCGCGCAGTCCAGGGCTCCGGCCGGCCGGGCGGATGAGGGCGAAACACGCTGCCATCGCGGCCATCAGCAGCGCGTTGAGCAGGTGGCAGCCGCGCCAGCCGATCACCGGCCACAGCCACCCGGCCGCGAACGGCCCGATCGCGTAGCCGGCGCTCCATGAGAGCGTGTACAGCCCCACCGACCGGTTGATGCCGCCCTCGCCGGTGTCGAAGCCCTTCATGAACACCTGGAACGGGGCGAAGAACACCGCGGTGGCTGCGCCCTGGACGGCGACCAGGGCGTACAGCGCCGCCGGCGGACCGGCCGCGGAAAACAGTACCGCCAGCAGCGCGTTCAGCAGGCTGGAGACGATCAGCAGCGTTCGGGCGTTGCCGGCGGTAACGAAACGGGCCAGCAGCGCGTTGGTGCACATGTAGGCTGCCGCCCACAGCGTGATCACGCTCGAGACGCCCAGCGGGCCGATGCCCAGCCGGGCCAGCCGCACGCCGCAGACGAACAGCACCATGGCCAGCACCGCGTCCATCGCGGCGGGAAACACGTAGATCAGAAGGCGGATCACCGGTCGCGTCGCTCCCGGCAGGCATTCGGGCGGCCGTGATCGACGGCATCGTCCCGGGGAAGACTCGGCGCCGCGCGCCGCGCCGGCCGGGCCGTCGCCGGGCCGAGGTCGCATGGAGTATGTCCGGCCGGACGGATGCTGGCAACCTCAGACGGGCATGACCCGCCGTCCGCTCGTGAGCCGACGGCGATCTTGCGGGCGAAACAGGGACCGGCTCGGCCGACACCGGCAGCCGTGGCATGCCGGTGCGAAACATGTACACGATTCCGGTCAGCCGCACACGATTCCGGCCAGACAGGCCCGCTCGGCAGGCCGGGGACGACAGCGCTTCGGTCTGGGCAGTGCCGGCAATAGGGGCCGGATTTTACGCCGCATTCGCCCGGGAACCCGTGCGGGAGTCGATCGGGAACCTGAATGAATGCCATGACCGCGCTGCCATGTATTCGTGGCATCCCCATGATCGGCAAAAGGATGGGTTCCGTAACCGTCTCTTAACGGGAAATTAAGCATGAAGCGCGTTGACCGGCATGCGGTGGGCGGCTAGATTATCGCGTGTTCGCCCTGGGGGGAAGAAGCGCAACGTGTGGGGGAAGGTCGGGGCGTGCACGTGCACGACATGTGTCCCCCGCCCGACCGTCACCTCACAGGCGCCCGGAATCGCCGCGTGGGCGACCCGCTCTCCGGGCGGACTTGCCATGCTTTGTCTTGGAGGAGAACAGGCCATGAGAAACATTCTGGTGGCGACGGTCGCCATTGCGGCGATGACGGCATCGGCGTCGGCAAGCCTGCTGATGTCGGACGACTTCAACGCCTACACGGTCGGAAACCTTGCAGGGCAGGGAGGCTGGACCCCCCACAGTGGCATTGGGTCAAATCCCGTGCAGGTCGTCCCGGGCACGCCCTCTTCGGACCGGGAGATCCAGTTGACCCAGACCAGCGGATCGCGGGAGGACGTCTATAAGCCCCTGGGCGCGGCCATGGCCGCCGGCGACAAGTGGTACGCCGGCTTTACGGTCGTGGTGAGCGGCCCGGTCTCGTCCAGCGACTACTTCGCCCACTTCTTCCAGGAACTTTCCGGCAACTTCTACTTCCCCAGCAAGGTCGGCGTGACCACCAAGACAGGCTCGGACTACACCTTCTATCTGCACCAGGGCAGCGGCAGCGGTAGCCCAGGTACGCCCAGCGGCACGACGCAGCCCTGGCCGACGGGCTTTTCGTTCGGTACCCCGCACCGGCTGGTGGTTTCCTATGAATACAGCACCGGCCTGGGCGAGTTGTGGGTCGATCCCGACTGTGCCGCCGGTCCCGATGGCAACCCGAAGATCACCGTGGTGAACGGGTCCTCGGCTGGCATCGAAGCCGACCGCTATGCCTTCCGTCAGGGGAGCAACACGGCCGGCTCGCAACTCGTGGACGATGTCTACGTCGCTACGACCTGGACGGAGGCCTGCCTGCCCGAACCCGCAACGATGGGCTTCCTGGCCGCGGGTCTGGTGCTGGTGGGCTATCGCCGCCGGGCGCTGTGACGGCCGGCGTCTCTGCCGACCGCCGAGGGCGGTGCGGCATGATCTCCGGTCGTGCCCCGGACCGATTCGTTATCCAATTGTTCTGCGATCGCGCTCGGCGCCGCCAATCGCTGTGGCGGCTGGCGCCCCTGCCGGCCGCCTAACGCGGACGACCTCACGCCTCGCGTCGCACCCGGTAACGGGGACGGACACGGTAACGGGGACGCAGCTCGTTTTGAAAGAGCTGGACACGGTAACGGGGACGACACGGTAACGGGGACGCAGCTCGTTTTAAAAGAGCTGGACACGGTAACGGGGACGACACGGTAACGGGGACGC
>CAZSYS010000280.1:0-1609 GCA_964611365.1 uncultured Planctomycetales bacterium
GGTCATGACCGACTGGCACTCCTCCAGGGTGATGTTGAGCTTGCAGCAGACGACCTTGGCGATCATGACCTCGCGCACCGGCACCTCGCGGGGGGCGCGGTCCTCGGTGATGACCCGCTGAAGGATATCCCTCTCGGTAAAGACACCGGCCACCTGCCCCTTCTCGTCCACCACCACCAGCCCGCCGATCTTGTGACGGTTCATGATCCGGGCGGCCTCCAGGACGGTGGTTTCCGGCGTCACCGTCACCACCTGGCCGCCCTTGCGATCGAGGATGTCCTTCACGCTGGCCATGAAACCTCCACACGCCGGGGGCACGTTCCGCCGGACGGGTCCGCCGGGGCCGGCCTTCAGGTTGTGGCCGTCGTCCGCCCGCCGGCGACCGCGGACACCGCCCCGGCCGCGCTGCGGCGGACTTCGTCGATGGCACACTGCAGGTCCGTCATCCACGGGTTCATCTGCAGGGCCCGGTGATAGGCCTCCAGGGCCCTGGCCGAGCAGCCCATGGCCGCGTTCGCGTGCCCCAGGCCGGCCATCGCCCCGAAGTGATCGGGATTCAGAGTCAGGGTCCTGACACAATCGGCGCAGGCCCGCTCATACTGCTCCAGAAGAAAATGCGCGATCCCCTGCTGGTTCCAGGCCTCGGCGTAATCCGGAGCCCGGCGGACCAGCCTTTCCAGCCGCCGGGCGGCCTGCTTCAGCCGGTTTCCGCACAGATCGTGCACCGCGCGGATGAGCTCGGGGCCGTGCCGCGGCCCGCCCGCCCGGAACCATATGGTCCACAGGGCCCGTTCGGCCGCCGCCGCACAGAGAGGGTCGGCCGTCCTGCGAAGCAGCCGGGCCACGCAGGGGGACTGGCGCATCGTTCCGACCAGCGTCAGCCCGATCAGCGAGGCCTTGACCGCCTCTTCGTGCTCTGCATCCAGGAGGTCCGCCAGCCGGTCCGGCGGCCACTGTCCGGCCAGGTGGCGTCCGAGCGAATCCCAGTCCTGGGTCACCAGAAAGGGCCGGATGCTTTCGACGAACGCCTGGGCCCGGTCCTGCATGTTCCCGGTCGCGAAATGCACGGGTCTCTCCTCCCTGAACACCGGACTGTCCCAGGCCCGTTCCGTCGGGCCGCCACAGAACCATGTTAGTCCTGCCGGACGGCCCCGGCTACTGTTCCGGGACATCGACGCAGCGTCCGGCGGCCGCCGAACGGTGGATGGCGTCGATCACCGCCATATAGCGGAACGCCGCCTCCGAGGTCGGCAGGATCCCGCCGGAGCCCTCGCCCCGGACCGTCCGGATAAAGTCGGCCTCGACGGTCCAGGTGCCCTTTTCCCCGGGGGGGATCTCGATCCGGGCCATGCTCTCCTGCCCCACCCGGGCCCCCTCGATCTGCTCGAGGTTTTCGTCGGAGTTGAAGTCGTAGACCAGCGTCCCGCCGGTGCCATGGATGGCGACGTGGTCGGTGGGCCCGTGCGAACTGAGGCCGTTGAACAGGTAGACGCCGATGCCGCCGCAGGCCAGCTCGGCGATGACGTTGACCAGCTCGGGGATCTCACAGGGGGCGGGCTGACCGGTTTCCGGATGCCTCCGGGTCGTCGTCCAGCAGCGGGTGGCGGCC
>CAZSYS010000280.1:1619-6344 GCA_964611365.1 uncultured Planctomycetales bacterium
GCCGTCACCCGGGACGTGGGCCCCAGCCAGCGGTCCAGGACCTCCAGGTAGATCCCCAGGGTCATCACGTTCTGGCCGGACTGCTCGCGCTGGAGCCGCCAGGTCAGCGGGTGTTCCGGGTCCAGCAGCAGGCCGTTGACGCTGGTCAGTGTGACCTGGCGCACGTCGCCGACGAAGCGCTCCTGCTGCAGCAGCCGCCGCATGGTCGCATCGCCGCCCATGCCCATCGGCGGCGGGCAGAACCGCACCACCCGGTCGGGGTGCCGCGCGGCGGCCTCGACGATCTGCCGGGCCTCGTCGAGGTTCATGCACATCCGCGACTGGCAGAAGACGTGCTTGCCGGCCTCCAGGGCCGCCAGGATCAACTCGCAGTGCATGTACGGCGTGGTGCCGATCCAGATCACGTCGATGTCGCCGGCCTCCACGACCTCGCGCCAGTGGAAGCATGCCCGGGGAATCGCGTATTCGTCGGCGAAGGCCCGCGTGGATTCGTACCGGCGGTTGCAGACCGCGACGATCTCGACGCCTTCCAGGGCCCGCAGCCCGGGGAGATGCCGCTGGCGCACGATCGAACCGCCCCCGATGATCCCGACCCGCAGATGTGCACCCGCCATATCTGCCACTCCCGGGCCTGCCCGGCCATCCGGGGCCTGAAGCCGGCCGGCGGCCATCATTTGGAGGTGAATACGTCCGCCGCCCTCCGTCCTGCCGAGGGAACTGTAGCCCGCCTCTGCGAGCCGGCCAAGCCCGGGGAACGCGGAAAACCGCCGGCCCTGTCGGGCGGACCTGCCGGTGCCGCGCCGGGTCAGGGATACAGCAGGTACGACCGGCGCTGAAGATCGAACTTCGCCAGCGGTTCCCTCCACAGCTCCGGGAGCCGCGCGGGGTCGTCGGTTTCCTTCAGCGCCCGCATCACCCCGGCGTTGGCCAGCAGGTTGTCGACCTTGTCGATCTCGAAAGCCTCGCCGAACAGCTTTCGGAGGCACCAGGCCATGGTCAGCCCCGAACGCACCGGCTCCAGCGCGTCGCGGTCCGTCACCAGCACGTAGACCCCCCCGCAGGCCTGTCCGCCGAGCCTGCTGCCGGCGGCGGGCGTGAACGTCACCGGCACGAACCGCAGCCCGGGAAGCTCGGCGGCGTTCAGTTCGGCCGCCAGCCGGCGCCCGTCGATCCAGGGGGCCCCGAACAGCTCGAAAGGCTGGTCCGTCCCCCGGCCCACCGACAGGTTGCAGGCCTCCAGCAGGCCCACCGCCGGGTAGAGCGTCGCCTGGGTCAGGTTGCGCATGTTGGGCGAGGGGTTCACCCAGGTGAGCCCGGTCTGGTCCCACCACATCTCCCGCCGCCAGCCCTCCATCTTCACTACATCCAGGTCGCAGCCGATCTTGCGCTCGGCGTTGAACATCCTCGCCAGCTCGCCCAGGGTCATGGCGTGCACCACCGGCAGCGGTCCGCAGGCCGTGAACCCGTACTTCGACTCGTCGGCGATCGGGCCGTCGGGGCGCAGGCCGGTGATGGGGTTGGGCCGGTCCAGCACCACCATCCGGATGCCGGCCCGGGCCGCCTCCTCCATGGCATAGACCATGGTGGCCACGTAGGTATAGAAGCGGGCCCCGATGTCCTGGATGTCGTAGACGATCGTGTCGATGCCCGCGAGCATCTCCGGCGTCGGCCGGCGCGTCTGGCCGTAGAGGCTGAACACCTTCAGGCCGGTGGCCTGATCCACGGTGTCCCCGACCTTCTCGTCCAGCGTGCCGTACAGCCCGTGCTCGGGCGACAGCAGGTGCACGACCTTCACGTCCGGGGCGGCCAGCAGCAGGTCGACCAGGCGACGTCCGTCCGCGTCCCGGCCGGTGTGGTTGGTCAGCAGCGCCACGCGTCGCCCGGCGAGCCGCCGGAAGCCCTCACGCTTGAGCACGTCGATGCCGCAGAGCACTTCGGCCGGCCGGCCGGCGGCCGCCCGGCGCCCGGCTTCGGCGGGACGCGAAGCCCGGACGGACTGCGGCTGGTAACGCTCGTCGGGGCGTTCCACGATCGCCGAGGCCGCGACCGTCGCGACCCGGCGCCGCAGATCGATCACCGAACCCTTGCCGTCGGGGTGCACGCTGTTGGAAAGCAGGATCACATAGGCGTCGTGGTGAGGGTCGATCCAGAACATCGTTCCGGTAAAACCGGTGTGGCCGAAGGTGCTCCCGGCCTCGAAGAGGTTGCCCCGGGCCGAGGAGTAGCCGGTGCTGATGTCGAAACCGTACCCCCGGCACCCGCCGCCGTCCTCCAGGCAGCGGGCCCGGGTCATCTCCCGCACGGTCAGCCCGGACAGCACCCGGCGCCCGTCCAGTTCGCCGCCGCGCAGCACCATCCGGCACCAGCGGGCCAGGTCATCGGCGGTGCCGAACAGGCCTGCGTGCCCGGCGACGCCGCCTAAAGCCCAGGCCCGCGGGTCGTGCACCTGGCCCGCCATCCAGCGGCCGTCCCGACGCTCGGTGGGAGCGATCCGTGGCTTCCACTCCTCCGGGGGGCGGTAGGCGGTGTTCACCATGCCCAGCGGCTCGAAGATCTCCTCGCGGGCGAAGCGGTCCAGCGGGCGTCCGTCCACGACCTCCACCAGCCGGCCGAGCACGATGTAGCCCACGTCGCTGTAGCGGAACTGCGTCCCGGGTTCATAGACGCACCTGAGGTTGAAGAGGCGCTCCCAGGCCTTCTCCGGCCCGTCCCCGTAGTCGCTCAGCGGGTTGTCCGGCACCAGCCCGCCGCGGTGCAGCAGCAGCTGCTCCACGGTGATCCCATCCTTGCCGTTGGCCCCGAAGGCCGGCAGGTGGCCGGCGACCTTGTCGGTCAGATTCAGCCGTCCCCGCTCGACGAGGATCATCACCGCGGTGGCGCAGCCGACCACCTTGGACACCGACGCCAGATCGAAGATGGTGTCCTCGGTCATCGGCACGCGGGCCGGCTCGATCGCCCGATGCCCGCAGGCCTTGCGGTAGACCACCTGGTCGCCCCGGCCGACCAGCAGCACCGCTCCGGGCAGCTCGCCGCGGTCGATGGCCTCCTGGATCGCGCGGTCGGCCCAGGCCATGCGCGCGGCGTCGAAGTCCGACCGCCCGACCGAGGCGCAGCACAACGTCGCGGCCGCGGCCAGGCCGGCGGTCGCCATCCATCCCGGTGAAAGCATGGGCTATGCTCCTTGACATCGCGGCCCGGTGCGCGGCAGCGCCGCCGGAGCCCCGGATGGGGCGGAACATGCTCTCCAGCCCGCCGGTCGGGGCTGACGGCCGCCTCAGGGGATCGGCGTGGGCCCGTGGCCGTTGGCGAACAGCATCAGCTGGAGCACTTCGAAGGAATCCGTGCCGCTGAAGGGGCCGGTCTGGGTCGACCCCTCGATCCGGCCGGCGGATACGTCGATGCCGTAGGGCGAGGAGGGAGCATCCACGAAGGTGAAGATGACCGTGTCGCCGCAGGTGTAGTTCACGCCGTCGGCCAGCACGATCGGAAAGGCGGCGCTGGGCATCGAGTAGGCGGTATCATCGTCGCGGGTGACGGTGACGGCCGGCGCCGCCGGCGCGCTGGGGTCGCCGATCCGTACGCTGGCCACCGGGCAGGGCAGGATGGCCCCCACATCGCCGCCGTTGGGATGGATCCCGGCCAGGGTGACTGCGTCGTAGCCGAAGAAGCCGGGGGCCTCGAAGCCGACAACCGCATCGATCTCCGCGGTCCGGGTCAGGTTCACGCAGCGTACCAGCACGAAGGGCACGTCGCCGGGCGCCAGGGGAGTGACCGACCCGCTGCTCACCTGGTTCACGAAGGAGGGATTCAGGCAGCCGGCCGCCCAGCAGGTCAGGGCCGCCAGGGCCGCCGACGAGACGGCCCGGAAGACCGGAAAAGGCCCGGCAGGCCTGGCTTGGTGTCGCGTGTTCATCCGCGTGGGTCTCCAGGGCACGGCGGCGTCCCTCGACGGGCCGGCGCCCGCCGGACTCAGTTCAGCAGCTGCGCGGTCGCCCCGATGTCGGGGTACACGCCGACCACGTTCACGAACACCACCGATCCGCACCGCAGGGCCGGCGGGGTGAAGATGTTCACCGGCAGCTCGACGGTGACCGACTCGGGATCGGCCCCGGCCGCCAGCGGGACGATCTCCACTTCCTCCAGCTCCAGCCGCGTCAGCGTGCAGGACAGGGTCAGGGCCACGTAGGCACCGGGGCCCACCGCCTGGGCCGCCGAGCCGGTGTACACCGTGCCGTTGCTGGTGGTGTCGGTCTCCGCGAAGGACAGCACCGCATTGCCGTTGGTCAGGTTGTTGAGCACCAGGATGACGTGCCCGGGGCTGTCCACGCTGACCGAGGAGCTGTTGCCGCCGATCTGGGCGACCAGCGAGGGGTTGAGGGCGTCGCAGCCCGACCCGGCCGCAGCCAGCAGGGCCGCAATCACCGCGGCCGTCCCGGCCCGGTGCCGGCCGCAGGTCGCCCGGTTCCTATGCCGCGGGGGTCGGTACCACATGGGGGAGCACCCTCCCAAGGTCGGTGACTGTCGCCGGCGCCGCAGGGGCGGCCCGCAAGCCGTCCGCGGGGCGGCCGCCGGCACTGCTTTCCGGCGGGCGGCTGATCTTATGGGAAACCACGTGCCCATGGCAAGGCCCGCGCCCCGGGCCGGGCGCCGGGTCCGCGTACCCGCCCGCCAGAACCGGTCTTGACGGCCTGGCCATCCTGCGACCGCCGGTCGGGAGCGCTACAG
>CAZSYS010000281.1:0-6323 GCA_964611365.1 uncultured Planctomycetales bacterium
GAACGCAGCGGTCTGCCCCCCGCCCGCCCGGCCGGACCGCGCGCCACCCCCGCCGGCGGAGCTCATCGGACGGCCGGTGCGCCTTCCCCGGGCGGCAGCCCGTCGATCGGCTCGATCGGCACCTGCACCTCGCCGTAACGCAGAAAACCCGGCACGAACGGGCTGTTGTACCCCAGGTAGCGAGGCGGACCGGCCGGACGATACCGCTGCCCCTGCGACCCAAGCCAGGCCGTCAACCGGCCCAGGGCCCGGGCAAAGCGGCCGTCGGTGTAGCTGCCCCGCACACCGATCGACACCACCGTCATCGCCGGAATATCCTCGACCGTCACCCGGGGATCGGCTCCGTCCGGCCCCGTCGCCCCCCAGGTCGGCCGGCCGTACAGAAAAGCCATCGACTCGGCCGCCGGCACGCCGCCACCGTCAGGCGACACGGCGGCATAACCGATCTCCACCGGCGCGGTCATCGGAATGTCGTGCCGCTTGATGTGATTGAACAGCGGACCGAACATTCCGTTCGCCCCGCCCGGCACCCCGCCGGCCCCGGCCCGCACCCGCGCCAGCCGACAGACCGGGTAATCCTTGACCACGATCCGGTCGATCGGCCCGGGGGGCGGAAAGCCCTCCGGCAGGGCGGCTTCATGGAACAGGAAGGGCTTGCCCACCGGACCAGACTCCTGCGAAGAAGGCTCGCCTGCCTCCGGTCGGGCCTGCGGCGCCCGATCCGCGGTCGCGCCCGGCTCGGCCGACCCGCAGCCGGCTGCCAGCCCCACAGCCACACAGGCCGCAGCGGCCAGAACGATCACATCCTGAGGCAAAACGTGTCTCACGCCAGAGCCGATCGCAGGATGCACGGCGACGCTCAGCCTCCAGAGCAGGAATCCGCCGGCAGGGCCTGATTCCACCGGATTGTAGGCCCGCCCCCGCCCACCGCCCGGCACTACAGCCCGGCCGAAGGGACCCGCAGGGGCATGCCGTCCTGCATGTAAGTGCCTCCGGGCCCTTGTTTAAGCGATTAAATATTGATTCCGATGCGGAACTGTCATAAGCTGGAAGGGGGCGGCCGCCGGCCCGGCGGGTTCACGGTCTGTTCTCGGCAGCCGGAGCCCGTCCGCAAGCGTCCGAAAACAACTCCAGGGAGACAGGATTCATGCGTGGGGAAACAGCCGGCCGGATCGGGATCGGCGCTGTCGTCGGCCTGTTGACCTCGACCGCGGCCGCCCAGTGGGCCAGTCCGCAGCAGCTTGCCGACCCCGTGGACTTCTCGCTGCACTGCAAACCCGGCAGGATGGTCGGAGCATCCGCAGGCGGTTTTCATACCATCTACCAGGCCGGGGAGAATCTACGCTACCGCCGCTGGCAGGGGGGAGCGCTGGGGCCCATCGTCACCGCGGCCTCGGCGTCGTCCATGTGGAATCCTGAACTCTGCGAGGCCCCCAACGGCGATATCCACGTGGTCTTCGAGAACTTCCCGCCGGCGCAGGTCGACTGGGCCCGCTCGACCAACGGCGGAGCCTCGTTCGAGCCCTGGTCGCAGATTGCCACCGCCAACGACGGCCTCAAATACCCCTACATCGTCCCGTTCGGCTTCAGCGGCCCCGACGTCATCATGGCTTACTGGGACTCGGCCGGCAACGCCATGCGCTTCCAGCGATTCAACGGCAGCAGCTGGCAGCCGCCCGGCGCCGCGGTGTTCGCCGGCGGCGTCGAGTCCCAGTACATGGTCACCGGCATGTGCCGCTCGCCGGTGGACGGCACCGTCTACCGCAGCTACGGACGCAAGATCTCCGGCACCTTCAACCCCTGCTACCGCCGTTACAACGGATCGGGCTGGGAAGGCGAGGTCGCCGTCACCCCGACCGGCTTTTTCGCCTGGCCCCACATCGCGGTCAACGACGCCGGCACGATCATGGTCTACTGGGAGCAGGATGAGGTCGCCTGGTGCCGATGGTTCACCCCCGGCCAGGGCTGGTCGGTGCCCAAGATCATCGACGCCCCGGGCATTCACGGCCACCTCGTCGCCGTCCCGGGCACCCACCACTTCGCCTGCATCACCACCGGCGACCAGAACAGCGCCCGGGTCCGGATGTGGATCCGGGGCCAGTGGATGCCGGCGGTCAACGTCTCCAACTCCACGGGCTTCACGCCCGATTCCCGCATCGCCGCCGACGTCAATCGGGCCCTGATGGCCGCCTGGGAGAACTGGGACACCGGCCTGCCCCGCTGGTGGTACGCCGTGCTCAACACCCCGCGGCTGGAGGTCACTCCCACGGCCTTCTCCCGCACGGTCGGGGTGGGCCTGAGCCTGGATCCCGACACCTTCCTGCTGACCAATACCGGCTCCGGCACGCTGAACTACACCATCACCAGCAATGCCGGCTGGCTCAGCCCCTCGGTGAGCGCGGGTTCCAACAGCGGCTCCGACGACGACATCACCATCCACTACAACCTCACCGGGCTTGCGGCCGGAGACTACACCGGGGTGCTGACCATCACCCCCTCGGCCGGCGGCGGGCCGCGGACCATCACCGTGTCCCTGCGGATCACCGCCCTGAAACCCGACATGGACCGCGACGGCGACGTCGATCAACAGGACTACGGCCGGTTCCAGACCTGCCTGACCGGCGCATACATCCCCCAGACCGACCCGGACTGCGCCGATGCCCGGCTGGATGAGGACTCCGACGTCGATGCCGACGACGCCGCCCTGTTCCTGGGATGCTTCAGCGGTCCCGACGTCCTGGCCAACCCCGCTTGCCTGCCGTAAGCGCGGTCAGGTGACGTTGGGCACGGTCAGGCGACATCCTGACGAGGCCAGAAGTTCCCGGGCCAGGGCGGCGGCCCCCGCGGCGGCATCGGCCGGCCCCAGGCTCTCCACGACGCGCTGCAGATCCGCGCGCATCCCCTCCCGCCGGGCGTCATCGGCCAGCAGACTGAGGGCCTCGGCCGCGATCGGGGCCGTCGAGGTGTAATACGGCATGAACTCCGGCACGATCCGCCGGCCGGCCAGGATGTTGACCAGCGACAGGTGCGGCGTGCGGATCAGCCATCGGCCCACCAGCCGGTAACCCCATTTGGAGCCGTTGTACATCACCACCATCGGCACCCGGTACCAGGCGACCTCCAGCGTGGCCGTGCCCGAGGCGCACAACGCCAGGTCGGCCGCTGAAAGCACGGCCGCATTGCGGTCGGTCAACACCCGGGCGTTCAGGCCGCTGCCGCCCACGGCCACCCGGACCTGCTCGGCCACCGCCGGGTGGCCGGCAAACAGAAAAACCGCCTCCCGGTGGTCCTGCGTGATCCGCCGGGCGACTTCGATCTGACCGCCGATGACCTCGCGGACCACGTGGCTTCGCGAACCGGGCAGGCAGGCCACCACCGGGCGTCCTGCCTCGCGCAGGGCGGTAACCTCCGCAGGATCGACCCTGGCGGACCGCAACTGGGAGACCAACGGGTGCCCGACATAGCGGGCCGCCACCCCTCGACGGCTGAAGTACTCCTCTTCGAAGGGCAGGATGACCGCCAGCCGGTCCACCACCCGCCGGACCCGGCGGATCCGCCAAGGCGCCCAGGCCCACAACTGGGGAGCGATGTAGGCCATAACCGGGCATCCGGCTGACTTAAGTTTCTTTGCCATCGGAAGATGCAGCGCAGGAGAGTCCACCAGCACCGCCAGATCCGGCCGCTGGGCACGGGCCATCCGGCCGATCCGCCGGATCAGCAACCAGGCCTGCCCGGCCAGGCGAAAGGCCCCGGTGAGCATAGCCGCCCGGTCGGTCAGGTCGGCGATCGCCCGGCAGCCGGCGGCCTGCATTCCGGGCCCGGCAACCCCGAAGAACTCGGCCTGCGGAAGGCTGGCGCGGAGGGCGGTGATCAGCTGGGCGGCGTGGCGGTCGCCGCTGGGCTCGGCGGCGGAGATGAAGATTCTCGGCCGGCCGGGCCCCGGATCCGGCGGAGTCTCAGGCCGGGGCATGGTCGCGGGGTCGGTCACGCCGGGGACTGTAGCCGCGGGCCGGGCGGGGGGTCAACCGGGCGCCCCCGAAAACTGGCGTCGGGCGCCCGCTTTGGTTACTATGACCGGTTCCCGTATCGCCTGCGGCCGCGGGGCATGCCCGGGGCTTGCGCGGGTGAGCCCCCCGCGGGGGGGTGTGGGTCGCCTTCGGCGCGGGCGGACCGCGTCTCCGGCCGGGCCTTGGCGGCGCCCCGGCCGGCATTGAGGCGGTGCCGCGGCCTGTGGAGGTGTTGCTTGGCTTCCGATCTGGTGCGCAATCTGATCAACGCGGGGGTTCACTTCGGCCATCGAACCAGCCGGTGGAATCCGAAGATGAAGCCCTACATCATGGGCCGGAAGAACCAGATCCACATCATCGACATCCGGGAGACGGTCAAGGGGATTCTGCGGGCCTCGAAGTTCCTGGCCCAGGTGGTCGGCAAGGGCGAGGACGTGCTGTTCGTGGGGACCAAGCGTCAGGCCCGTCAGGCGATCCTGGAGGCGGCACAGCGGGTCGGGATGCACTGCGTGACCGAGCGCTGGCTGGGCGGGACGCTGACCAACTTCCGCACCATCCGGCAGCGGCTGGCCCGGCTGGAGGAGCTGGAGGCCATCGAGGCCGAGGGCATGGCCGAAAAGTACAGCAAGAAGATGATCGCCACGCTGACCCGGCAGCGTCGCAAGATCAAGCGGAACCTCGACGGCATCCGCCGCATGAACAAGCTTCCGGGGGCTCTGGTGCTGGTGGACGTGCGCCGGGAGCACATCGCCGCCCGCGAGGCCCGCAAGCTGGGGATCCCCGTGGTGGGCGTCATCGATACCGATTCGGACCCCGACGAGGTGGATATCGCGATCCCGGCGAACGACGACGCGATGCGGGCGGTCGCCCTGGTCATCGGGGCTCTGGCCGACGCGGTGCAGGAGGGGCTGCGGGCCCGTCCGGCGCCGGGCGCGTCGTCCGAGGGCGAGGGGGCCGGGCCCAGGCCGCACCGCCGTTCGGCCCGTGCGACTGCCCGGGCCGTCGAGGAAGACAAGCCCGCCGCGGCGGTGCCGGACGGAGCCGTGGACGGCTCTTCGGCGGACCAGCCGGTCGTGTCGTGACAAGCGTTCCCGCCGGATCGCCGGCGGGTTTCCGGCATTTCAGGAATGGTACAGAGCCGGTCGAACCGGATCTTCTGACCGGAGGTCGCGGCCTGAAAGCCGTCAGGCTGGGCGCGAAAAGCGGTGGCCCTGCCGGGACGCCCGGCAGGGCCCGAGGAGAGCAAGATGGCCGAGATCAGTGCTGCGATGGTCATGAAGCTGCGGGAGCGCAGCGGGCTGCCGATGATGGACTGCAAGAAGGCCCTGCAGGAGGCCGGCGGCGACGAGGAAAAGGCCATGGAGATCCTGCGGAAGTCGGGCGCCAAGGCCGCCGAGAAAAAGGCCGGGCGGGCGACCTCCGAGGGGCGGATCGGCTGCTACCGCGACGCCGAAACCGGCCGGGCGGCCCTGGTTGAGATGCTCTGCGAGACCGCGCCGGTGGCCAACAACCCCGAGTTCCGGCAGCTGGCCGACCGCATCGCCCGCCACGCGGCCCTGGCCGGCGGGGGCGATCCGGCCTCGATCGGCGGCGAATCCTTCATCGATGACCCGAAGATGACGGTCGCGGACCTGGTGCACGACGTGCTCAACCGGATCCGGGAGAACATGCAGATCGGCCGCATCGTCCGCCTGCCCGGGCCGGCGGCGGTCTACGTGCACCACACCGGCAAGCTGGGGGTGGGGATCTGCACCGACAAGCCGTGCGCCAACACCGAGCTGCTCAACGACATCTGCATGCACGTGGCGGCGATGCAGCCGGAGGCCCTGGACCGCGCGGGCATCCCGGCCGAGAAGGTCGCCCGCGAAACCGAACTCGCCCGGGAGGAGATCAGGGCCTCGGGCAAGCCCGAGAACATGGTCGAGAAGATCCTGACGGGCAAGATGAGCCGCTGGTTCAGCGAACGGGTGCTGCTCGAGCAGCCGTTCGTCAAGGACGACAAGACCACCGTGGGGCAGGTGCTGCAGAAGGCCGGCGTCGCGCTGACCGCCTTCCGGCGACTGCAGGTGGGCGTGGAGTGAGGCCGGCCGCCCGCCGGGCGGCCCGGGCGGGGGAACGGCCCCGACGTCGCCGCGAGAGATCCGCGACATGACGCTGGAGGAACTCCGCAGCCAGATCGACGCCATCGACCGCGAGCTGGTGGCGCTGCTCAACCGCCGCGCCGCCGTCGTCGTCGAGGTGGGGCGGCTCAAGAACGCCGACGGCTCGCCGATCTACGCCCCGGCCGCCGGCACGGTCGTGTATGCGGGGCCGGAT
>CAZSYS010000282.1:0-6321 GCA_964611365.1 uncultured Planctomycetales bacterium
TTCAGCTCATCCACATCCTCCTTTCGCAGGTTGCTTGGCGCAATCCCCGTTTTCATACGCGGCCGGTGTTCAAACCGCAGACCCATGCGCCCGGCCGGCACGGAGGCCGGCGGCTACGGCGCTGCGCGACGCCCATGTGCGGCCATATTGGACGGCCGGCAGAGGCGGCGGCTATTACAGCTCGATGCGACGCACGAGGGTAATGTGCTCGCGGGCCCGCAGGGCCTCCAGAACCTCCTCGGTGAGTCCCTTGCGGCCGACGCGGATCAGGAACATCGACTGTTTCAGCCGGCTGGAGTGCGAGAACTCGAAGCGGTGGATCAGCACCCCGCGCTGGTCCAGCACGCCGGCGATCGCACTGACCACGCCCAGCCGGTCCTCGCTGCGGATCGCCAGAAACGTGCCGGTGGGCTCGACTTCGAACGGAAAGTCGTCGATCAGGGCGATGCGCGGATGCGGTCCGCTGAAGACCACGCCGCCGATGGTGAACCGCTGCCCCTGGCCGGTGAAGACGAACGTCACCGCGCTGCGCGAGCCGGGGTCTTCGGGGATGTCGCTGACCGCCACCTCCAGGCCGATGCTGCGGGCCCGCAGGTCGGCGTTGACGTAGCTGACGTAGGGCAGGCGCGGGGCGAGGAAGCCCTGCAGGAACGCCAGCCGCAGCAGCGTGCCGTCGTGGCCCACGAGGTCCCCGCGATACGAGATCGTCAGCCGCTGCGGGCTGAAGTGCATGAACTGCGAGGCGAACGCGCCCAGCTTCTCGCACAGCACGATGCAGGCGGCGGCCTCGTCGCCCTCGAGCATCCGGACCTGAGGCATGTTCACCGGGTAGTCGACGATCCCGCCGCGCAGGGCCCGGGGCACCTGATCGGCGATGCACTCGGCCACCCGCAGCTGGGCCTCCTCGGTGGACGCCCCGATGTGCGGGGTCAGCACCACGTTCGGCAGGGCCGCGAAGGGGTTGTCCTTCGGCGGCTCGGTCTCGAAGGTGTCGATGCCCGCCCCGGCCACATGCCCCGAGCGCAGCGCCGCCGCCAGGGCGGCCTCGTCGATCACCCCCCCGCGGGCGGCGTTCAGCACCACCACGCCGGGCTTCATCCGGGCCAGTTCGGCGGCGCCGATCATGCCGGTGGTCTCGCGGTTTTTGGGCACGTGAACGCTGACGATGTCCGACTCGCGGATCAGCGTCTCCAGATCGACCCGTTCCACCCGGTGCCGGGCAAAGGTCTCCTCGGGGATGTACGGGTCGCAGGCCAGCACCCGCATGTCAAAGCCCTGGCAGAAGCGGGCCACGCGGTGCCCCACGTTGCCCAGCCCGACGATGCCGATGGTCTTGCCGCACAGCTCGGTACCCTGGAAGCGATGGCGGTCCCAGCCGCCGGCCCGCATCGTCGCGTCGGCCGGTGGAATCCGCCGCATGACCGCCAGCAGCAGGCCCACGGTCAGCTCCGCCGCGGAGTTGGTGTTCTTGCCCGGCGTGTTCAGGACCAGGATGCCCTTTTCGGTCGCGTGGGCGATGTCGATGTTGCCCACCCCCACGGCCGCCCGGGCGATGACCTTCAGCTCCGGGGCGGCGTCGATCAGCTCCCGTGTCACGTCGGTCTCGGACCGCGAGATGATGCAGTGAAACGGCCGGATGATCCTCAGAATCTCCGGACCCGGAAGGTCCGGGCTGAAATCGACCTGAAGGTCCGGCTCGGCACGCAGGCGCTCCACGCCGACCGGGTGGATCGCCCCGGTGATCAGCACGCGATACATCGCAGGTTTCCTCGGGGAACGGAAGTCCGGGTCGAAGTCCGGATCATACCCGCCGGCCGCAATGGTCCGCAACGGCGCTGGCGTCGCGGACGCCGGGGCCCTATCATCCCCGGTCATGGACGCCCGCAGTCTCCGCCGGCTTCTGGCCGACGTCCGCGCCGGTCGTCGATCGGTCGACGATGCCCTGGCCGATCTGCGGCAGATGCCCTTTGAGGACCTGGGCTTCGCCAAGGTCGACCACCACCGGGGCATCCGCTGCGGCTTCCCCGAGGTCGTCTACTGCGAAGGCAAGCAGGCCGGGCAGGTCGTGGCCATCGTCCAGCGGCGCCTGGCCGCCGGCGGCAACCTGCTGGCCACGCGGGCATCGCCGGAGGTCGCCCGGTCCGTGCGCCGCCGGGTGCCGGCCGCCCGCTACAACGCCCTGGCCCGCACGCTCACCGTCCGACAGCAGGCCGACGCCTCCGGCACGCGGGGCTACGCGGCCATCGTCTGCGCCGGCACCTCGGACATGCCCGTGGCCGAGGAGGCCCGCGAAACCTGCGAAATCATGGACCAGCCGACGCGCTGCTTCTATGACGTCGGCGTGGCCGGGATCCACCGCCTGCTGGCCTGTACCGAGGACCTGCAGAAGGCCGTCGCCGTCGTGGTCTGCGCCGGCATGGAAGGCGCCCTGCCCAGCGTCGTCGGCGGGCTGGTGGCCTGCCCGGTGATCGCCGTGCCGACGTCTATCGGCTACGGAGCCAGCCTCGGCGGCCTGGCTCCGCTGCTGACCATGCTCAACAGCTGCGCCGCCGGCGTCTGCGTGGTCAACATCGACAACGGCTTCGGGGCCGGCTACCTGGCCGCCCTGATCGGACGGGCAGCCTCGCCGCCCACCGGTCATCCGCACCCGGATGCCGCCGGTCCGGTCCGCCAGGCGACCCGACCGGGCAGCCCATCGAGTCGCCCGGTCCGGCGCCGCCGAACCCGCTGAGAGGAGCCGCCATGCTCCCCGAACACGACCGGCATACCGGCCTTCCCCGACTTCCGCAACGCGATGCCCAGGCCCACAAGGGCGACTTCGGCCGCGTGCTGATCATCGGCGGCAGCATCGGCATGGCCGGGGCGCCGGCTCTGGCCGGAATGGCGGCGCTGCGGGCCGGGGCCGGACTGGTCACCGTGGCGGTGCCCGCCTGCGTGCAGCCGACGGTCGCCGGCTTTCATCCCTGCCTGATGACCGTGCCTCTGCCCCAGACCTCCTCCGGCCAGCTCGAACCGGCCGGAACCGCCAGAATCCTGGGCGCCCGACCGGCGGCTGATGTGCTGGTCTTCGGGCCCGGCGCCGGCCTGGGGGCAGCCGACTACGCCCGGGCCTTCTGGGACATGATCGAGAGCCTGCGGGGCCAGGCCCCGACGCCGGCGGTCGTCGATGCCGACGCCCTGAATCTGGCCGCGATCGCCGAAGGCGACGCCCCCGGCAGCCTGGCCCGCCGCGTACCGGCCGACATGGTCCTGACTCCGCATCCGGGCGAACTGGCCCGGCTGCAGCGGCGCACGACCGACGAGATCCAGCGCGACCGGGAGTCCGCGGCCCGCACGGCCGCAGAGGTTCTCAACCACAGCAGCCCAGCCGACCGGCCCGCCGTCGTGGTGCTCAAGGGCGCCGGCACCATCGTCGCCGACGGACGCCGCCTGCACCGCAATGCCTCCGGCAACCCGGGCATGGCCACCGCCGGCAGCGGGGATGTGCTGGCCGGAGTCATCGCGGCGCTGATCGGCCAGGGGCTGTCGTGCTTCGACGCCGCGGTGCTGGGGGTTCACCTTCACGGCCGGGCCGGCGACCATGCCGCCGCCAGGATCGGGCAGGTCTCGATGACCGCCGCCGACCTGATCGAGATGCTGCCGGCGGCGTTTCTGGAACATGCGTCCGCGGGCTGAAGCGCCGGCCCGCCGCGAATCCGCAGGTCAGCTCCGCCCATGCGACGCCGGATCGCCGATCTTCCGCTGCACACCGGCAAGGCCCCCGCGTGGCTCTTCGAGCGCATGCACCGGCTGGCCGGGGCGATCGTCGAACTGATCGTCGCCGACCGCGGGCCGGCCGAAATGCTCGAGCGTCTGGCCGACCCGTTCTGGTTCCAGGCCTTCGGCTGCGTGCTGGGTTTCGACTGGCACTCCAGCGGGCTGACCACCGTCACCTGCGGCGCGGTGGCCGAGGCCTACCGGCGGTCGGGCGGGGGGATCGGCATTCACGTGGCCGGCGGCAAGGGGGCCGTCTCCCGCGAGACGCCGCTGCGCATCGAGCGGATCGCCCAGCGCCGGGCTTTGCCGGGCGACCGCCTGATCCATGCCTCGCGTCTCTCGGCCAGGGTGGACAGCAGCGCCGTGCAGGACGGCTTCGACATCTACGCCCACTTTTTCTTCTTCACGGAGGCCGGCGACTGGTGCGTGGTGCAGCAGGGCATGAACGACGCCTCCGGCTATGCCCGGCGGTACCACTGGCTGGGCAGCACGCTGACCGACTTCGTCTGCGAGCCGCACCACGCCGTGGCTTCCGAACCGCCGCCCGACCCTGCCGGCCTGCTGAACATGACCGCCGCCCAGGCCGCCCGGGCGCGGGATCTGACCGCCGAACTGGCCCGCATGCGGCCCGACCGGCTGCTGCGCGAGATCACCGTGGGGGAGAACCTCTTCCTGCCGCGTCACCACCCGGTGCTGCCGGCGGACATCGACCCGCGCCGGTTGAGGCGTGTGCTGGACCTGGCGCATCGCCACCAGCCGGCCGACTTCGCCGGGCTGCTGGGCATTCCCGGTGTGGGACCGCGCACCATCCGGAGTCTGGCCCTGATCGCGGAGCTGGTTTACGGCGTGTCACCGCCGCGGCAGGATGTGAGCCGGCGGTGGTCGCCGGCGGACCCGGCCACGTTCGCCTATGCCCACGGCGGCAAGGACGGGCATCCCTTCCCCGTGGACCTGGCCACGTACGACCGGTCGATCGCGCTGCTGGAAAAGGCCGTCAGGGGCGCGAGAGTCGGCCCCGCCCAGAGAGATGAAGCTCTGTACCGACTCTCGCGCTTGCTGAACCGGGCGTTCCCCATCTGACGCGCCCGCTCAGCCGACGGCCTTGCCATCCCCTTCCGGAAAACAACCGCGCCCGGTCTGTCCCGGCGGGCCGGACGGCACGTGAAGCCCGGACCCGCCCTCGCAAGACCCGTGGTGCGCCCGCCCCGCGAACGCACCTCCCCTTTCCGCCTCCAGAAACGCCTCTTGCCCCCTGCCCGGGCTCCCTGGCCGCGGGCCGCTTCCTTCCCTGCTTCTCTCCCCCCGCCCGGCACGTCCCGCAGGACGCCTCCTCCCGCCTTTCCCCTCCGTGAGTCTCCCTGATCGGCGAGGCTCGGCAGCCGGGGGCGCCGAATCGCCGGCGGTCCATCGGTCTGGCCACCCCCGCGGCCACGGGGTGCGGGCCGCACGTCCCATGGGCAGCCGCCGGGACTGATCAAACCGACCGGTCTGTCTTGTTCTGGCAGAAGGTCCTGTGGAGGGACACAACGCTCTGGGCATGCGGTCGAGCTCGATCGTGCCGGGAGACCCCGGGCGTCGGGCTCTGACTTCTTACTCCCACCGCCGGCATCCAGGCCACCGGACCCCCAGCGAACGGCGGGCGGTTCTCCGCCCCCTTGCTCTTGCGTTCGTGGTCATCCGGCTCCACATGTCACTTCCAACCTCTGCGTCGAATCCGCCTGACTTTCCCCTGATTCCGCCTGGCTTTGATCTCCTCCCGCTTCCCTTCACCTGAATCGCCTTCAGGACGAACGCCCCGGTTTCGGGCATTCACCCCAGGATGGCGACAAGTTGAATTTCGGTATCTACCCTATGCCGGTTGAGTTTGGGTTAAGATTTTTCCAGCTTTGGGCGTTGGCTGACGCGCGCAGCGCGCCACACTCCATCCCGGGCGTTCGGAGCTGCTTCTTATCGGACGCTTTTCGGCGAGATCGCGTCGCAAGACCCATCCTGGCCTGCCCCAATGAGTCATTGACTCGATTCACTGGACCGCATGACCATAGGTGTTGGGCGTGCAAGATACCGGTGAACTTGAAAAAAGTGTGAGGATGACTTTCCGGACCTGCAGAAATCATCCTGACACCTTTTCACCTTTTTCGCTCACGGGATTCAAGACTTTCAGCCTTGTGGGGGTGGTGTTGGCCGGCCGCGAACCGGCGGCGTTGCCGCCGGTGGCTGACTTTCCGGCCTTCGGCCTGAAGAACGCTGCGCGATGCGATTCATCAGGCCTTCGGTCTGAGGACACGGCCGTCCTTGGGTGATCTCCGCGACGTGAACGATGAGTGTGCGTCTCTCACCACCCGGTGTGAAGCTGGCCGGCCGCTACGGCGCTGCGCGACGCCGATGTGCGACCATGTTCGACGGCCGGCAGAGGCGCCGGATCGAAAAAGGGGACATTCTACTTTTTTGGGCTACCCAGGCGAATCGAAACGCTCGGCCGTCTTTGCAGGACTTCCGATGTGCCCCCTTCCTTTTCTGCGGAAATCCAGAACGTTCTCTTTTCCCCGCCCCGGCCGGCAGGGGCGC
>CAZSYS010000283.1:0-6316 GCA_964611365.1 uncultured Planctomycetales bacterium
GGGCGCGGACGATGGCAGGCATGGGGGATTTCCGGCCTCCGAACACGCGGTCCGCGAACGGCCGCGGCGGCGTATCAAACGCACCCGGAGGGATTCGAACCCCCAACCCTCGGTTCCGAAGACCGATGCTCTGTCCAGTTGAGCTACGGGTGCTGACCGGCCGGGCCCCGGACGTTCGGTCCGCCGCCCGCCGGGCGCCGCGCGGCCGGGGTGCCGCGGTCCTGCCCGGCGGCACGGGCCCCCTCATCCAGGCCTCTCCAGGGCTCGCATGGGCACCCCCGCCCGGGAGAATCGCCGGAGAACCCGCTCGGCGGGCCGGAAAAGAGGTTAGTCGTCGGCCCTTCGCAGGTCAACGGGCGGCTTCGGACGCGACGCGAAACACGGTTCATGCCCGCCGGCCCCGGCCGGCGCGTGGCCCGCCCGGAAGCGGAAGCCGGAAGCGCCGATCGGGGCGCTTCGCGGTACAATGTCGTCTCCGGCGCGGCCCGGCGGCCATGAGACGGTCCGGAGTGTCCGGGACCGCCGACCGTCCCGCCGTCCGGCGATCCTGAAAGGCGGGGAACGGATGCGAGGGCTCTGCGGCACCACGACCTCCCGGACCGTCGCCGCTCTCCTCGGGGCGGTCGGGCCGGCGATCGCCGACCTGCCGGCGTCGTTCGATCTGCGCAACGTCGGCGGCGCGAACTACGTCACCTCGGTCAAGAGCCAGCAGGGTGGAACCTGCTGGACGCACGGGGCGATGGCCGCCATCGAGGGCAACCTGATGATCACCGGCCGCTGGGCCGCGGCCGGCGAGTCCGGTCAGCCCAACCTGGCCGAGTACCACCTGGACTGGTGGAACGGCTTCAACCAGCACAACAACGACGACCGCGATCCGCCGGCCGGCGGCGGGCTGGAGGTGCACAACGGCGGCGACTACCGGGTGACGGCCGCCTGCCTCGGGCGCGGCGAAGGGGCCGTGCGCGACATCGACGGCCAGTCCTACACCTACCCGCCGGCCCGCTGGCTGGAGTCCTATCACCACTACTACCCGCGCGAGATCCACTGGATGACCGCCGGGCCCGACCTCAGCGGCATCGCCGCCCTCAAGCAGGCGGTCATGCAGCACGGCGTGATGGGCACCTGCATGTGCTACAGCTCGTCCTTCATCCAGGGCTACATCCATTACCAGCCGCCGGGCAGCACGCTGGAGCCCAACCACGCCGTGGCCATCATCGGCTGGGACGACAACAAGGCCACCCAGGCGCCCCAGCCCGGGGCCTGGCTGTGCAAGAACAGCTGGGGCACCGGCTGGGGGCTGGGCGGCTACTTCTGGATCTCCTACTACGACAAGCACTGCGGGCAGCACCCGGAGATGGGCGCGGTCTCGTTCGTGGACGTGGTCCGCTCGCCGTACGTGCTGGTGGAATACCACGACTTCCACGGCTGGCGCGACACGCTGGCCGGCGTGCAGGAGGCCTTCAACGCCTTCCGGCCCGCCCAGCGCGAGGAGCTGGCGGCCCTGGCTTTCTACACCGCGGCCGGGGACGTCGAGTACGTGCTGACCGTCTACGACCGCTTCCAGGACGGGCAGCTGCTGGACCCGCTGTGGTCCGCTTCCGGCACCTGTCCCCGGATCGGCCACCACACCGTGGACATCGGCGGGACCCTTCACCGCGAGGCCGGCGACGACTTCTTCGTCTATCTCCGGCTGTCGGCCGGCGGACATCCGATCGACAAAACCTCGACGGTGCCGGTGCTGCTGGGAGGCATGTCCGCAGCCGCCGGCGGCGGACCGGATCCCGGCACGGAAACCGGCGGCAAGCCGGTGATCGGGCCGGACGGAAGCCTGCGATTCGTGCCTTCCGCGGTGACCACGGACAGTGGCCCGGAGGTGATCTCCGCGGCCGCGCCCGGGCAGAGCTATTACCGGCAGAACGGGTCCTGGCAGGATCTTTACTCCGTGAACGCCTCCGCCAACTTCTGCATGAAGGCCCTGGCCACCGACGCCGGCCCGGCGCCCGCCGCCGCGCCTTCTCCGGCGGACGGCGCCGAGCGCGTGTCCGTCGATACCGACCTGGCCTGGTCGGCCGGCCGGCGCGCCCAGTCGTACAACGTCTGGTTCGGCCCCGCCGGCCAGATGACCTTCCGCGGCAACCGCACGACCACGTCCTTCGACCCCGGCACCATGCTCCCCGGCCGGCAACACGAGTGGCGGATCGACAGCGTGCGCGGGGCCGAGGTCACCGCCGGCACGGTGTGGAGCTTCGTGACCGAGCCCCGGCCCGGCGATTTCGACCTGGACGACGACGTGGACCAGGCCGACTTCGGGCGCTTCCAGGCCTGCCTGACCGGCCCGGCCCGGCCGCAATACGACCCGGCCTGCCGCGACGCCCGGATGGACGAGGACGGCGACGTGGACGGAGCCGACCTGGAGCTCTTCATGGCGGCCATGACGCCGCCGAACCCGTGAACCGCGGCCGGGCCTTCTCGCCGCTGACCGCCAGGATGCCGACCGGATGAATGCGTGGGTGTACCCGGAAGGATACCAGGGCCATCCGGCCGTCTACCTGGCGATCGGGGCGGCGGCTCTGCTGCTGACCGCGGTGGCCAAGGGCGGCTTTGCCGGCGTGGGGGCCCTGTCGGTGCCGCTGATGCTCCTGGTCGCCCCCGGCAAGCTGGTGCTGGGGATGTGGCTGCCGCTGCTGGTGGTCTGCGACATCCTGACCATCCGGCAGTACCCCCGGGAATGGAAGCTGCGGCCGATCGCCGTGCTGGCCCCGTCGATGGTTCTGGGCATCGTGCTGGGCTACCTGCTGCTGGGGCGGGTGAGCGACAGGACCGTCAAGCTGGCCACCGGGGCCATCGGGCTGCTGTTCGTGGGGCTGGAGTTCGTCAAGGCCGCGGTCCGGCGGCGGTCGGAGCGGGCCCCAGCCGGACCGCCCTGGCGTCCCGGGCTGCTGTCGGCCGCCCCGTTCGGACTGGCCGCGGGGGTGACCACCATGCTCGCCCACGCCGCCGGCACGGTGACCACCATCTACTTCCTGCCCCAGCGCATGGATCAGCGGACCTTCGTGGGCACCACCGCCCGCTTCTATTTCATCTTCAACTCGCTCAAGGTACCCTTTTTCGTGGCCGGCGGACTGATCAACCGCGAGACGCTGGCCAGGAGCCTGTGGATGATGGCCCTGGCCCCGCTGGGCGTGTGGCTGGGGGCAAAGCTCAACGAGAGGATCCCGGCACGGGCCTTCGGACCGGTGATCCTGGTCCTGCTGGCGATCAGCAGCGTCTACCTGGTCTGGGCCAACCTGTAGGCCGGTTCGACAGGGGGGGCACGAGGCCGGCGGTACTCCGTCGGGCCGCCGGACCGGAGACGACCGATGAACTCGCGCGAACGAATGGCGGCCGCCATGCGGCGCGGCATGCCCGACAGGGTGCCGGTGATGTGTCAGCTCGCGCTGGGGCACTATTTCCTGCACGCCGAGGCCGCCCCGGCCGACATCTGGTTCGACAGCCGCGTGTTCGCCGGAGTCCTGGAGGAGTTCCGCCGCCGTTACGGCTTCGACGGCGTGCTGGTCAACCTGCCCGGCAGGCCGGAACACTGGCGCGACTGGGTCGTATCCCACGAGGCCGACGAGTTCGGCGAGACCATCACCTGGACCTGCGGCCTGAAGACCCGCGTCCCGGCCGACGACAACCTGCAGACCTTCCCGGCGGACTGCCAGCGGCTCCCGCGGGCCTGCCCGGAGAGCCTGGACCCCGCCGACGCGGGGCTCCTGCGGGTGCCGGGGCTGGTCTGGAACACCTGGCACGCCCCCTGCCTGTGGGACATCCCCGACACCGCGGATCTGGCCGACCCGGCCGACTACCCGGCCTGGTTCACCCGGGCGCTGCGCGCCGCCCGCGCACTGGCCCCGGAGGCCTCGGTGCACGCGGAGGTCTTCTCGCCCTTCACCCACCTGATGGAACTGCTGGGCTACGAGCAGGCCATGACCGCCCTGATCGACGGCCCGGAAGTCTGCAGCCGCCTGCTGGATCGCTTCGCCGCCGTGGTCTGTGCCCAGGTGGAACTCTACGCCGACTGCCGGCCCGACGCCGTCCTGATCAGCTCGGCGTTCGCCGGGGCGGGCTTCATCAGCCGCGACATGTACCGCGCCTTCGTGCTGCCGGCCGAAACCCGGATCGTCGACGCCGTCCACCGCCGCGGGCTGCCCGCGTACGTCCATACCTGCGGGGCGATCGGCGACCGGATGGACCTGATGGCCGAAAGCGGCGTGGACGGCATCGATACGCTGGACCCGCCGCCGCTGGGCACCGTGGACCTGGCCTGGGCCAAGGAGCGGTTCGGGCAGAGGTTCTTCTTCAAGGGCAATCTCGACGCGGTCAACGAAATGCTGCGGGCCGACGACGAGGCCTTCGAGCAGGCGGTGATCCGGCGGCTGGAGGTCGGCAAACCCGGCGGAGGCTACATCCTGTCGTCGGCCTGTTCGGTCGCTCCGCGGGTCGATCCGGCCAGGCTGCGGCGGATGACGGAACTGGCCGCCGAGTACGGCCGGTATGACTAGCCGGCGGTTCCGGCGGTCCGAGGCGCGGCCGGAGGCGCCTCGCCCGCCCGCCGGGCCGGCGGCGCAGAGGGAGCACATATGTCCGAGCTGGTGCGGGTGAGCATTTCCATCGAGAAGCCGTTGTACGAGCGGCTCGAGAAGCTGGTCCGACAGAGCGGCTACACCAACCGGTCCGAGTTCGTCCGCGACCTGGTGCGCCGCCAGATCGTCCAGCGAGAGTGGGACAGCGACCGCGAGGTGGCCGGCACGGTCACGCTGGTGTACGACCACCACGTGCGCGGACTGACCGACCGGCTGACCGCCCTCCAGCACGGCCACCGCGGCGTGGTCCTGGCGGCTACGCATGTGCATCTGAGCCACCACATGTGCATGGAGGTGATCATCCTGCGCTCGCGGGCCAGCGAGATCCGCCGCCTGGCCGACGAGATGCGCAAGCTCCGGGGCGTGCTGTACGCCGAGCTGGCTGCGGCCAGCACCGGCGAGGAACTGCACTGATCGGGCCGGCGCGGCGGGGAGTCCCCCGCCGGCGGCACGCGGAGGACAGGGTATGAAGGGCTGGTTCGTCACCGGCACCGACACCGGCGTCGGCAAGACGGTGGTGGCCGGCATTCTGGCCCGGCTGCTGCGCGAGCAGGGGCGGCGCGTGGGAGTGTTCAAGCCGGTGGCCACCGGCTGCCGGCGCGACCCCCGGCTGGGACTGGTCTGCGGGGATGCCGAATTCCTGGCCCACTGCGCGGAGGCCGGCGAGAACCTCGAGACGATCAACCCCGTCCGCTATGCCCAGGAGGCCGCCCCGCTGGTCGCGGCCGAGAAGAGCCGCCGCCCCATCGACTGGGGACGGATCGACGAATGCTGGAACCGCATCACCGCAGCCGCCGACCACGTGATCGTCGAGGGCGCCGGCGGCCTGCTGGTGCCCCTGGACGACCGCCGGACGATGGCCGACCTGGTGGGGCGGTTCGGGCTGCCGCTGGTGGTCGTCGCCCGGGCGTCGCTGGGGACGCTCAACCACACCCTGCTGACGCTGGAGGCCGCCCGCGGCCGGAACCTTCCCGTCGCCGCGGTGGTGGTCAACCACTATCGCCCCTCGGCCGCTACCCTGGCCGAGGAAACCGCCCCGGAGGTCATCCGCCGGCTGGGCAGGGTTCCGATGCCGCCCGTGGTGCCGTTCGACCCCGGCATCGACCTGGAAAAAGGCACGCTGACCGAGGACGTGCTCTACCCGCTGCGGGCGTTTGTCGGCCAGGCGCTGTCGACCTCATGATCGGCGGTCTGCTCGACGACCAACATCGCTCGCCGGCGGAATGGGGACCGATTTCTCGCCGCAGCGGAGCCGGTTGCGCCCTATCGCGTCTCCTGGATGGCGATCCCGTAGCAGGGCAGGTCGATCGACGGCCGCAACGGATGGTCGGTCTCGATGATGATCTTCCCCTTGTGCGGACCGACCGACTCCGGCGTCCACCGGCACGTGAGTTCCATGTCGTTCCCGCGCTGATCCTGCGGCAGTTGTGCGACCAGGCTCGGGTCGGAGCCGCGCACGCCGAGGATGCGTGTGGAGCTCGCATGGATCCTGACTCCGGCCGTGTGCATGCTTTCCCGGCCACATGCCACACGCCCCAGCCACAACCGCCCGGGGTTCACGACGACCGGCTCCACGATCTCCGCCGTCGCCTCGATGGTGAGGCCGGTCGGTTCGCCGTCGCCGGTATCCAGCCGCAGCAGGCCTCTCCACGGGCCGGAAGTCGTGATCAGCGAGGTGTCCAGCATGGCCG
>CAZSYS010000284.1:0-6289 GCA_964611365.1 uncultured Planctomycetales bacterium
GCCCGAACCAGCCGGCACCCTAGCCCGGCCGGGCAGGCAGGCCCGGGGCGACGGCGGCGGTATCCGCCGCCCGCCGGATCGGAGAGGATGAGGCGGGCGTCGGCCCGGCCGACGAGACAGGAGACGCTTCGATGAACCGCCAGACAACGCTTGAACCCCGGCCCGACCGGAACGGCGGCTTCACGCTGATCGAGGTCCTCGTGGTGGTCGCGATCATCGCCCTGCTGGTCGCGATCCTGATGCCGGCCCTGCGGCAGGCCCGCGAGTCGTCCCGGGCCACAGTCTGCGGCACGAACGTCAAGCAGTCCCTCCACGGCATTGCCCTGGCGATGGCCGAGCAGCAGATGCGCCGCGAGCAGTGGTCGACCAATTTCGGCTGGGCCACGCACTCGCTGCGTCAGAACAAGGGGCAGTTCGACCTGGTCACCTGCCCGAGCGATCCGGCCCCGCGGCCGATTCCCGCGGTGCTCGCGAGGCTTTACAGCAGCGGTCGCTACCGCGGCACGACCGCCGGCGACGCGATCTTCAACCGCCTGCGCCGGGTCGCCAGCCTCGGCGGCAACCGCTGGCAGCTGGACATCCAGGACCAGCTGGACAGCAACCTGTTCGGAGGCGACGCGGCCTCGCCCGGCGAGAAGGACGACCTGCTTCTGGAGTACGACGCGGTGCGCGGCAGCCGGTCGGTGATGGCCAAGAACGTGCATAACGAACGAAGCTGGGCCTACCAGGTGCTGGACTACAACGGCAACACGCTGTATGCCGAAAACCCCATGGGCGGGGGCGCCATCAACCAGGACTGGACGATCCAGGCCCCGCTGATGTGGCTGAGCTACGGCGTCAACGCCGAAGCCGGCCTGCGGAACACCAGGGGCCTGCCGGCGCTGGTGGTCGAGTCCGGCAAGCTGGGGCTGTTCCCCGCCGACCTCGGCCAGCATCCCCACGACTACCTTCCCTGGGCCCTGCGGTTCCGCCACGGGGGGCGGGCGTCCACCGGGCTGCTGACCGGCGTGGACTACAACCTGACGTTCCAGCTCCCGGCGCTGAGTTCCCCGCCGAGCAGCGATCAGATCGAGTCGACCTATGTCCCCTGCAATCAGATGAACGTGGGGTATCTCGACGGGCACGTGGACCGGCTCAACTGGGGGCAGCTCCTGGATCCCAACGCGGCGCCGCAATACGGCCACGACCGGCTGGTTCCCAAGCCCAACGTGTGGTTCGGCATCCAGTCGGGCTGGCGGACGTACTGACCGACGGCGGCATCGGGCCGGCGGCTTCGGGGGGGCATCCATGCGTTCGGCGACGTGGCACGACGGGCGGCTTGCGGTCGGAGCGCTGGCGACGGTTCTGGCCTCCGTCGCATCGCTGCGGGCCGAGACCGTCGCTGAGGGCGTGACCTTCACGACCTACAACGCCCCGGGGCCCAACCGCGTGCACGTCGTCGCCGCCGACGCACTCCGGGCGGAGTACAAGCTCAAGGTCGGCTGGGCCCAGGGCAAGCGATACTACACCGCCCGCGAACGCACCAGCCAGATCTCCGCCCGCTACGACCATCCCCCCGAGGAGGACGTCCTGGCCGCGATCAACGGCTCGTTCTTCGACGCCGCCAACCCTCCGCGGCTGGTGGGCATCGGCCAGACCGACGGCCAGATGCTCGACACCCCCACCTTCAACCCCTCCTACACCTACCACACGGTGATGGTCGGCCCCTCCCGGCGGCCGGTGGTGCGGACGAACTTCGCCCACGCCTACGGCACCATCCGCTTCGCCGACGGGCACCAGATGCCGCTCAACCAGTACAACTTCACCATGAGCGGCCCCCTCGTGCCGATCAACGGCACCACGGTGTTCACCCCGCATTTCGACACCTCGACGCGAACCAGCTTCATCAACCCCTCGCTGGCCGTGGAAGTGGCCGTCGGCGACGTCAGTTATCCCATGCGGGGCGACAAGGAGATCTCCGGCGTCATTACCGCCATCCACGCCCCGACCGCAGGCAACAACCCGATTCCCGCCGGCGGCCTGGTGCTGTCGGCCTGGGGCAGCACCGCATCGGAGATCCTGGCCCACGCCCAGCCGGGAGCGCGGCTGGGGGTGCGGATCGCCAGCGGAGCCCCCGAGTACAACAACTCTGACAACGCCCTCACCGGCATGGGCTGGATCATCCGCGACGGCGCCACCTACCCGACCGGCTGGACCAGCCTGGAGTCCGGAGCCTCCCCCTACAGCCGCAACCCGCGGACGGTGCTGGCCTGGAACGCCCAGCAGTGGTTCCTGGTGGTCTGCGACGGCCGCAGCACCCCCAGCGTGGGCATGACGTTCCAGGAGATGGCCGACTTCCTGACCGGCACGCTCGGGGCGACCGACGCGGTCAACTACGACGGCGGGGGAAGCTCCACCATCGTGGTCGACGGCACGGTGCGCAACGTCCCCTCCGACGGCAGCGAACGGTACGTGGCCAATGCCATCCTGCTGGTCCGGCGCGACACGGCCACGGCGTTCCCGCTGGCCGACGAGTTCCCTCCGGCCGGCCGCGGCCCCGGCTGGGACGACAAGTTCAGCTACAACGGGGTGATCCCCTTTACGCCGGCGGCGTCCGGCGGCGACGGATACGTTCTGCAGGTCATGAATCCCGCCGGCGGGGTCGAGACCGTGCGCCGCGGCGATTTCGGCGACACCGATTACGTTGTCGAGTGCGACATCTACTGCGAATACCGCCCGGAGGATGCGCCCGACGGCTACGAACGCTACGCCCTCTTCGCCCGCGACGACGGCACCGGTGCCCTCGACCTGGCCGCCGGCGGCTACGGAAAGGGCAACTGCTACGCCCTGACGTTCGACTCGCACGACGGCCGGGTGCGGGCCGGAAAGTACGTCCAGGGGCTGTTCACCGACTTTATGGCCGAGCCGATGTTTCTGCCCTCGACCGCCTGGCGGCGCTTTCGCATCGCCTGCGCAGGCTCCCAGATCACCTTCAGTCTGG
Organism: uncultured Planctomycetales bacterium; assembly: GCA_964611365.1. GTDB lineage: Bacteria > Planctomycetota > Phycisphaerae > UBA1845 > PWPN01 > CALLOB01. The sequence continues at coordinate 2,981 of CAZSYS010000284.1, forward strand.
ACGGCGCGACGGTCGCGTCCGCGACCGACACGACCTTCCCGCGCGGATACTTCGGTCTGGGATACGCCGAGTTCTTCGCCACCGATGCCCTGATGCACGGCACCCGGGCGGACCGGTTCGAGGCCTACGTGGCCGGAACGCTCCCGCTGGCGGCGTCGGCTCCGGTTCCGGCCCAGGCGGCTGCGTGCGTGCCGATGGACAGCGACCTGGCCTGGACCCCCGGTGCCGGCGCCAACTCGCACGACGTCTACTTCGGCACCGCGCCGCCGGGCGTCTTCCAGGGCAACCGGACGGCCGCGACCTTCGATCCCGGCGCGCTGGAGCCGGACACCACCTACTACTGGCGAATCGACGAAGTCAACGAGAACGGCACCACCCCCGGCGTGGTCTGGAGCTTCACCACCCGGCACTACCGCGGCGACCTGGACCGCGACCGCGACGTGGATCAGGCCGATTTCGGCCTCCTGCAGGCCTGCCTGACCGGCGTGAGCGTGCCCTCGACCGATCCGGCCTGCGGACGGGCCCGCCAGGATGCGGACACGGACGTGGATCCCGAGGATGTCGCCGCGTTTCTCCAGTGCCTCGGGGCGTCCGGACAGACGCCGGACCCGGAGTGCCTGTGCGTTCCCTGAGATGGCGAACCGAGCCGGGACAGAGGCTCAAAACCGGCACTCGAGGATGCCCTCCCGGTCCACCACCGGGCAGGTGCCGCCGAAACGCACCTCCGGCGGCAGGGCGATGTTCGCAAAACGCGACTCCTCGCCGTGCTCCAGCTCCACCATCTTGCGCACGGCCAGCTCGCCGACCTTGTACCAGGACACGTCCACGCAGGTGATGGCCGGGTAGCCCGGCGTCCGCCACAGGGCGGCGTCGCTGCCGACGAACGCGGTCTCCTGCGGCACCTTCAGTCCCGCGGCCAGGCAGGCGTTCAGCGTTTCCAGGCCCGTCAGGCTCGAGGCGGTGTAGATCCCGTCGGGGCGGTGGTGCCGGAGCTGTTCGGTGAGCCACTCCTCGGCGGACGCGGAGGCGGTGCCGGCCGGAACGGCCAGGACCGTGACCTCGACGCCGGCTTCCTTCCAGGCGGCCAGGAACCCCTCGTGGCGCAGGCGAATCGCCTCCCACGCCGCCTCATCCTGAATGAGCAGCACCCGCCTGCGGCCGGCCTGGATCAGCAGCCTAGCGGCCAGACGCCCCGCGGCCACGTTGTCCACGTCAATGGCGTTGGACGGGCAGGCCGAGGGGTTCTCCGGGAAAACGATCACCACCGGCATGCCCCGGTCAATCTGACGCCGCAGGTGGCTGTCCAGCACCGGATGGGGCGTGCGCAGAATCGCCCCGCACACCCCCCCTTCCAGCACGCCCCGCACCCGCTGAAGGGCCGCTTCGGGAAACGGCGAGTGCTGCGTGACCAGCACCGGGTAAAGCCCCAGCACCCGCGAGGCCTCCAGGGCCCCGGCCAGGAACTGCCCTTCAAACGCCTGGTGGTGCCAGGAGGCCGCGTCGGTGATTCCCGGCCCGCGGAGCACCAGACCGTAGAACGACGGGTGCGGCGCCCGCAGGCTCAAGGCCATGATGTTGGCCTGGTAGCCCATCTGCTCGGCGATGGCCCGCACCCGTGCGACGGTCTCGGGCTTGAATCGCCCGACCACCTCCGGACGGCCGGTGAGGATCAGCGAAACCGTGGCCCGCGAGACGCCGGCCCGGTCGGCGATCGCCCGCATCGTCGGACGGTCGTAGCGGTGTTTCTTCTCCTGGGTCATGCACGCCTTCCAGGCCGGCCCGATCGCTTCGACCGGCCGTCCGCGCCAAGTCGAGCGCGCCCGGTCAAGGACCGCCCTGAATCAAGGACAGGCGGTCCGCGGCGACTGCCGACCGCGGCGGTCCGGCATCGCCTCCGACCGCCTCTGAACCGTGGTATAACCCAGAAACGCCCCTCCGGGCAACCGCCGCCCGGCCGCTTCCGCCCGGCCCGCGGGCCGGCGTGGGCCTGATCACCGCCTGCCGGCCGGACGCATCGGTCCGCGGCCTGGGTACCGGCTGTACCGCCCGGCGTCTCTGCCGGCCGTTTCATCAGGCCGAAGCCCCCGACGCTGGGCGTTGCAGTTGAACGAGACTCGCGCGTTTTCATCAGGCCGAAGGCCTGGAAGGCCATAGCCGCAGGCAGAGATCGACGCAGTCGACCGCCGCCGGCGGTTCGAAGGCCGCATCAATCCCCTCTCTCCTCTCTTTCTCCTCCTCCTCCGCTTCTTCCTTCGAACCCGAGAGGGTCGCACGCCACGGCGCTGCAGCGCGAGGCGTGAGGTCATTCGCCCTCGACCGCCCGCCCGCTACGGCGCTTCGCGTGACCGACTTGCGGTCGCCGGTCACCTCCGCCAACGGCAGAGGCGCCGGGCGCTACGGAGCTTGGGGGTCAGTCATCCAGCAGATCCGCGGGGATGTCATCCAGCAGATCCGCGGGGATGTCATCCAGCAGATCCGCGGGGATGGGGGTGCCGACCGTGCCGGTCTGACCGGGGGTTAAGGCCCGCAGGCGGCGGTAGTCCTTGCGGGCCGCCGCCCAGAAGGTCTGGACCGACCGGCCGGCCAGGTGCAGGGCGCTGACCGCCCGGCGGGCGGCGAAGGCCGCATCGGCGGCCGCGTCCTCGATGCATCGGGCGGCGGCGCAGGAAGCGGCGGCGGCCGCGGCCTTGGCAGCCTCGACGGCCGGCGGACAGGTCAGGCCGTCGGCGGCGGCGTAGGCGGCGTTGAGGGACTCGCCGCGCAGCGTACGGATGCGCCGCATCATGCGGCCGATCGACTCCGGCGTGTCGCCGGTATCAGCCTCGCCGGCGGAGGATTCGGCTGCCGCCAGGGCCCGTTCGAGGCGAGGATCCTCGTTGAGGGACTGCACCCGGCGGGCGCAGCGGCAGGCCCAGCAGATGATCGCGCGGTGCGACAGCTCGGCCAGCCGGCGGCGCACGGTGTCGGTGTCGATCAGGTCGGGCGAGGCGGCGATCGACTCCTCCCCGGCGGTCAGGCCGCCGGCGCCGGCCTGAAGGGCATCGGCCAGGGCCCCGCATTCGGGGAAGCGGTCCTGAGGGATCTTGCTCAGGCAGCGGGAGATGATCGTCGCCAGCCAGCGGGGCAGATCCTCGCGCCAGGTCCGCGGATCGGGGGCCGGCTCGGAGATGTGCTTGAGCATGATCGCCAGCGGGCTGGCTTCCTCCACGTCGAAGGGCAGCCGGCCGGTGACCATCTCGAACAGGGTCGCCCCCAGCGAATACACGTCGCTGGCCGGCGTGACCCGGTCGCCGCGGCACTGCTCGGGGC
>CAZSYS010000285.1:0-6260 GCA_964611365.1 uncultured Planctomycetales bacterium
CGGGCCCGGTGGCTGTGCAGCGCCGCGGCCGGCCAGGCCCTTCGTTGGAGCCGGTCGCCGGGCCGGCTATAATCCCGCCTTATCCCGCTGACCGGCTGAGGCGCTCCGGCGGCCGCGGGCCCCGGTGCAACGGCCCTGGCCGGGCATCGGGCACGCAAGCCCGACGGAGCTTTCATGGCCATCCAGTTCGCCTGCCCGTCCTGCCGGGAACCGATCGAGATCGACGACGAGTGGGCCGGGCAGGCGGTGACCTGTCCGTACTGCCGTCACGTGGTCAGCGCTCCGACCTCGAGCACCTGGACGGCCTCGCGGCCACCGACGGCCGCGCCGGTGACGCCTCCGCCCGGCCCGATCCCCGCGGACCTTCCGGCCGCTCCGGCCGACGGGAGAAGCGGCTCGGCCGTGTGGGCCTTGACGCTGTCGATCACCGGCTGCCTGATGTGCTGCCTGGCCTACGGCGGGCTGGTGTTCACGATTGTCGGCCAGATCGTCGATCGCGCCGGCGGACCGGGCGCGACCCGCGAGCAGATCCAGGCGGCCCACCAGGAATACATGAAGGAGATGATCGAGGGCGGCAGGTTTCCGGTCGGCGGATTCGTGGTGGCCTGCGTGCTGATCGGCACGGGCTGCAGCCTGGGCGGACTGGTGCTGGCGGTGCGGGCCCTGCTGCGGCCGGCGGGCCGTAAAGCGGCGGCGGTGGTTGCCTGCGTGCTGGGCGCCTGCTTCCTGATGTGCCAGACGCTGATGATGCTGGCCCTGGCCGAATCCATGCAGCCGGGGCCCTAGCGGGCCGCGCGCCGGATCCGTGGCGCGCCTGGAAACGCCCGGAAAACCGGCGGATGCGGGCAGGACATCCCCGCGTTGACTTGGCCTGGGCGCTTTGGTACGTTCGCTTCTGAGGGCCGAGGATCTGCCGGGGTTGGAGCACGAACACACCTGCCTGAGCGTGCCTGACCCGTGCGTGCGATGCCGCCGGTCCGGGCTCTGCCGGGGTCCGCGACCGCCCGATAAGGAGTGCATCCCGATGGACGCTTTCGAGGCCATCTCGCTTCCGGACGCCGCGGCGGCGTCCGAGCGCAAGTTTTTCTCCGTGGCCAAGGCCAACCAGGCCCTGACGCTGGTGCGGCGGATCGTCACGGACATCGTGCGCGAATACCACCGCCTGCAGGACCTCCACCACCGGTGCGAGCAGCTGGATCAGGGGGGGGCGCCTGCCGAGGCCGAGGCCGCACGGGAGGAGTACGCCGCCCTGACCGATCGCCTCAGCGAACTCCGCGAGGAGCTGCAGGAGATCGGCTGCGAACTGAAGGACTACGCGCTGGGGCTGGTGGATTTTCCCGCGATCCGCGACCGGCGTGAGATCCTGCTGTGCTGGAAGCTGGGTGAGGAGCGGGTCGGCTTCTGGCACGAGCCGGATCGCGGCTTCGCGAACCGGCGTCCGATCCCGGAGGACTGGGAGTAGACCGCCGGTCCGGCGGCAGCGCCGGCGATGCGGCAATCCCCAGGCGCCCGGCGCGGCGCTCGATGGATCGGCGGCGGAAAAAACCGGGCCCGGTCCGCTTCCGTGGAATCCCTCGAAAACGGTCATTCCCCGCGATATCAGCCGTTCATCGGACCTGTCCGGCCCGTCGCGCGGCGGATCAGGGGTCCACGCAGACGGCCCAGATCCCGGCCGGATGGTCATCCGCCGATCCGGACATGCACTCCACGGGCGGCCGGCGGGAACCCGGGAGACAGCGACAGGGTTCCGCGCGGGACGAAACCGTGCCGCGGCCGGAGGGCGGCGGGGACGCCGGGCGGTGCGGTCCCTCGGACCCCGGGTACGGCGGAAGCGGACTCAGGCCGGCAGACCGTAAGCCTCGGGCAGGAACAGATGTCCGTAGGTTTCGCGGGCCCGGGCCAGCGCTTCCTGCTCGGTTTCGGGGCAGGTGCTCAACACGCCCTCGAACCGCTGGAGCCAGGTGCTCTCGCGCGGCATGAGACTCAGGCGGCCGTCGGAGGCCGCCTGCCGGATGGCCTCGAAGGCCACGCGCACGGCCGCCAGCGTGCGTTCGTAACCGCCGGCGGTTGCGGCGATCGCCCGGGCCAGCCGGATGACCGTCTGCGGCTCGAGCATCAGCGCCTGGGGATTCGCGCCGACATCCCCGGCCACCAGCCAGTCGCGCAGCTGAAGGGCCTGCCCGTGTCCGGCGGCGGTGTTGAACAGCCGGCAGTCGTAGGCCAGCAGTTCCAGGAAGGCCTCCGGCGCCGGGCCGCTGAGCAGCTGGATATTCTGCACGGACTCATTGCTCCACAGGTCCGCCGCCGCCCCGGCGATGTTGCCCAACGGGCTGAAATGGGCGCAGCTGGAGGACTTGCCTTCCATGCTGATCGGGCAGCCGGCCACGGCCTTGACGACCGGACCTTCGTAGGCGCAGTCCTTGGAGGGGCCTATGGCGCCGTTCTCGTAGGCCGCCAGGCTGCGCGGGGCGCTGGCGGCGCGGTCCAGGGCCGCCAGGACGTCCGGGAGCATGCCCTTGCCGGCCAGCTGCATGGCGGTGTTCGAGAAACCGCAGGCGGTGTCGCCGCCGGAGACGATGCCTTGGGCCCGGGCGATCGCGGTGATCTCGGTCCAGAGCCAGGCCATGTCGCGGCAGCCCAGGCAGCCCAGGGCGAAGATCGCCCCGGCCAGGTCGCCGTACATCAGGGCCTCGTCATGCACCTCCTTGCCGCCGATGGACTCGATCGAGAGGATGTCGGCCCCGGCCTGGGCGGCGCAGACGAACGCCTCGCGGGTCTTCTCCCAGGAGCGTCCCTGGCGCAGGCGAGGCGGCCGCTCGGCGTCGCGCAGGTCCACCACCGTCACCCGCAGGGCGATGGGGATGCCGGTCTTGTCGTGCAGCGCGGTCAGGTGTTTCTTCAGCACGGCGGTGATCTCGGCGCCCCACTGCGGCCGGTCGGTCATGGCCGGAAGCTGTTCGAACTCCGCCACCAGCCCGGGCACCTTCAGGGCCGAGGCCCGCCGCACGATGGCCTGCCCGATCTGCTCGTAATGCCGGAGGACTTCCGGCCAGGTGGTCTCGTCGATGGTCATCACCGGCAGCGTAAAGTTGAGCTCCGGGTAGACCCGGCCGTCGCCGATGGTCAGCCCCAGGCCGCAGGGCACCGGGCGGGGCGCCCGGCCAAAGACCAGGTCTTCGGGACGATCGATGGACAACGGGCGGCTGACGGTCTGGGTAATCGTCGAGTTGCCGGACATGGTTTCTCCTTGTGGCTGCGGCGACCGGGCATTGCCCCGGCCGGCCTGGTGGTGTTTTCTGAACGGCCGGGAAGGCCGGATCCAGAAAAGCTCATCGGACGTATGATGTTACTCTACAGCATGGGGCGAAATAGTCAACCAGGTGGGTGATGTTTCGGTGTAAATGCAACATCAGGATCTACAAATTGTTATAAACCCAAGAAAAAGTGTTTGGCTTGGCATGCCGCTGCGGTTAGCATAAACCGCATTATTCAGGTGAAGCTTCGTTTCATCGGGTTCAGGCATGTACATTTCGCAGAAGTGTCAGTACGCCATCCGGGCCCTGCTGGATCTGGCCAAGCATTACGGTCGGGGGCCGGTGCCCACCAGTGCGACGGCCTTGAGTCAGGCGGTGCCGCAGCGGTTTCTGGAAGTGATCATGAATGAGCTGAAGGCCCACGGGCTGGTGGTTTCGCGTCGCGGGGTGCGTGGGGGTTATGAGCTGGCCCGGGACCCGGCGGGGCTGACCGTGGGGGAGGTGATCCGGCTGATCGACGGTCCGCCGGACCCGGTGCGGTGCACGCGGGACTGGGAGCAGGTCTGCTGCCCGCTGAAGGATCGCTGCTCGCTGATCGACCTCTGGAGCCGGGCCAAGCAGGCGGTGGAGGCGGTCTACGACGGCACGACCTTCGGGCAGCTGGCGGAGGCCGAAGGCCGGGAGGCTCCGGCGGTGCGGGCGGGGCTCAGCTCTCCGGGTCCCCGCAGCCTCCGACCGCGCCGAACCGGCGGTCGCGGCGGGCGAACGCCCGGATGGCCTCGTTGAGGTGTTCCTTGCGGAAGTCCGGCCAGAGCACGTCGCAGACGTAGAACTCCGCGTAGCTGATCTGCCAGAGGAGGAAGTTGCTGATCCGCATCTCGCCGGCGGTGCGGATGAGCAGGTCGGGGTCGACCAGGCCCGCGGTGTAGAGGCAGTCGGCGAGGGCTTTCTCGTCGACGGCCTCGGGATCCAGGAGGCCGTCGCGCACCCGGCGGGCGAGCGTGCGGGCGGCGTCGGCGATCTCCTGGCGGGCGCCGTAGTTGATGGCCAGGCAGAGTTTCAGCCCGCGGTTGTGGCGGCTGAGGTCGCGGGTGATGTCGAGTTCGCGGAGCACGGCCTCCGGCAGCCCCTCGCGGCGGCCGATCTGGATCAGGCGGACGTCGTTGTCCATGATTTCGCGGCGTTCCCGGACCAGGTATTCCGCGTAGAGCTGCATGAGGGCATCGACCTCCTCCCGGGGTCGCTTCCAGTTCTCACTGCTGAAGCTGTAGAGGGTCAGGGCTTCGATGCCCAGCCGGGCGCAATGGGTGATGATCTGGCGGACGTTGGCGGCGCCCTCGACGTGGCCGCGGATGCGGGGCAGGCCGCGCCGGCGGGCCCAGCGTCCGTTGCCGTCCATGATGACGGCGATATGTCTTGGAAGCTGGTGCCGCTCCAGGCCGAGTTCGACGCGCGGGTCCAGGGGTGGTTCGGGCATGCGCAGCTGTCGGCGGGCGGGGGCGGCTCCGGCGGGCGGTCCGCGGCCCGGCCGCGGGATCAGGGTCTCATCAGGGTCTGGCTCCGGTCCGGACCCACGCTCACGATGGTCACCGGCACGCCGAGCAGCTCTTCCAGCCGGTCGAGGTACTGCCGCGCGGCGGGGGGCAGATCCGCGACGCAGCGCGCCGCGGTGATGTCCGTATCCCATCCGGGCATGAATTCCAGCTCGGGCTCGGCCTGTTCCAGGAGGCTGCAGTCGGTGACGAAGCCCGGCAGCCGTCCGTCGCGTACGCGGTAGCCGGTGCAGATGCCCACGCGCTGCAGGCCGGTGAGCGTATCCAGGTGCATGACCGCGACGTTCGTGATGCCGCCGAAGGAGACGCTGTAGCGGGCCGCGACGGCGTCGAACCAGCCGCAGCGCCGCGGGCGGCCGGTCGTGGTGCCGTACTCATGGCCCCGGTCGCGGATGTACTGGCCGATCCCGTCGCGCAGCTCGCTGGGGAAGGGGCCGGCGCCCACGCGGGTGGTGTAGGCCTTGGTGACGCCGATGACCGTGCGCACCGTCTGGCTGGGCACTCCGGCGCCTGCGGGGACGCCGATGGCGCTGGTCGTGCTGCTGGTGACGAAGGGGAAGGTGCCGTGGTCGATGTCCAGCAGCATGCCGTTGGCCCCCTCGAACAGCAGGCGCCGGCCGGCGGCGATGGACTCGGCGAACAGCCGGGTGGTGTCGCAGACGTGCGGGCGGATGCGTTCGGCCAGGGCGAGGTATTCGGCGGTGACGGCCCCGGCGTCCAGCGGCTCGGAGTCGCCGTAGGCGGCGGCGAAGATGCGGTTCTTGAACTCGCAGATGCGGGCGATCCTGGCCGGCAGCTCGGCGGGCTTGAGCAGATCGACCACGCGGACGGCGGTGGCCCGCTGCATCTTGTCGGCGTAGCAGGGGCCGATGCCGCGGGCGGTGGTGCCGATGCGGTCGTCGCCCAGGGCCTGTTCGCTGAGCACGTCCTGCTTCCTGTGCCAGGGCATCACCAGATGGGCCCGGTCGCTGATGCGGAGGTTATCGCCGACGGCGATGCCCCGGCGGGCGAGGGCGTCGATCTCCTCCAGCAGGCGGGCGGCGTCCAGGGCGACGCCCGGGCCGATCACGGCCATGCGGCCGGGGCTCAGCACCCCGACGGGCAGGAGGTGGAGGGCGAACCGCTCGCCGGCGATGACCACGGTATGCCCGGCGTTGCCACCGCCGTTGAACCGAACGACGATGTCGAAGTGCTCGCTGAGCAGATCGACGATCTTGCCCTTGCCCTCGTCGCCCCAGTGCATGCCGACGACGCAGGTGTGTCCCAGGCTGCTGCAGTCCATGGGTGAATTCTCGCGGAGGATCGCGGCCGGCGCCGGACCGACGATGGCGTGCCTCCCGGGGCCGGACAAGAAGCAACCGCCTCCGGGGGCGGTTGACGCACGGCTGTCGGCCGGTCCGATCTGTCTGGAACGCGGCTGCTAGGGTACCGCCGGCCGGGGTCGGCGTCAAGG
>CAZSYS010000286.1:0-2204 GCA_964611365.1 uncultured Planctomycetales bacterium
GGCCGCCCGCGGCCCGGCGGGGGGCGGGCGGAAGCGGTGAGGATGCAGGCATGACCAGTCTGATCGATCGTGCGGCCGTGACTTTGCCGGTGGATCGTGTCGCCCCGCGTTTTCCGGCGGCCTCGGCCGTGGAGCGGGCCCTGAAGATCACGGTGCTCAGCGGCGGGCCCGGGGCGGAGCGGGAGGTCAGCCTCAAGAGCGGTCAGGCGGTGGCGGCGGCGCTGCGGCAACTGGGGCACGACGTGACCCTGGCCGACGTGCGGCCGGAAGCGCTGCAGGCGCTGGACATCCCGGCGGACTTCGTCTTCATCGCCCTGCACGGTGCGTTCGGGGAGGACGGCCAGGTGCAGCGGCTGCTGGACCTGCGGGGGGTGCGCTACTGCGGTTCGGGGCCGGACGCCTCGGCCACGGCGATGGACAAGGTCGCGACCAAGTGCCGTCTGGTGGAGGCTGGCGTGCCGACGCCGCGGTTCGACGTGGTGACGCCGGAGCGGCTGGCGGCGGTGGCGGGCCACTGGTCGCCCCCGGCGGTGGTCAAGCCGGTTGCCGAGGGCAGCAGCATCGACGTGGTGGTCGCCAGGACGCGTCAGGAGCTGTCGGCGGGGCTGCGGGACCTGACCGCCCGCTACGGGCGGTGCATGATCGAGCAGTTCATCCCCGGGCTGGAGCTGACCGTCGGGATCCTGGGGGACCAGGCCCTGCCGCCGATCCAGATCCGGACGCGGCGGGGCTTCTACGACTACCAGGCCAAGTATCTGGATGACGACACCGAGTATCTGTTCGAGATCGACCTGCCGGCCGAGCTGCTGGCCAGGGTGCGGGCCCTGAGCCTGCGGGCCCACGAGGCGCTGGGCTGCCGGGATTTCTCGCGGGTGGACTGGATGATCGACCGGGCCTCCGGCCAGCCCTACGCCCTGGAGATCAACACCATTCCGGGGTTCACGGATCACTCGCTGCTGCCCAAGGCGGCGGCCCGCGCGGGGCTGAGTTTTCCGCAGCTGTGCGCCCGGATCGTGGAGCTGGGGATGTCGCGGTGAGGGGGTTGTTCCGGCATCCGGCCCGCCCCGGCGGTCGGGGGAGTACAGGCGTGGTTCGCGCCAACGGCAAGAGCGGGCGTTTGCGGGGCCGGCGGGCCTCCCAGGCGGCGGGGGGCACGCCGGCGGGCCTGGGTCCGTTGCTGTCGTTCGGGGCGGTGGCGGCGTTGATCGTCGCCGCCGTGGCCGGGCTGGAGCATCTGAGGGTCCGGGTCTACCGGCTGCCGGAGAACCGGCCGGTCTCGCGGCTGGAGGTCGTGCTTCGCCCGGAGCAGTCCTGGGTCCGGCAGGAGGACTGGGAGCCGCGGATCGTGCGGTCGGTGCGGCTGGAGCCGCTGGCCTGCCTGAGCGAGCCGGACATGCTGCGGATGGTGGCCGAGCAGTTGACGGCCGGCGGGTGGCTCTCCTCGGTGGCGCGGGTGACGCGCAACCGGGACGGAGTCATCGCCGTGCAGGGCGAGTTCCGCCGGCCGATCGCGATGATGCACGCCCACGAGGGGGGATATGTGCCGGTGGACCGGGAGGGCGTCCGTCTGCCGGAGCGCTACGACGACGTGAGCGCAGACCTCGGCTGGATGCGGATCATCGGGGTGCAGAGCGGTCTGCCGGAGCCCGGGCGGGCGTATCGGCCGGAGGACGAGGACGCCCTGGCGGGCATCCGGCTGGCGGCCCTGCTGTTCGACCAGGGCGAGGTGGCGACACGGATCAGTGCCATCGACATGAGCAACTTCCGGGGGCGGGAGGACGCCCGGCGGAATCACATCCGCATCTGGACGCGCGACCAGCAGCAGATCGAGTGGGGGGCGGCCATCGGGGAGGAGATCGAGGAGCGTCCGGTGGAGGAGAAGCTGCGCAAGCTGGTCCTGCTGCTGAACGAGGCTCCGCGGCCGGGCCGCGTGGATCTGACCGTTCACCCCAACGCCGTCAGCGTGCACCGGGACCCGGCGGTCCCGACCTCAGGGCCTCCGCGCGGGGACGCGGGCGGCTCGAACAGCTGACCGGGCCTGCCGGTGCGGCGCGCAGCGGGCGCGGGCCGTCCTTCGTGGCCGGCCCCTGCCGGGCGTGGAACCGGCCTTCCGGGACCTGTTGTCGCCGTTTGTGCGTCCTTCGCGGCCGGCCGGCGGGCGGCGCCGTGCCCAACAACACGTTCGGCAACGGCCGCGTCCAGGC
>CAZSYS010000286.1:2214-6189 GCA_964611365.1 uncultured Planctomycetales bacterium
CGAGCCGATCCGCTCCTGTTCGACCCCGGTCAACGCGGCGGCCGGCCGCAAGATGGCTCCCCGGCGGGGCTGCTTCCGCCGCGGGCATGTTCTTTACGGCAGACGAGGGTTTCATCCGTGGACTACTTCCTCATTCAGGGCGGCAAGCGGCTGCGGGGCACGGTGGAGATCAACGGGGCCAAGAATGCGGCACTTCCGATCATGGCGGCCTGCATCATGTGCGAGGGGGAGGTGACGCTGCACGGCGTTCCCGACCTGGTGGACGTCCGCACGATGGAGCACCTGCTGAACCAGCTGGGGGTGGCCACGCGGCGGGAGCCGGGCGGGGTGATGCGGCTCAAGGTCGAGGACGAGATGAACTGCCACGCGGACTACGACCTGGTCCGGCGGATGCGGGCCAGTGTCTGCGTGATGGGTCCGCTGCTGGGGCGGCGGCGCAAGGCCCAGGTGAGCATGCCGGGGGGCTGTGCGATCGGCGACCGGCCGATCAACCTGCACGTCGGCGGGCTTTCCGGGCTGGGGGCGGACGTGGACCTGGTCAACGGCGACATTCTGCTGAAGGCCAAGCGGCTGCACGGGGCGGAGCTGTTTCTGGGCGGCCCGTTCGGATCGACGGTGACCGGGACGGCCAACGTGATGATGGCCGCGTGCCTGGCCGAGGGCACGACGGTGATCGAGTCGGCCGCCTGCGAGCCGGAGGTCGCCGACCTGGCGGACTTCCTGAACGCCTGCGGCGCGAGGATCACCGGCCAGGGCACTCCGCGGGTGACCATCACCGGCGTCAAGCAGCTGGGCGGCTGCGAGCACACCGTGATTCCGGACCGCATCGAGGCCGGGACGTTCATGATGGCCGGGGCGATCACCAACGGCGAGCTGCGGCTGCGGAACTGCCGGCTGGAGCATCTCCTGGCGGTGGTCGACCGGCTGCGGGCGATCGGGGTGAACGTCGAGCGCGAGGACGACGAGGTGGTGGTGTCCAGCGCCCGGCGGCTGGAGCCGGTGGACGTGACCAGCCAGCCGTATCCGGGCTTCCCGACCGACCTTCAGGCCCAGATCATGGCTCTTCTGAGCCTGGCGGACGGCAACAGCGTGGTCACCGAGAAGATCTACCCCGACCGCTTCATGCATGTGGCCGAGCTCAACCGGCTGGGGGCCAAGCTCCGCAAGGAGGGGCCGACGGTCATCGTCCAGGGGGTCAAACGGCTGGTGGGGGCCCAGGTGATGGCCTCGGACCTCCGGGCCTCGGCGGCCCTGGTGCTGGCCGGTCTGGTGGCCAAGGGGGAGACCCGGGTGAACCGGGTTTACCACATCGACCGGGGGTACGAGAAAATCGAGCGGCGGCTGCGGGCGGTGGGGGCGGAAATCGAGCGCCAGACGACCGCGGAGGAGTGATCCGGCGGGGTTGACAGCCCGGCGGCGATGGCTACATTGATAGCCCGGACGGGCCGGCCTGCCGGCGGCACGTTCACGGGGCCGCTTCCGGGCCCTCCCTCGAGGCCGCGACCTCGGTCGAGCTTCCGGTCGAGCCTTCCGACGGGAGCCTGCCGCGACCCGGACGGTGAGAAGGCTTCCTTGAGACCCTCCAAGAAGGAGTCATCGACGTGCACAATGCAGAGTTGCTGCCCGGATCCGCTGCGGGCCGGCCGGTCCTCCGGCCGTCGGCCTGGTTGACGGCGTGCGTTGCGGCGGCCACGGGGGTTCTGGCCGGCTGCGCCCCCCGGGACTACTCGATGGAGACCGGCTACGCCGACCAGAGCAGGCTTCAGGTGCAGTTCTTCTCTCCGCCGGGAGCGACGGTGACGGTGGCGGGGTCCTACACCCGGGCCCACCAGATTGCCGGCGAGGGCGAGTTCGAGCACCGCCTGGAGCGGAGCCCCGAGGAGTTCAGCGTCTTCAATCTTTCGCCGGGCCGCTACGAGTTCAAGTACACCACCGCCGACGGACTGCCGGGCCTGAGCGTCTACGGGGAGCTGTGCGTGGAGCACGCCAACTCGCACGAGGCCCGGGTGTTCATGCGCCGGGCGTTTGTGCCGGTCAGCCTGCCGTCGGAGTACTACCGGCGGGTGCAGGTGGCCGGCGATGAGATCTTTCCCTACCGGGGCGAGGTCTACCGTACGGCGATCGACGAGTACGACCTGGTGCGGCTGAAGGAAGGCGACGTCATCGAGAAGGTGTTTTTCATCGCCGACCTGCAGGAGGCCGAGAAGCGGCTGAACGAGACCAGCCGGGAGATCGCGGTGCTGGAGCGCGAGATCGAGTACGCCGAGGCCCGGTTCAAGCTGGCCTACTACGATTTCCGGGTGGACGTGGGCAGTGCGTCGGCCCAGTTCTGGGGCCGGGACCGGGCGTTCATCGAGTGGGAGGACCGGCGCCAGAAGCTCGAGCAGCGGCTGACGTCGCTCCAGCAGCTCCGGCAGCGCACGCAGGCGCTGCTGGACGGCGACCACGTGCTGGCCCGCCGGGGCATGCTCGTCCTGGCGACCGAGGAGGTGGTCGAGGCTCACCGGGACCCGGTTCGCGAGGCCGACCGGCTGGGCGAGGTGGTGCTGGTGATGCGGATCGGCGGCCGGCACATGCACTGGGGCCAGCCCCGGCAGGAGCTGGCCAGCTATGAGCCGTGATGCGGTGGTCGAGTTCGCGCCGGGCGCGGCCTGACGGGCAGGCGATCGGCGGATCCCTGCGGGAGGATGCCATGCTTGTGGTGAATCGGCGGCTGCGGGCCGCGGCGTTTGTTTCGGGGTGGATCCTGCTGGCGGCGGGCGCCGGGTGCAGCCAGCGCGAGCACTTCAGCCCGCTGGCGGACGTGACGACTCCCCTGCCGGCCGGGGTGTCCCTGCCGCCGGGCTTCTATCCGCTGACCGGTCACTACGACCCGAACAATCCCGATGACCACTATCGCGGCTGGCCGCGCTACATCGTCGGCGAGGCCGACAACATGATCATGGCCTACGTGCCCGCCCAGGAGCTGGTCATGGGCGGCGGAACCGACGCCGACGAGGTCCCGGCGCGGCACGTCCGGGCCGGCCACTTTTACATCGACATCTGCGAGGTGACCAACCGGCAGTTCGCCAGGTTCGTCCATGAGGCCCGCAGGCACGACCTCGAGCCCCGGCCATCCAACCGTTACGCCGACTATCACGTCCGCGGGGTGAACGACCACCACCCGGTGCGGAACGTCTCCTGGTTCGAGGCCTGCGCTTACGCCCGCTGGTCGGGCAAGCTGCTGCCCACCGAGGCCCAGTGGGAGGCCGCCGCCCGCGGCGACGACCGGCGGACGTATCCCTGGGGCAACGACGAGGTCGTGGAGACGACCCGTTACCTGTGCAACAGCCGCACCCACCGCCAGACCTTCGACGGCTACGAGTTTACCGCGCCGGTGATGGCCTTTGCCCCGGGGGTCAGCCCGTGCGGGGCGTTCAATATGGCCGGCAACGTCTGGGAGTGGTGCGCGGACTGGTACGATCCCGGCCGCTACGCCTACCCCAGTCAGGAAGATCCCGCCACCGGCCTGGAGCGGGGCACCAGGGCCTTCGGCGACGCCAACTACCCCAACCCGCTGGCCAAGGATGCCCGCGATGCACGCGTCGGTCCGCTGGTCGGAGGACAGCGCGTGATTCGCGGCGGCTCGTTCGCCGACCCGATCGAGAAGTGCCGCGTCGATGCCCGGGCTGCCGCCGAGCCGGGAACGCACCAGCACAACGTCGGCTTCCGCTGCGTGCTGCCGCTGCCGCCGGCCGGCAGTCTCTGATCCCGGCGCGACCTGCTGCGCCCCCGGCCGCACGATTCTGCAAGGGTGGCGGCCGGCCGCTGCGGCGCTGCGCGACGCCGATGTGCCCGCATCCAAGACGCCGGGCGCTACGGCGCTACGCGGCGCCGGCAACCAGCCCCGACAGGGGCGGCGGTGTTCAGCCAGGGGCGTGAGCCCCTGGGAATCGTCAGGCACGACAAGAGCCCCGCAGGGGCGAAAGAGGTTCT
>CAZSYS010000287.1:0-6107 GCA_964611365.1 uncultured Planctomycetales bacterium
CCGCCGGGTCCGATCGACCTCCGGCGCCGGGCCCGTCGGTTCCACCGGTGCGGATTCGGCGGTTCGGGCCTGGGTCTCCATGTCCTCCCGGACCCGCTCGCGCACGCCCTTGAGCCGCGACAGCGCCGCGGCGCTGCGCCGTCCGGCTCCGGCCACCCCCGCGACGCCGGCCGTCAGGTAGGCCAGCGTCGGACCGATGGACGCCCACCGCACCGTCCACCCGACCGTCTCGGCCAGCACCAGCACGCCCAGGTACCCCCACAAACCCCCGCCGCAGGCACGCACGCCGGCCCAGCCGCTCAGCAGCACCGTCGCCTCGACATACAGCGACAGCGCCGGCAGCGCCGCCAGCCGCCGCACGGCCACGTCCAGAACAAACAGCGGCAGCAGCACCCACTGCACCAGCCACCGCCAGGCCGGACGCCGCGAGACCGACGGCGGCAGATTGCGGTTGAACACGTCGTCGGCCGCCGGATCCATCGCCAGCACGCGCCCTCCGGTGCGGGCGGCAACCTCCTGCAGCAGCGGCTCGTTGGCACCCAGGTCCCGGAACTCCGGCGAGTAGGCCATGCTCAAACCGGTGCGGATCAGCCCCGATTCGCCGCGGCCGTCGCTGTACTGCAGGTTCGCCAGATAGTTGCCCTGCTCCGTGACGTCGAAGCTCCCCTCGTAGCGCCCCGGTCCGGTCTGATGCAGCTCCAGCGGCAGTCGCTCCATCGACGGCGTCATCAGCCGCCCGCGGATCTGCAGGAAGTTCAGGTACCCGGCCTCCTTGTTCAGAGCCTCGATCACGATGTGCCCTCTGCTGCCCTCCAGCCGGGTGATCACGTCGAAATCGGCCGATCCCTCCTGGCGCATCGCCCAGCGCACCAGCTGGGCCCAGAGCTTGCCGAATTTGTCCCACCCGGCCCAGTCTCCGCCCCACCTGGGCCACCAGCCGCTGGTGAACACGGCCATCTTGCCCATCTCGAAGTTGCGGTAGGCCAGCACCGGATCCGATACCCGCTCGCCGGCGTCGACGCTCTCCCGCACGATCGGCACCAGGGCCTCGTCCTTGCGTTCGGTCAGCACCAGGCCGCCCAGCGGCGGCAGCTCGCCCGGCGAGATGCCCGCGGTGATCTCCGGGAAGCCGATCGACATCCGCGGACGGAACGGGTTCTCGCTGATCAGCGCCCGCTTCACCGTGCGGGCCTCCTTGACGAAGATCTGCGGCAGGCGGCCGGGGTTCTTCACCGGGTAGAACCGGCCTCCGGTGACCTGAGCAATCCGCCGCAGCGGCGGCTCCTCCACGTGGCTGCCGTAACCGATGCCCACCGTGGAGCAGGTGATGCGGTTGCGGACCATCTCATCGAGCGTCTCGTCGGCCGGCGGACTGGGGTCGCCGTCGCTGATGATGATCATGTGTCGCTGGGCGGCGTCCTTGAGGGCCATCAGATCACGGACCGCGATGCTCATCGTGGTCCCGAAGTCGGGCATGTCGCCGATCTCCATGCCCCGGATCCGGCGGATCACCGCCTCCTTGTCCGTCGCCGGGGCCAGCGGCACCTCCCAGTTGGCCCCGTTCCTGCTCCAGGAGTAGGCGATCACCCCGAGGTAGTCCAGCGAACTGATCGCCCGCACGGATGCGATCGCCACCTCCTCGCCCCAGTAGTTGCCCCTTGGAATCTCGCAGCTGTGCATCACGATGGCCAGCGCGCCGCGCGGCATCTGCTTCTTGTGGCGGATCTCGAACCGCACCGGGCTGACCTCCTCGATCGGCGTGCCGATCCAACCGCCGGCCCCGAAGGCCTCGTGCCCGCCGGTCATGATCAGCCCGCCGCCGAAGTCCCGCACGTAGCTGGCCAGCGACCGGTGCTGCTCGGCGGTGAAGGCGTCCGCCGGGACGTTCGCCAGGATCACCGACCCGTACTCCTGCAGTCTCAGCAGGTCCACGGCAAACCGGTCCACGGTCGCCAGGTCCACGTCGACGCGCTCCCGCCGCAGAGCCTCGGCCAGCACCCGGTCGTCCGTGCTGCCGGCCGCCGAGAGAATCAGCACCCGCCCGCGGTCCTCGACGAAGGTGAAGGCCGTGGCCCGGTTGTTGTCGGCAATCGCGTCGGCCGCCTGGTCCACCGGCGCGATCCGGGCGTCGAAACGGTGCACGCCGCCCTCGGTCAGCTCCACCGGCAGCGTCACCGGGTCGGGCTTCATGTCCCCGCTCAGGTCCACAAACGGGTCGGCCAGCGGAACCTCCGCCCCGTTGTGGTAGACCGTCAGCCGCGCCCGCGTCGGCTTGCGGCTGCGAAGGACCATCCGCAGCGGAACCCGCGTCTGGCGGTCGGCCTGGCCGGGGGCGACCAGACGGTCGAACACGATCTCGTTGTCGTAGCGGTAGCGCAGCGGCACCACGTCCACGACGATCCCGTTGGCCGCGGCCGCGTCCAGCTCGTCGGTCAGGCGGCCCAGGTTCTCGTTGCCGTCGCTCAGCAGCACGATCCGCCGGGCAAAGCCCTCCGGAAACGCGGCCATCGCCATCCGCACCCCGGCCCCGATGTCCGTGCGGTCCGGAGCCTCGGGCATCCCGAAGCCGTTGATCTCGAACCCGACCCGGCTGGGCATCAGGTCCACCTGGGCCGCCGTGTCGAAGGCGATCACCCCGACGCGGTCGTCGCCCCGCGCGTCCCGCACCACCGCGCGGATGTAGTCCTCCGCGGCCTTGCGCCGCTCGTCGGGAATGCTCCGCGAGCGGTCCAGGGCGAACATCACCGCCACGCCGTCGTGCCGGCGCACGCACTCCACCCGGGCCAGGGCCGCCGCCAGCACCACGATCACCGCGCTCCGCAGAGCCAGCGCCGCCCGCCGGCGCGAAGGCTCCAGCCCGCCCAGCGCACGCCGCGAGACCGCCGCCAGCACCGGGGCCAGCAGCACCAGCCACAGCCATTCCGGCCGGTCGAACGAGATCGGACTGGTCAGGGCGACCACCGTCCCTCCACATCTGGAAACACCGCCGCCGGCCTCACGCGCCCCGCGCCGACGCACGATCCGGCAGGCCGCGCCGGTCCGAACGCCTCAGCGGAGCTCGAACACCTGCACGCGGTTGTTGCCCGAGTCCAGCACGTACACCCGCCGACCGGGCCCCACGGCCACGCCCCAGGGCCCCAGGAACCGGCCCGGCTCGCGCCCCGTCCCGCCCCAGGTGCCCAGGCTCGCACCACTGCGGTCGAACCGCTGAACCCGGTTGTTGCCGAACTCGCTCACCAGCAGCGTGCCGTCCGGGCACAGGGCCAGGCCGTAAGGATACTTCAACTGCCCCGGCCCGGCTCCCATCCGCCCGAACGACTGCAGCAGCCGGCCGTCCGGCGAGAACCGGCAGATCCGGTGGTTGACCGCATCCGCGACCCACAACGACCCCCGCGGATCCCACACCAGGCTCTGCGGCCGCCGCAACGCCGCCGGACCGGCTTCCGGTCCGCCGAACGAGCCGGTGCAGCACCCGTCCGGGGCAAAACGGCTGATCCGGTCATTGCCGCCGTACTCGCTGACGTACAGCCCGCCGCCATCGCCCTCGGCCACGTCCGTGGTCAGCTCGAACTGGCCGGCACCGGTGCCGCGCGTGCCGAACCGCCCCAGCTCGCGCCCGTCGCGGTCGTAAATCATCACCCGGTGGTAGTGCGTGTCCGCCACCAGCACCCGGCCCCGCCGGTCCACGAACAACCCCGTCGGCTTGCCCGCCTCCCACTCCGGCATCCGCCAGGAGATCTGGAACCGTCCGTCGGCATCGAAGCGCTGGATCCGTGCGGTCTTGTCCACGACAAACACGCACCCGTCCGGCGCCACCGCAATCGCCCGCGGGTACACGAACTGCCCCGGCCCCAGCCCCTGTCCGCCGAACGTCAGCACCGGCCGCGGCCCGCCGGCCTCCCGGCGGTCGCAGCCGCCGACCACCGTCAGCGCCAGCCAGACCGCCGCCGCGGCCGCCTTTACCCGGCAATGGGCCCAGGCGTCCATATCCGGCCTCAACCTCCCCGCGTCAGCAGCCGCCCGCAGGCGGCCATCAGCACCACGACGCCGCCGACCATCGTCAGGCTCGCGGCGATCACCACGTCGTCCCGGCCGTAGTGCATGTGCGTCAGCAGCGTCAGGGCAATGCTCGGGAAGCCCGTCGGACCCACCAGGTGCGTCGCTACCACCTCCGAAAGCGAGAGCATCGCCACGATCATGCCTCCGGCCAGCAGCATCGGTGCGTGCATCGGCCACAACACGTGGGCCAGAACCGCCCACCTCCCGGCCCCGTCCGCCCTCGCCTGATCCACCAGCACCACGCTTCGACGGCCGGCACACAACCAGGCCACCAGCACCGCCACCGCCGCGTAGCGCCCGGCCAGCACCAGCGTCCAGGCGGCCGGGCTGTCGGCGTAGAGAAACTCCAGCAGCCGCGCGGCCGCGCCGGCTCCCGGCAGCGCCGGGTACATCCGGTCCAGCCCGCTCAGACCGTTGTAAACCAGCACCATCCCCACTCCCAGGACGGCCGGCGGAGTCAGCGCCGACAGAAAAGGCAGCACGGCCCCGACCCCGGGACGGCGGCGCGGCCCGGCGACCGGCCACAGCACCGTCGCCAGCGCCACCGCCGCGGCCAGCACGCCGGAAACCGCCGCTACGGCCGCGGAACTCACCCACTGCGCGCCGAAAAGCCGAAAACCCTCCGCCCAGGCACGCGGATCACGCCAGTTCATCACCATCAGCGCCGCCGGAAACCCCACCGTCACCGCCAGCACCCCGGCCGTGCCCCACCACACGCCCCGGCCGGCCCCACACGCAGCGTCTGTTTCCGGCCCCCGCCGCCCGGGCCGCGACCGGCCGCCCCAGGCTTCTTCGTCCTCCACCGCCTGCCATGTCTTCACCCCCCGAAGACTTCCGGCCGCCAACGCCGCGCCCCCGGCGGCCATCAGAAACGGCCAGATCGCCAGCCGCGCCACCTGCCCCGGCGGCGCGCCGGCCTCGACCAGCAGCATCAGCTCGGTCGCGTGAACCCGGGCCAGGAGGATGTGTGGAATCGCATATTCGATCGTTGCCACCGCGAACAACGTGCCGCCGGCGGCCACCAGCTGCGGCCGCAGCGCGGGCAGGGCCGCCGAAACCAGAGCCCGGAACGGGCCGGTGTCCAGCAGGGCCAGCCTCCAGGCCTGCCGGCCCGAGCTCCGCCAGCCGGACGCGATGATCAGCGACGCCGCCGGCCACAACCAGCCCGCGGTGATCAGCCCCGCCGGCACCACCCCTGCGCCGCCGGAGCGGACGCCGACCCCCGGCAGCAGACTCCAGGCGTAGGCGTAGACCTGCGGAGGGATAAAGAGCGGGCAGAGAATCAGCCCCAGCAGCCAGGGCCGGCGGTGCCGCGTCGAGCCCAGCAGCCCGCCGGCCGGGAGGCTCAGCAGCAACCCCGCCGCCGTGGCCACGCCCGAAAGCACCAGCGTGTGAACCAGCAGCCGCGCCGGCGGCGGCAACCCCAGCGACGCCGTCGAGACCCGGCGGGAATCCGCCATCGCCATCATGGATCCGCTCAGCGGCGCCAACACCCCGGCAACCAGGACCACCCACCCGAGAACACAGGCCACCATGATCGCCGCGCGCGCCATGCATGGATTCCCGCCAAGCCGCGCCAAGGCTACGTGGCGGCCCTGCGCATTGCAAACCGACGTCGGCGACGCGATTCCGCAACAGGCGCTTCGGAATCGGACGCACGCAGAACCCCGCAAGCCACCGTCCCGCCTCCGTCCGGCGAACTGATGCGCAACTCGCCGCCGGCTCGCTCAAGAACAGCGGTCCTGCGGACGAAAAATGGGCATAGGCACCGGCTCGGCCGCATAGGACGTCGCCGGCCGGCTGCAACGGCGTTGCTGTTCGCCCGATGGCAGGCCGATGGTTCCCGCGTCCGCTGTGCCTGTATCCATCGCGCACAAATACCCCATGACCGGGCGACATGGGAACCGGTTCCGCATCGCCGGAGGCCAGTCACGCCTTTTTTACTTGAACCTGCCATGTGTTATGCTGACACAATCTCCGGCGGAAAACCGCGTCCGCCGGGATCGGGCGGCGGTCGTCCGCCCCCGCCGACCGCGGCCGGCCCGCAC
>CAZSYS010000288.1:0-5911 GCA_964611365.1 uncultured Planctomycetales bacterium
GGCGCCCATCCCGGCGCCCAGCTCGGCCAGCCGGGCCAGGTGCCGGTCCAGCCGCTCCAGGCCGGTCTCGAGATCGGTGATGCCGGCCTGCCGTCCGGCGCCCGCGCGGGCGGCCACGTCGTGCAGGAGCATCAGCGCGGCGCTGCGCCGCAGCCACTGCCGCCTGCGCCAGCCGGCCAGCGCCTCGCCCTCCATGCGGGTCCAGGTGTCGAAGGCCACCGGCCCGCTGCGCGCCAGCCGGGCGCAGGTGCCGTCGATGTTGCCCTCCTCCAGGTCGTTCCAGTACCACATCAGCACGACCACGTCGGGACGGATGACCGGACCGAGCTCGGCCAGCAGGCCGACCTCCTGGTTGGTGGCATACCCGCGCAGGCCGCCGTTGATCACGCGGACCGCGCCGGCCCCGTCACCGGCCAGCCGCTGCTCCAGCAGCGCGGGCACGGTCCGGTCGTCGGCCGCCCCCTGACCGTAGGTCAGGCTGTCGCCGAGCACCAGCACCCGGGTCTCGCCCGGGCGGCGCGGTCCGACGTCCGGTCCGCGGAGCCCGAGGCTGTTGACCCGCACGGGGTGGTGGTAGGTGAAATGGTCGCCTCCGGGCACCATGGCGTATCCGCGCCAGGGATTGGCCTGGACGGTCATCAGCGGCAGGCGTTCGGGCATCGGCGTTCCGATCAGCATGCGGACCAGCAGCTCGCCGGTCAGCCCGGCGGCCGCCAGCGCTGCGGCAAAGGCCGCGGGGATGAACAGCAGCCGCCGGCCCGCGCGGACAGGCCGTGCCGGTGAGCGTACATCGGGATGGACGGTGACGGTGGTCATGGCTGCGGCCGCCGGCGGTCCGGCCGGGGCTCAGCGCGAGCCCAGGAAGACGGTGCCCAGGGTCCGCAGCAGGATGGCCAGGTCGAGCTCCAGCGACATGTGCTTGATGTACCACAGGTCCAGCTGCAGCTTGCGCCGGGCGTCCTCGACGCTGGCGCCGTAGGGGTAGTTGATCTGGGCCCAGCCGGTCAGCCCGGGCTTGACCAGGTGGCGCTCGTTGTAGAACCGGATCTGGCTGCTGAGCTCGCGGACGAACTCCGGCCGCTCCGGGCGCGGTCCGACGATCGACATCTGGCCCAGCAGGATGTTCCACAGCTGCGGCAGCTCGTCCAGCCGGCTGCGCCGCAGGTACCATCCCACCCGCGTGACGCGGGGGTCGTCCTTGGCCGCCCAGGCATGCCCGTCCTGTTCGGCGTTGAGGTACATGGTGCGGAACTTGTGAAGGCGGAAGACCTCGCCGTTGCGGCCCATGCGCTGCTGGCTGTAGAGCACCGGACCCGGGCTGGTCAACTTGATCAGCAGGGCGATCAGCGGCCACAGCGGCAGGCTCAGCGTCAGCCCCACGACCGCGCCGATGATGTCCAGCAGCCGCTTGATGATCATCTGGGCCTCGCGGTAGTGCTTGAGGTCCGCAAACAGGAACCAGTTGGGCTCCAGATGGTCCAGCGGCACTTCGCTGAGCACCTGTTCGTAGAATGTCGATGAGTTCGTCACCCGGCAGCCGAGCCGCAGGCAGCCCAGGGCCTTCTCCAGCGCACGGGGGTTGCGCGACGGCCCCGGCCCGACCACCACCTCCTTGATGTCGTGCTCGACCGCCAGCTGCTCGATGTCGTCAATCGTGCCCAGCACCCGGTAGCCGCCCAGGTCGCGTCCGACCTCCACGGCGTCCATGGCTACGTATCCGGCCAGGCGGTACCGCCGCGAGAGCCCGTCGCCGTGGCTGGGGGGGAACATCCGGGATTTGCGGTCCGTGCCCACGATCAGGAACCGGCGGCTGTAGCTCGGCGTGCTCCAGCAGATCAGCAGGCGCACGGTCGGGGCGATCAGCAGGTAGAAACCCGCCGCCAGCACCAGCACCCGCCGGCTCTGCACGCAGTACATGAACAGCGAGATCACCACGTAAGCCAGCCCCACCGCCAGGGCGATGCTCAGCACCGACCGGGCGATGATGCGCGACCGCCGCAGCAGCGTCTGCTGCTCGTACAGGCCGAAGATCAGCCCCGAAAGCACCAGGCAGGCCGCCTGGATCAGCCCGGTGTGCCACAGCGGAAACCGGATCCAGGCGCCCTGGGGGGTCCACACCAGCAGGTGGTACGCCAGGTACGCGCCCAGGCCGGCCACCGCGGCGTCAAAGAGGCTCCACACCAGCCACGGCGTCTCCAGCAGGGCATTGCCCACCGCCGCCGGCCAGCTGACCCGCACCGGCGGGCCGGCCTCCGCGGCCGGCACCAGACGCGGGTAGGCCGGCGCGATCCGCGACGCGGAGGCCTCCCCGGCGCCGGCCGGAACATCGATGACTGCACCAGTCTTGCGGGACATCGCACCCATGCTATCGGCCCGGCCGCGGTGCCCCGTGAGTTATGAGCCGTCGGGTTTGCGCGAATCGCGCGGGCCGGCCGGAATACGCCGCGTGCGTCCGGCACGTCCGGAAAAACCGGGGTTCCGACGCCCCTGAACCGCGGCTCCTCGGCGGTTCTTCCGTCCGGATATAACTGGACCTGCGCCGCGGAATGCCGATAAACCCCGGTGGAAGGTTCCTGGAAGGCCAGGCACCGCGGGAGTCTGTGGGCATGATCACTGCGTTCATCGATCCGCGTCGGATCCGCGCCGGTCTGGCGGCCTTGTCGCTGGTCCTGGGAGCGGGTCCGGGATGCGCGGAGAAACCGAAGCCTCCTCCGCTGGCCTACCAGGGCCCCACGCTGGCCGGGGCCGACCTGGGCCTGGTGGGCGACATCGACACGTCGGCCAGCGGCTTCGTGCTGTTCCAGAAGGAACGGACCCGGGGGCTGTTTCCGGCCTCCCTGGCGGTGGTGCGACTGGTCAGGCCCGATCCGCTGTTCACCGTCACCGGCCGGCTCATCCGCGAGGCCGAGTGGGTCGTGGGCACGATGAAGACCGAGGATGCCGCCTGGCTCAACTCGCTCTTCCGGACCATGCCGGAGCTGCAGCAGGTCGTGATCTTCGACGAGTACAGCGTCCGCAGGCCCGATCTGGACCTTTACGACGTGGTCGGCTGCGCCCGCCGGGTGCGCGCCGAACTCTGCCTGATCTTCGGACCCAAGCCCGCGGCGGCCGCGCACGCAGGGCTGGCCGGCGTGGTCTTCGACACCGCCACCGGCCGGCAGCTGGCGTACGTCCAGGCCGATGCGGGCCCGGAGGACTTCACCTCGCCCCGGGCGGATCGGCCCAAGGGTGACCTGAGCCACCTGGACGTCAACTTCATCGCCGCGCGCAAGTTCGACCATCAGCTGCGGGAATGCATGGCCGCCCTGATCGCCCTGGACGAACCGCGGATCAGCACCCAGCCGATCCCCTATGTGCCGGCGACGCAACCCGAGCCGGTTCCGCTGTATGTCATTCCCAACCGACGCATGGGCTATTGACCGCGACGCCGCCCGGCCCACGGACCGCATGACCGCCGGGCCCCGGACAGCCCGGATCGACCGGGCCCGCGCCGCCCTCGCCGGCTCCCTGGAGTCCTCGACCGCACGTCCGGCTAGCCGCCGCTGGGCGATGGAGAACTTCCGCCGCGGCCTGCGCCTGGGACGCGAACTCCAGGCCCTGGTCGGCCCGCTGGCCGGCAGGCGGCTCCTGGAGATCGGCACGGCCTACGCCGGCGACCTGACGGCCCTGCACGCCCTGGGCGTCTCCTGCGTCGGCACCGATCATGTGGTCATGAACTTTCCCGATCTGCGGCGCCGCCTGGGCGATCCGCCGGACTTCTCGTTCGTCCGGTGTTCGTGCATGCGACGCTGGCCCTTCGCCGACGCAAGCTTCGACCTGCTGCTGTGCATGGAGGTCATCGAATTCGTCGAGGACCTCGACGGCTTTTTCTCCGAGGTCTGCCGCGTGCTGCGCCCCGACGGCGTTGCGGTGCTGACCACGCCGGCGGGCGTGCGGCTCCTGCGGCACGACCCGATCTATCGCCTGCCCGTCGTCGGAATCCTGCCCAACCGCCTGAGATGCTGGATCGCCGAGCGGCTCTGCGGTCGGGGGACGGACTGGCGGCCCTCGCGCCACAGCCTGCGGTCGGCCGGCAGCCTGCAGCGCTACGTCCGGCGCCATCGCCGGCGGGTGACGGGGATGAAGTTCGCCGACAGCCCGATCATGGCCCGCATCCGGCACTGGCCCGCAGCCGGTCTGCTCCGGCGGATCATCCGCCAGGTCGATTTCGATTACCTTCTCCTGCAGCCGGTGGGCACCGGCTGACGACCGCCCCGATGTTCCGCGGCTGGCCACCCCGCGCAGCCCGGGGCTTCAACCCGGCCCGTCGACCGGTGCAGTGGATTCCCCCGCCCCGGAGCCTTCGGCCTGCTCCGCCCGCAGCGACAGCACCTCCGCGGGCGGCTTGCGGACCGCCCAGGCCGTATCACGCAGCGCCGGAACCCAGCGGCAGATCAGCCGCCGGCTCCCGGCGGTCTGGTGAAGCAGAGCACCGGCCCGGGTCCGGAAATCCTCCTGCTCGCAGGGCGACCGGGCAAGGTTCAGAGGGTTCACCAGGATCGCATCCGCCGGCCAGGGACCTTCCGCCGGCACGCACGCGACGCCGGGATCCATCTGCCGCCGCAGGCGGGCATGCGCCGTGGCCAGCACGTTGGTCGGGGTGCGCAGGCCGTTGAGGACGTACATCTCGTTGACGGTATAAAGGTCGGTCACGAATCGCAGCTCCGGATGCCGCCGGGCGTAGGCCAGCAGCTCGCGGCTGATCTCCACGTTCTGCCCCCACGAACCCGAGGCCAGCGAGGCGACCAGGCAGCTCAGCAGGACCGCAGCCCCCGTCGCCCGGGCCGCGACCCGCGAACCGACCAGATCGGTCACCGTCACGGCAAACAGCAGGCCGACCGGGAACACCAGCGGATGAAAATACCGCACCGTCGGCGTGATCGGCCGGTAGCACCACGGCAGGTAGGATCCGAACCCGATCCAGCACCAGTACAGCAGCGCCGCCCCGGCCAGCACGCGAAGCGACGCGTCCAGCCTCCGCCAGGCCAGCAGACCGCCTCCCAGGGCTACCGGCACCGCCAGGCCGAAGCCCTTGCTGATCAGCAGATGCTGCCAGGCCCAGACGGCCTTCTCCAGCGTCAGCGTGCGCTCCGGAATCACGCTGGAAGAATGGAGGATCCGGGCCACCACCCGGGCTTTCAGCGACGGGTCGCCATACAGGAAAGCCCAGACGCCCAGTTCGACCGCCGCGCACAGCACGGCCGAAGCCGCCACCAGGACCAGCGTCCGGCCGAACCGCCGCGGCGCGATGATCAGCACCGCCGCACCCAGCGCCGCCAGGTAAAACCACGCCATCGGATGAACCGCCGGCGCCAGGCCCAGGCAGCAGGCCGCCGTGATCCGGCCGGTCCGGGACCCGAACGCGCCCAGCAGCGCCGCCGCGCCGCAGGCCAGCAGGGCGTCTGTCGGCGGAGAAGCCGTGATCGTGGTGGCCGCGAGGATCTCCACCGGAAGCAGGGCCGTCAGCAGGCCGGCCCACCAGGCATGGCGGACCGTCGCCCGCCGCCGGCACCACCACAGCACGACGCCGGTCAGCGCCGCTGACGAAAGCATGGAGGGCAGCACGGCCGCGGCCTCGGTCGGCCCGAACAACATCATGGACAGACGGATCAGCCCGTTGACCGGCAGCCGCGATTCCCACTGATCGATCGGCGCACGGTCCCACGCGGCCGCGAAACGGACGTGAAAAAGATCGTCGCTGCCCTCGAAACCAACGAAGAACGCCAGCCGGGCGGCCAGCCAGACCAGCGCGCAGGCCGCCACCGCCGCCGTCCAGCCGCCGGCCACGCGCCGCAGGACTCCGGCCGGCCCCCCGGCCGCGGCTGGCTCCGGAAAGCGGCGCCCCGGCAGGGACGGACTGGCCACCACGGTC
>CAZSYS010000289.1:0-4522 GCA_964611365.1 uncultured Planctomycetales bacterium
TGCCTGATCCGGAGGTTGTGCTCTTTGGACCTTCGTTTGAAGCGTCGAGCCTTCAACAAGGGCACGCCGCTGTCCGTGAAACGAGCTGCGTCCCCGTTTTTAAACGCGGATCAGTGGTCGACCATCCGGCCGGCGGGATCGGCGTCCATCCGCGTGATCTGCGGGCACCCCGCTGCCGGGCTCACTGACGATGCCCGCGGATCAGGCCGATCAAGGTAGACCAAACGGGAGCGGCAGGCAATCGCAATGAAGGCCTCCTGGGCTTGTGTGCAATACGTCTGCACCATGCAGGGACAAGGCGTCCGGGTCGGTCAGCCGGCCGGAGCCGTGGTGCCTCCGGACGGCGAGGGATCCTGCGGCCGGGCCAGCTCGCCGAGTCTGCCCAGGGCCTTGTCCATCCGCCGGAGGGTGTCCATGGTCCGCGCGGTGAACGGGCGGACGGCGGCGGCGTCCAGGAAGGCCCGCAGCGGCGCCAGATCATCCGGCGTCGGCGGCTTGCCGACGTTGGCCCGCAGGGTCAGCTTCGAGAGCGTCCAGTACCGGGCCGCGGCCTCCGGCGGCGCGTCGGCGTCGAAGAGCCTCGCCTGCAGGCGGGCGACGAAATCCTCCTCGGCCAGCTCGGGCCGCCAGCAGCGCTCGCGGTAGAGGTACTGGTGGGCGAAGTACGGAACGTCGTACGGGTCGAAGTCGCGGCGATGGTCCACGCCGAGTCTGCCCCAGCCCTCCCAGGGGTTGCCGAAGCCCTGCCCGGGGTCGTAACTGGTCACGATTCCGGCCAGCACGCGTTCGGCCGGTCCGGGGGCCTCCGTCGAGCCGTGATAGTCCTGCATCGGAGCGATGATGTGCCAGCGCAGCACGCCGGGATACAGGTCCAGGGCCCGGTCGCGCAGCGGGTCGCCCCAGCACCACCACCAGAACACGCGTCTGGGATCCAGCCGGCTCATCCGCCGCAGGTACTCGGGGTTGTTGAACCGTCCGATGGCCACGGCGAACTCCATCTCCGGCCGCCGGTCCAGCACCGTGCGGATCAGCTCGATCAGCATGTCGCACTCGGGCTCCCAGCCGGCGGTTTCGGCGCCTTCGCCGGTCGGCTCGATGTAGAAGCCGTCGATGTCGCCGAAGGCATCGAGGTAGGCCAGATAGTAGTCCCTGCCCCGCGCATAATCCTTGCCCACGGCCTTTTCATGATGCCAGTTGAACCAGCCTCCGCCGATGAGGAACTTCATGTCCTCGGCATGGACCAGGTCGATCAGCTCCCGGACGTTGCGGTCGGAGGCCAGGGCGGTGCCGGCATACTCGCCGGTATGCCCGGCCACCGGGAAGCCGTCGAGCCAGAACCAGTTGCGGTTGAGCGTCAGCTCGGCGTTGAACAGCAGCGCCCGTCTCCAGGAATCCAGCGAGTCGTGCGCCGACCAGCAGGGCAGCATGTAACAGCCCCGGTAGGCCATGGCCGGCGCCATGGCCGCGTCCAGCGGCAGGTCGATCCAGCCGCGGCGCGCGGTCGCCCGGAGCCGGTAGAACACCAGTTCCTGGCAGCCGTGCTTGACCGCCCGGGGCGTGCGGCCCTGCACGATCAGGAAGCGCGAACCGCCGTGCTCGGCCGTCCGAAGCCGGAAGCCCTCGTCGCCGTGATCCCAGGCCTCGCCCCCGGCCTGCGGTCCCAGCACCCTGGCGATCCAGGGGTGGTTCTCGGGCGTGCCGCACAGGATGTAGATGCCCGGCTCGGAGGGCTCGGCCACCACGGGCCACTCGATCCCGAAGGACCGCGCGAGATAGCGATTCAGCGTCGCCCGGGCGAGCCGGGCGGTGCGGGCGTCGCCGGTCGGGAGCACCAGCCGGCAGGTGGGTCGGCCGTCCGCCCAGAGTTCCAGGGGCTCCCCGGCAGCCGGCCGCGCACCGGCGGTCAGGCAGGCCGCCAGCACGTTTGCAATAATGAATCGCACAACCATGTCTCTTACCTCCCGTCCAGCCGGTCCTGAATCCTCCGACCGGGCGTAAGATGCCCGAAGCCCGGAGCTTCGGTCAGGATAAGCCGTCGGCAGGCCGGGCGGCAAGCGGCCTCCGCCCAAGCCACCCCCGCGAGACGTGTTTCCGTCGGACGGCCGGTCTGGTATAATCCATCCGGCGGCCTGGCACCGGGCCCTTCCTGTCAACACGCCGGCGCCGGGCCGGTCGCCTGCACCTGTTTCGCGCGGCCTCGCCACTGGGCACATCAAGACCGGGAGGGACTCATGCGGCTCATCAGACAATTCATCCGGCGGGCGGGTATTCCGGGCATCCTGGCGGTCCTCGGGTCGATGCTGACAACCCAGACGGCGCTGGCCCTCGGGGGGGTACATGGCCACGCCCGGTTCGAGAAGATCAAGGGCCAGCCGCAGATGGGCTACCAGGAGCTGTACGAGTCCAACCTGTTCCTGTCAGCGGCAGACAACGGCATGGTCGGGCCGTCGCGCCGGCTGGGCACGACCGTCTACAACGGCGGCTGCCAGACGATCACCACTCACGACGGGGCGTACTGCATCGACAGCCTGCCGGCCGCGGGCTACTCCATCCTGGTCAACCAGCCGCTGTTCTACATCGCCCCGCGCGTGATCCCGTACGTGCAGGTTCCCGAGGATGCCTTTGCCGTGCTGAACCCGGAGCTGGGCATCGACTACTCGACATACTTCAAAAACGACTGGACCTGGCCGGAGAACCGCTGGTACCAGACGTTCGTGGCCACCGGCACGGGCGTCCGAGGGGTCGAGTTCAGCTACGCGGGCAACGACCCGGCCGGTGTGTCGGTGGCCCTGCTCCGCG
Organism: uncultured Planctomycetales bacterium; assembly: GCA_964611365.1. Taxonomy (GTDB): domain Bacteria; phylum Planctomycetota; class Phycisphaerae; order UBA1845; family PWPN01; genus CALLOB01. The sequence goes on from CAZSYS010000289.1 coordinate 2,800, forward strand.
ACAACGGCGATCCGGACGTCCGGAACTGGACGGTGATCCACGAGCGCACCGACACCGACGTCGGGGCGGTGACCGATAACTGGGTGCGGTTCCGCTCCGCGGACGCTCCGACCGACGCGGGCCACACCTACGCGATCCGGCTGACCGCCAACGGGGGATCGGGGGTGATTCAGCCTTACAGGCGAAACAAGGACGTCAACAGCTATGCCGGCGGCCGGGCGTACAACGCCGCGGGCACCGCCCAGAACTTCGACCTCAACCTGGTGGTCTTCAGCGACAACGACGGCACCGTGGTGACCATGAACAAGCGCACCCAGGGCCTGGGCGTCCTGCTGGAGGGCAACTTCTCGGCCAGGTGGGGGCAGACCTTTGTCGCCACGCAGGCCAGTCTGGCGGCGGTGGACGTCTGGGCGGCCGGCGCCAACCACATCTGGGATCTGGACTTCACCTGGCGGATCCGGGAGGGCGGACCGACCGGCCCGCAGATCTCGCCGACCAGGACGACGGCCGCGGCCTACCAGTCCTTCGGCTCGGGCCTGCACGGCGTCAGCTACGACCCCAACGAGGCGCGCCTCACGCCGGGCCAGACCTACTTCGTGGAGTTCGAGACCGTCGACCCGCCGATCGGCTCGCAGGGCTTCAACCCCTACATCATGGACAACGACAGCTACGACGGCGGCACGGGCTGGTTCTGGAACGGCCTCGAGTGGGTTCAGCGCCCGACGCAGGACGTCTCGATGACCATTCTGGAATACCGGCCGGTGGGCCCGCGGATCCAGCTGAATCCCACCAGCATCGTTCGCAAGCTGCACCGCGGCGCCGGCCTGCCGCCGGAGACCTTCACCGTCACCAACATCGGCAACGACCTGCTGGTCTACACGATCGCCGACGATGCCGCCTGGCTGGAGGTGAATCCGACCGGCGGTGATTCGGCCGGCGAGCCGGACACCATCGCCATCACCTATGACGTGGCGTCGCTGGGCGTCGGAACCCACCCCGCGACCATCACCGTGACCGCCGCCGGGGCCAGCAACAGCCCGGCGCAGCTGGCGGTGGAGGTCCGGGTGCAGACCGTGCCGCCGGACTTCGACCGGGACGAGGACGTGGATGCCCGGGACTTCGGCCACCTGCAGGCCTGCTACTCGGGCCTGGGCATCCCCCAGAGCGACCCGGCCTGCGACGACGCCCTGCTGGACGGCGACGAGGACGTGGACCCGGCTGACCTGCAGGCGTTCCTGAAGTGCTTCCTGGGCCCCAACATTCTGCCGGCACCCGACTGCGCCCCGGTCCGCTGACCGTGCGCCCCGGCGCGCCGACTGCCGGCCGCCGATGGCGCTGTGGCATGATCTCCAGTCGTACCTCGCGGCGATTCGTTACCCATGCGTTCTTCGATCGCGCCCGGCGCCGCGAAGCACCGCCATGGTCTCACATCGGCGTCGCGCAGCGCCGTAGCGCCCGGCGCCCCTGCCACCCGTCGAAGCGGCCGTACCTCCATCCGGAGATGTGCAACCTGGCAACAACCGTCGATGCGCAGCGCCGTAGCGCCCGGCGCCCCTGCCGTCCGCCGAAGTGGCCATGCCTCCATCCGGCGGTGTGCAGCTTGGCAACAACCGTCGATGCGCAGCGCCGTAGCGGCCGGCGCCCCTGCCGGCCGTCGAAGTGGCCGTACCTCCATCCGGCGGTGTGCAGCTTGGCAACAACCGTCGATGCGCAGCGCCGTAGC
>CAZSYS010000289.1:4622-5890 GCA_964611365.1 uncultured Planctomycetales bacterium
GGCCGGCGCCCCTGCCGGCCGGGCGCACGGGTCCGCGGCTTGGGCGCTGGCCGGACCGCCCTGCCGCCCGCGGATCTGACCACCGGTCGCCGCCGCGGACGGCCGCTCAGGGCTCCTCCCGGGCGGCCTCCCACTCCCGGCGGAGGATGGCGAACTGGTAGACGTCGCGGTAACGGCCGTTGACGTACACCGCCTCCCGCAGGCAGCCCTCGTGGACGAATCCGGCCCGCTGATAGACGCGGATCGCCCGCCAGTTGTGCTCGCAGACCTGCAGTTCGATGCGGTTGAGGTTCAGCTCCTCGAAGCCGTAGCGCAGCATCAGGCCGACGGCCTCGGCTCCGTAACCGCGGTTTCGCCACGCGGCCTCGCCGACCTTGATCCCGTAAGTGGCCTTGCGGCTCACCGGGTCGATGTCGTGCAGGCCGTTGATGCCGATCAGCCGGTGGCCTTCCTTCGCCACGATGCCCAGCACGCAGTCGGCCGGCCGGCCGGCCAGCGACTCGATGAACGCCCGCTCCTGCAGGGCGTTGTAACCGTTGTGCCGGCGCCTCATGGCCCAGTTCTCCGGGTCGTTGACCCAGCGTCGCAGCAGAGGTTCGTCCTCCAGCTCCACCGGGCGGAAACAGATCCGCCGGCCCTCGTAGAAGACCACCGGCCGGGCCGGCGAAGGATGCTCCGGCTCCGGCGCCGACTCGACCGCCGCCGAAGGTCGAGCCGCGTCGGCCGGGTGATTGCCGCCGATTCTGATTCGTTCCACCATGTCGTGTCCCCTTTCGCAGGCGGGCCGCCCGGTGCGTTTCCGGCGTGCCGGTTGTCTTCCTGCAACCTTCGCACGCCCGCCGCACCCGCGGCCCGTCGGTCGCAATTCATCCTGCCCCGATCCGCGATGATACCGGAGGCCCGCGTTCCGAATCGTTGCCGGCCGGCCCCCCGCCCCGACCCCGGAGCCGGTCGGACCGGGCTCCACCGGCAGAACCGGGCGCCGCCGGTCTCCGGGCCGCGCAGACCACCGGACGAGCCCCGGCACGCGGAACCCGTGCACGACGATCCCGGGCCGCGAGGCACGCGCGGGCATCTCCGAAACGCGCCGGGCTCAAGACCCAGTGCCGCCGATACGGTTTGAGGTACAGCTCCATGATCGGTGCTCCTTTCTGCGATCGTCCGGGCTCCCGCACGGCGCGCGGACCTTCCGCGACCGGCGGAGCCGGCCTTTTCTCCGTCACTGTGATCGACTCTGCAATCCTTTTATCGCCCGCGGACCACCGTCG
>CAZSYS010000290.1:0-5862 GCA_964611365.1 uncultured Planctomycetales bacterium
CCGGGCACCGCCGACGCGGTCCAGAGTGCGGCCGCATCGCCCCGGCCGGTGCGCAACATCGTCTTCTTCCTCGTCGATGACATGCGCTACGACGCCATGGGTTTCGTCGGCAACCCCCTGGCCCGGACGCCGGCCATCGACGCCCTGGCCGGCGGCGGAGTGCACTTCCGCAACGCCTTCGTCACCACTTCGCTGTGCTCTCCGAGCCGGGCGAGCTTCCTCACCGGCCTTTACGCCCACCGGCACCAGGTGCTGGACAACGTCACGCCGATGAACCCGGATCTGCCGACCTTCCCGCGCCTGCTGCAGCAGGCCGGCTTCCGCACCGCCTTCGTCGGCAAGTGGCATATGGGCGGAGCCAGCGACGATCCCCGGCCGGGCTTCGATTTCTGGGCCAGCTTCAAAGGCCAGGGCGACTACTTCGTCAACCGCTTCAACATCAACGGCCGGCGCGAGGAGATCCGCGAGTACGTCTCCGACGCGATCACCCGGATGTCCCTGGAGTGGCTGCGGGCCGAGCCCGGGCGGCCTTTCCTGCTCTACATGTCGCACAAGGCCGTCCATTCCGCGTTTCATCCCGCCCCGCGACACGCCGAAGCCCTGTCCGACGTGCCCGTGCGGCTGCCGGAGTCCGCCGAGGACAGCCCGGACAGCGCCTTCCGCCGGCCGCGCTGGGTGCTCCAGCAGCGGCTCAGCTGGCACGGCGTGGACGACTTCTACCACAAAACCGACGACCGCTCGCTGCGGCAGCTGATCCGCGACTACTACCGCTCGATGATGGCCGTCGATGAGAGCCTGGGCGCACTGGTCGCGGCCCTGAAGGAGCTGGGGCTGTTCGACTCCACGCTGATCATCCTCGCCGGCGACAACGGCTTCCTGTGGGGCGAGCACGGGCTGATCGACAAGCGCTGCATGTACGAGGAGTCCATCCGCATCCCGCTGGTGGCCTCGTGCCCGGCGCTGTGGGGGACGCAGGCCCGGACGGTGGACCGGATGGTGCTGAACCTCGACGTCTGCCCCACGATCCTGGAGGCCGCCGGCCTGGACATCCCCCCGGAGATCCAGGGCCGCTCCTTCCTGCAGCTTCCGAACCGCCCGGACATGCCCTGGCGCGACGCCTTCCTGTACACCTACTTCTGGGAAGAGGCCTTCCCCGAGACGCCCACCGTCCTGGGCGTGCGCACCGACCGCTACAAGCTGATGCGCTACCACGGCGTCTGGGACACCGACGAGCTGTACGACCTGGCCGACGACCCGCACGAGATGCACAACCGGCTGCTGGTCACGCGCCGCAAACAGGTCCGCCCCGACGAGGGCTGCGTCGAGGTCTACCGCGACCTCAACCGCCGGCTGGACGCGCTGCTGGAGGAGACCGGGGCCCTGCGCCTGCCCACCTGGACGAAACCTGCCGCCGCGCCCGCCTCCGGCCCGGCGGCCGGGTGACCGGGGGGAGCCGATGCCGCAGGAACCGACATTCCGCGACCCGCGAGCCGAAGGCCCCGCGCCGCCTGCGGCCGGACCGCCCGGCCGCGACGAAGCCGGAGACCCGGAATACGGCGATCTGCTGCTGGTGGACCTGCTGCATCCGGACTGGCGGAACTTCCTGACCCGCTACCGCACCGACCTGGCCGGATTCGCCGTCGTTTCGCTGATCTGCCTCTTCATCGTCGCGGCCACGCGCTGGCTGGCCATGATCGGCGCCGGAGCGGGGCGGTGACCGCATGGCTCTGCACCCCCTCGATATCGCGGTGCTGGCGGCCTACCTGGCGGTCATGCTGGTCATCGGACTGGCCTGCGCCGGGGCGGTCAAGACCCAGAAGGACCTCTTCCTCGGCGGCCGGCGGTTCGGCAAGCTGCTGCTGACCTTCCAGACGTTCGGCATCGGCACCCACTCCGAGCAGGTCGTGGCCGTCGTCGGCCAGTGCTACCGCCTCGGACTGTCGGGCATCTGGTGGCAGTTCATGTGGCTGTTCTGCACCCCGGTCTACTGGATGTCCCACACCCTGCTGCGCCGCATGCGCATCACCACCGCGGCCGACTACTGGGCCCAGCGCTTCTCGCCCGGCCTGGCCACGCTCTCGGCGGTCTCGGGCCTGCTGCAGGTGATCCTCATGATCGCCACGCTGCTGCGGGCCATGGCCACGGTGGCCGACAGCGTGACCGGCGGGGCGGTCTCGGCGGATGTGGTGATCCCGGTCTGCGCCGGCCTGTTCGTGTTCTACACCGTCGCCGGCGGACTCTACGCCGCCACGATCACCGACCTGGTGCAGGGGATGCTCACCATCCTGCTTTCGCTGCTGCTGCTGCCGTACATCTTCGCCCGGACCGGCGGCATGGCCGGCCTGCACCGCATCCTCGATGCGTCGATGTTCGCCTACACCATGCCGGGAGAGATGACCTGGTTCTACATCACCGTGCTGTCGATCAACAGCCTGGTGGGGGTCTACTCCGGCCCGCACACCGTCACCAACGCCGGCTCGGGCCGCAACGAGTGGGACGTGCGCGTCGGGGTGATGGCCGGCACGCTGCTGAAGCGATTCCTCACCGTGGCCTGGGCCTTTCTGGGCCTGGGGGCCGCGGCACTCTATCCCGGGCTGGCGGATCACGAACAGGCCTTCGGCGTGCTCGTCCGCCGGCTGCTGCCGCCGGGTCTGGTGGGGCTGATGGTCGCGGCCATCCTGGCCGGCTGCATGTCCGCCTGCGAGGCCCTGATGCTCGCCGGCGCCAGCCTGGTCACCCGGAACCTCTACGCCCCGCTGGCTCCGGGGCGCCCCGACCGCCACTACCTGCTCGTCGGCCGGATCGCGTCGGTGGCCGTCGTGGCCGTCTCGGTCCTGCTGGCTTACGCGCTGCCCAGCGTCCTGGACGGCCTCAAGCATGTCTGGGCGGTCTGTGCGTTCATGGGGCTGGCCTGGTGGGGCGGCGTCATCTGGCCGCGGACCACCGCCGCGGCCGCCTGGACAAGCACGGTCCTCACCGCGGCGGTCTACCTGGCGACCCTGGGATACAACGCCTGGGCCGCCGACACCGGCCGGCATGTTCTGCCCTTCGCCGGACAGTGCGCCCTGTATCTGGCGTGCGGGCTGGCGGCGCTGATCGTCGCCAGCCTGCTCACGAAACACCGCGACCCGGCCGCCGTGCGCCGCTTCTACCGCAAGATGCGCACCCCCCTGACCGTGGCCAGCGAATTCGACGCCGAGGAGTGAACCTCCAGGCCCCCTGAGCCGCCCGCGAGGACCGCAGGGGCCTTTTTTGTCGCCCCGCGCCTCCCGGCTTATACTGTCCCCGGCTTCGGCCTGCCGCATCCGAACGCCGGCCGGCGGGCCGCTGTTGCGATCAGCCGCCCGGACGCCCCGCGGAGCATCCATGACCGACCCACGAACCGGCCTCCCCCACGGCGCGGCCGCATTACAGCCTGTCGCAGCTTCCGCGGCTTTTCCGGCACGATGGGTCGATGCGATGATTCTGCTGCTGGCCCTGGCCGGCACGCTCGGCGGCGTCGCCGGAGGGCCCAGACTCGGGGACCATGAGGCCCTGGTCGCCCAGTGTGCCCGCGACATGCGCCTGTCGGGCCAGTGGCTGATTCCCCACTACCTCGGCGACCCCTATGTCCGCAAGCCGCCCCTGCCCTACTGGCTGATCGCCGGCCTGTCCCACATCATGCCGGCCGACCCGGCCACCGGCCTGCCGGTCACGACGCTGACCGCCCGCCTGCCGTCGGCCCTGGCCGCCCTGGGCACCGTGCTGCTGCTGTGGAGGCTGGCCGCGAGCATGCTGGGGACGCGCGGCGGCCGGGTCACCGCCGTGGTCGCCTCCTCCTGCGTGTTCTTCCTGCTCTACGCGGTCAACGCCACCGTCGAGATGATCCTGGTCTTCTGCTGCACCTGGGCCCACCTGCACTTCTGGCTGGCCCTGCGGCACCCGGCGGCCAGCCGCCGGCGCCGGCTTCACTTGGCGATGTTCTATTTCGCGATGGGCGCCGGCATGATGGCCAAGGGCCCGTTTCCGCTGGCCATGGTGGCCCTGCCGATCGCCGTCTGGTGGTATCTCGTGCGCCCGCTGCGGATGATCGCCCGCGACGGCCCGGCGGCTTGGCGAACGGCTTCGATGCGCTTCCTGCGGGATCTGTGGCCGCGCACCGTCCAGGCGTTCCGCGAGCTGTGGCTGCTTCCGGGGCTGGTGGTGTTCGCCCTGTGCTTCGTGCCCTGGATGATCGCGGTCGGCCTGCGCCACCCGGATGCCTGGAATCTGTGGAACTGGCAGTACTGGCAGCGGGCCCAGGGGGACTACGAGGACTCCCGTCCGCGCGGCCCGCTGTACTACGTTCCGATCGTCGCCGGGCTGATCGTGCCCTGGCTGCACCTGATCTTCGAGGCTGCGGCCGCTCCATGGCTGGGCCGCTACGCCCGCCACCGCCAGGCCCTGCTGTATGCCGGGCTGTGGGCCCTGATCGGCCTGCTGGTCGTGTCCGCGATGGCGTTCAAGAAGCCCTACTACGTCGGTCCGGCCCTGCCCGGCCTGGTGCTGCTGCTGGGCGCCGTGGCCGAGCGGTTCTATTCCATGCCGCTGCGCCGACCCCGTCTGGCACGGGCCGTGTGGATCGTTCTGGTGCTCGGGGGCGCGGGTCTGGTCGCCGGCGGCTATGTCGCCCTGTCCCGGGAGATTCCGCGGGCCGCCGGAATCCTGGCGGCGGTGGCCTCGGCGGCCGTGGTGCTTCTGGCCGCCGCCGGGCTGGTGCTGCGTCGTGGAAGGCCGTGGACGGCCTTCGGCCTGACCGCCGTCTCGTCGGTCGCCGTGTTCCTGTCGGCCTGGTTCTTCTGCGGTGCCACGCTGGACAACACCGCCAAGGTGGCCACGCTCGCCCGGGTGCTGGACGAGGCTGACATTCCCGAAACCGCCCTGGTCGCCTGGGCCAGCCGCCGGCCGGATGCTCGCCTGAGCTTCTACTTCAACCGCCGCACCCGGCAGATGATCCAGCCCGCCGAGATCGTCACCGCCTTTGTCGATCGCACCGGCCGGAGGCTCTCGCTGGAGTCCATGGTCGCCCGCCGGGCCCGGGAACTGCTGGCCGGCCGGCAGCCGGTCTACATCATCCTGGACCGCGAGGAATACGAACGTGCCGCCATGCTGGGCATGACCGCCACGGCCCGCGTGGTCGGTTTCGCCCCCGATCCCGACGACGCCGACAGCGACTGGATGGTCATCACCCGCGAGCCGGCCGCCTCCGCGCCGGCGGCTTCCTCCCCAACCTCGGGCCGTGGTCCCGGCCGGCCGTCGTGACCCCCGGGGCCATTGCCCCGCGACGGAAACGCCGTGAACCCGCCGCCGCCTCAGGCCCGGTCCCACAACTGCCGGCACATGGCCACGAACAGCGCCGCCGACCAGTGGAAGTCCGACACGTTCGCCAGCCCGCCGGCGTACGCCAGCCGCGACTTGCGGTCGATCGCGAACGGCATCAGCCGGTCCTCCGCATCGTAGAACTCGTAAATGCAGCCGGTGTGCCCGTACCAGCGGGACACCGTCTCGACCGTGCGGCGGCGCAGCTCGGCCGCCTCGGCCGCGAACCCGCAGCGATCCAGACCCAGGCCGATCAGGTGGTTCATGTTCAGCCAGGCCGGCCCCCGCCACATGTCGGGGTAGCAGGTCGGCTCGTCGGCCGCCACCGTGGCCACCGGCACCGCCCGCCAGAACTTCCGCGGATCGGTCAGCAGCGCCCGGAGCCGCGCCGCCCGGTCCGGCGGCACGATCCCCGCGAACAATGGAAGAAACGTGGCGCAGGTCGAAAGCACCCGGCACCTGCCATCGGCGGTCACGTCGCCATACTGCCCGGAGGCCTCGTCCCAGGCCAGACGCTGGCTCGCC
>CAZSYS010000291.1:0-5846 GCA_964611365.1 uncultured Planctomycetales bacterium
CATCGGGACGGATGCATCGAGCCGCCGTGGCGCCGGGGCTCTGCACGTCCGGCGGCGGCTTACTCCGGGGCCACGAGGTTCAGTTCGCCGAGTTCCACCGCCTGCCGGCCGGTTGAGAGGATCTGGGGCCGAGCGCCCGGCGGGAGGTGGAACAGGAAGACGAAGATGTAGTCCTTGCCGGGGCCGAGGTGTTCCTTGCGGATGCGCTGGAACCTGGGCAGGCGGGCGTTGGCGCTGCGCTCGAACTCGTTGAAGTAGCGCAGCTCGAACACCTGTTTGCCATCGACGACGGCGATGGCGTAGGCGCCGACGGGCGGGTATTCGCGGCCGTCGGCGTCCTTGAGGTTGTTGACCGGCAGGTTGTCGCTGGCGACGCTGTAGATGTTGCCCAGCCAGCTTTCGGCCTTGAGTTTCTCGACGCTGAGCTGCAGCAGGCGCATGTTGGCCGGCACGGCGAGTTTCGAGACCGGCTGCTTGTCGCCGTCGACCGGCTCGCCGTCGTCGCCGAGTTCGGCCATCACGTAACCGCCCTCCAGGGCCTGGTCGCGGAGTTCGACGTCCCGGCCGGAATAGGCGGTCAGCGGCCTGGTGAAGGGCAGTTCGTCGCTGAAGCGGGCCTCGCGGGCCGGTCCGACGCCCGAGACCCGGTCCTGGCGGCGGGTCGGAGGCCTGCTGGCGCCGCCGTCGGGCGGCGGGGTGGTATCGCCGCCGGTGGGGCGGTCGCGGCCTGCCTGGGAGCCGCCGGCCTTCCTGGGTTTAGCGTCGGGCGACTTGAGTGCCGTCGGGGGTTTCTCGGCCAGTCGGGAGGCCTCCACGGGTACCCGGGCGGTCATCTTGTACTCGATGAAGAGCGGTTCGAACTCGCGTTCGCCGGGGATCAGAAAGGCAACGTCGAACTGGTTGCCTTCCCTGGCCTTGAGGACGTGTCCCTCGGCCGGGCCGACCAGCACCAGCGGCTGGGGGCTGATGTTTTCGTCGCTGATGGCCGCCGGGTAGTACTCGACGACCGGTCCGCCCCTGCCCTGGCGGCCGACCAGCCGGATCTGTTCGGTGGAGAAGCGCAGCAGCTGGCCGTCGTCGCGGGCGCCGGCATCGACCGACAGCCGGCAGTACAGCGGCCTGGCGTGGCGGTCGGGGGGCACGTGTTTGAGCCTGATGATGGTCTTTCCGGTGTCCTTGTCTTTCTCGCGGACGCGTTCAAACAGGCGGCAGGAGTCGGGGACTCGCCCTTCCGGCAGCTTCCACATCGCGGCCAGCCGGAGGCTGTCTGGGGGCACGGTGATGCGGGCCTGGCCGAGGGGGTTATAGCGTCCGCGGTGCAGGCGGCCGAGGAAATCGGGGTAGACGTCCGCCAGGGGCGTCTGGCCGGCCAGGGCGTGGCCGGAGAGGTAGGAGACCAGGCCGACGGTAAAGCCGTCGGGGCTGAGCCAGAGGTTGCGGCGCCGGAATTGCGCCCGGGTCAGATCCGCGCGGGCCAGGACGTCCTTGAGGGTTTCGCGTTCGTTCTGGGGCTGCAGGGACAGGGGATTGCCCCCGTCGTCCAGGAGGTCGAACCTGGAGAAGCCCAGGAAGCTGGTCGGGAAGCCCAGCATCTGGGTTCCGGCGGCCAGCACGCCGACGATGATCATGGAGGTCACGAAGCCGAAGACGCCTCCGCCGATGCGGTCCACCATGACGGGGAAGTGGAGGTTGCCGGTGATGATGCGGTCGTAGAGGTTGCGCAGCAGCAGCAGGGCGATGACGAAGACGGACACCAGGGCGATGCCGGCGCCGCGGTCGGGGTTGCGGCTGACCAGGAACGAGTTGTAGAGATCCTCATGCAGGCCGAAGGCCAGGGCGGCCGACAGCACGGTGAGGATGCAGGTGATGGCCGCGCTGAACAGGCCGGTCAGCCCCTGATAAAAGGTCATGGCCAGGATGAGCACGACTGCGAAGAATGAGAACCACATATCGCCAGCCTCGAGGCACGGTGTTTGCGGGCCGCCGCCCCGGCTTCCGGGGGGCACGGCGGCGCGCCGGGCTACTCGCCGCGGATGACCCGCAGCACTTCGTTCATGCTGGTGACGCCCTCGATCACCCGCTGAACGCCGATCTCCTGCATGTACAGCATGCCGGCCTTGCGGGCGGCGGCGCGGATGGCCTCCACGGGCTGCCCGTTGCGGATCTGCTCGCGCACGCCGGCGTCGGCGATCAACACCTCGAACAGGCCTGTCCGCCCGAAGTAGCCGCTGCCCTGGCAGTTGGGACAGATTTTCGGGCGGCCCTTCTCGTCGACCTGCTCCTCGGGCCGCGGGGGGCGGTAGAAGACGTCGATCTTCTCGGCCGGCAGGTTGACCTTCTTCAGCAGCTCGGCATCCGGCTTGTAGGCCACCCGGCAGGCGATGCACAGCTTGCGGATCAGGCGCTGGCAGGTGACCGCCCGGAGGGTGTCGGCGACGCCGTCGGTGTCGCCGGCGAGGCTGACCAGGCGTTTGAGGGCGTCCAGGCTGTCCCTGGCCACGCAGCCCATGTAGATCTTCTTGGCGCGGGCGGCCGAAACGGCCAGGTGGGCGGTCTCGCGGTCCAGGCAGTCGCTGACCATGACCACGTCCGGCTCGCGGCGCAGCACGGTCTGCAGCTGGCGGGCGTAGCTGCCCTCGTGCTTGGTGGAGTCGTAGGTGTGCTGGGTGATGTTCTCCAGGTCCATCAGCGGCGACTGCTCGATGGTCAGCAGGTTCTGCATGAAGGCGTCATGGGACCGCAGGGCGGCATACAGCGTGGTGGTGATTCCCGAGGCCCGCGGCCCGGCCACCAGGACCAGGCCGGTGGGTTCCTTGAGCACCGGCTCCAGCCGCTCGATCTGCCGGGCGTGCAGCCCCAGATCGGCGATCCGCAGGCGGTTCTGAACGCCCACGATCCGCAGGGCGAGCTTCTCGTGCTGGGTGGTGCCACTGGTCCGCACCTCGATCTCAGTCGTGCCGCCCGGTCCGCCGCTGATGGCCGCCCCGATGTTGGCCTGCTGGGGTTTGCGGCGCTCCTGGACGTCCAGGCCGGCCACGGTCTTGATGAAGTCGATGGCCGAGCGGGCGGCCTCGGGCGTCAGCAGGTCGTTGCGCGCCTGGACCATGCCGTCGATGCTGTAGGCCAGGCGGGCGGCCGTGGTGCTGCAGATCAGCTCCACGTCCGTGGCCCGCCGCCACAGGGCGTCGAACAGCAGCACCTGGGCGGCCTCGAAGGCGTCGGTCTGCGTCGGGTCGGCCGGCGGGGGGACGCGTTTGCCGCGGTGGTCGTTCACCCGGACGCGCTCGACGGCGTCCATCTTCTGTTCTTTCTTTTGGGTCAGGCTTCCCAGCCAGGCCTTGATGTGCCGCGGGGTGAAGACCCGGCTGGAGGGGTCGACCATGCTGTTGCGCACCGCGACGTAGACCCCGCAGCTTCCGGCGGTGACCAGGAACCACAGCCCGAAGCCCGCCCAGAACAGCCCCGGCCCCTGCCAGGGCATCAGGATCCACAGGGCCAGTCCGGCGATGCCTCCGCCGAGGACCACGCCGTTCCACAGCTCGCGCTTCACGCGGCGCAGGAACAGCGTGTCCTTGTCCACCCACTGGCAGAACAGCAGCCAGGGCAGGATGGCCGCCAGCACGCCGAGAATCCTCCAGTAGCTGATGTACCCGCCGAAGGTCAGGTTTCCGGCCTGGGCGGCCGGACCCGGGTCGGCCCCGGCGGCCGTGGGAACCAGCCACAGGCCCAGCGCCGCGGCGGTCAGGACCGCCCGGCCGCGGAAGGCTTCAGGATCGAGGGTGCGGTGCATGGGAAACACGTTGCGTCCCTGTCGGTGAGGATGACTGCTTCGCCGCGTCCCGGCTTGGCCGCCGGCGGTCGTTACCGGTGAGCGGCTCCGACGGCGGGGGCCGACCGGTCGGGAGGCCTGCCGGGCACCCGGCGCGAGAGCGGCTCCCGACGCTCCGGTCGGGGCATGATAACCGGTCCCGCCGGCGGTGAGTAGCGCCGGACCGGCGGGGGGCGGGGGACCGTCGGGGGGTGGTCCGGCCGGTTCCGGGGCGATCCGGGGACGGTCTCCTGCCCGCAGGGCGGGGGTGTGTTGCCGGCCGGCCGGGATCGGTCCACGGCGACGGCCTTCTTGACCGCGGGGCAGGGGTTGTCGCGCACAACCGGGCAGCGATCCGGGTGTTTCGACTCTTGGCCGCGGAGCTCGGGTTTGTCGTCCGCGGCGTTCCCGGCCCATTCCCGGCATTCCCGCGGCGTCAGCCGGCCGAGGCCGCGGCGAAGACGGTCTGGTTCCGCCCGGCCTGCTTGGCGGCGTACAGGGCCACGTCGGCCTCGTGGATCAGGGCCTCGGAGGTGGCCGCGTGGGTGGTGCGAAGGCTGGCGATCCCGATGCTCAGCGTGGCCGGAAGCTCGGGCCCCAGCCGGGCGAGCTCCTCGGTGAAGCGGGCGGTGATCCGGCGGGCCAGGGCGGCGGCGGCCGGGGCGGAGGTCTGCGGCAGCAGGACCACGAACTCGTCCCCGCCGAAGCGTGCGGCCACGTCCGCGTCGCGCAGCTCGCCGGCGATCACGTTGGCGGCGGTGAGGAGCACCTCGTCGCCCTTGCGGTGCCCGAACCGGTCGTTGATTTCCTTGAAGCGGTCCAGGTCGAACATCATGCAGGTCAGGTCCGAGTCGTATCGCTCCGCGGCGGCGAACTCGCGGGCGATCACCTCGGTGAAGTATCGGCGGTTGTAGACGCAGGTCAGCGGGTCGCGGGCGGCCAGCTGCTCGAGATCCCGGGTGCGTTCCTGGACGCGGCGTTCCAGCTCGGCGTTGAGCTTCAGCAGGTCGTACCGTGACTGCGAGAGCCGGTCGGCCATGTCGTTGAACGCCCGGGCCAGGTCGCCGATTTCGTCGCGTGAAAGCACCTTCGCGCGGGCGTCCATGCTGCCCTCGGCCAGGGCCCGGGCGGTGCGGGCCAGCTCGTGGAGCGGGGCGACCACGCGGCGGACCATCAGGAGGCTCAGCGGCACGACCAGCAGCAGCAGCAGGATGATCGCCCGGGTGAGGTAGTCGGCCACCTTGTCGAGGTTGGCGCGGATGTCGGACACGTCGGTCGCCAGCCGCAGGTAGCCGCGGATGCTGGCCAGGGCCGGGTCGCGGCCGGCGGACTCGGGGCTGAAGACCGGCACGGTGACATCGATGCACACCGGTCCGCGGCCGCCGGCCAGGGTCCGCAGGGCCGGCCGACCGGGATTCTCGATCGTCATCCGGGAGCGGCCTTCGGTCAGCACCTCGTCCAGCAGTCCGGCCGTGGCTTCGCCGGCCGCCAGGACATGCCCGCCCGGGTCGGTGAACACCGCATAGGCCACGCGCTGCGAACGGATCAGATCGTTGACGTGCTCCACCAGGGCGGAGGGGTCCGGCTCGGCCACGGCCGTTGCGCCGGCCAGGGCCTGGGAGACCGCCCAGTCCCGCGCCCGGCGGAATTCGTCGCCGTACAGCCGCAGGGCGGTGGTTCGCAGCGTGACCGCCACGCCGGCGCCGGTGATGACCAGCGTCGAGACGGTAAAGAGCAGCGAAGCCTTGAACTGCAGCGAGCCGAAAACGTCTCGCCACCCTCCCCGCCGGACGGGATTCCCCGCTTCGGTCATCATCCCTGACGGATCCATGATGCTGATGACGGCTCCCGCTCTTCCTCGACCGCAGGGACCATACGATTCATTTCCGGTCTCGGGCAAACACCCCCGGCCGGTTTTTTGCGCCGCCGGGATCCGCCTTGCGGCGTCGAAGTCTCCCGGGGATGCAGCCGCCGGCGGCGCTGCCGGCCGGGCGTTCCTCCGGCCTCCGGGGTGCGGTTGCCGGTCCGGCGAAGCCGG
>CAZSYS010000292.1:0-5833 GCA_964611365.1 uncultured Planctomycetales bacterium
GCCGTGAACTCCTCTGGCATCAAGATCCGCCGCAGGTCCGGATGCCCCGCGAACTCGATGCCGAACATGTCGTACACCTCGCGCTCCATCCACTCCGCTCCCGCCCACAGGCCTACCACGGAGCGCACGGTCAGGTAGGCCAGGCAGACCAGCAGGATCAGCACGTACCGCATCAGCACTTCCGGCGGCGAGGTCGCCGGTCGTCCGAACGGCCAGAGCTCCGCCGAGATCCAGCGGGCCCACAGCGCCGCCGCCGCGAAGGCCGCGCCGGCCGCGGGCCAGGCCAGGATGGCGGCGCCCGGCGAGATCCGTGGTCCGGGCGGCTTGGGAATCCACCACACCGCGACCGGCCCGACGGTATCGATCCGCGGCGGTGCCAGGTCCCGTTCCGGCAGGCGGGGGGTCAGTGCATCTCGACTTCGCACGTGCCGATGCCGCCGCGGTAGTAGTTGAACTGCACGTTGGGATGATCGGCCAGCAGCGACATCGGCACCGAGGTGTCGGGCAGCCGCCGCGAGATCATCAGCGCCGTCAGCCGGATGCCGAAGGCGTTGTCGTGGTGCCCGGGATGCCAGATCGAGACCCGCTCGGCCTTCCAGGTCTCCACCGGCCCCACCGAAACCGCCTGCCGGGGCACCAGCGGGATGTTGCCGCCGCCGGAGGTGCGGGCGTTCTGGACGATGGTCAGGGGGTGCAGATCCACGACCCGCGTGCCGAGCCTGCGGTACTCTTCCGGAGGCGGCGGAGAGTCCGTCCAGGGGCCCTGGCGCTTGGGCGGGTCGTTGAACGCCCAGTGCTTGACCTCGCCCTGCCCGCCCTGCATGACCACGCAGCGGGCGGTTTCATAGCTGCGGATGTAGGCCGTCGGGTCGGCGGCCGGGAAGTGGAGGTTGGACGGCGGCATGGCCAGGTCCTTGCGGATGCGGTTGAAGCACAGCTCCTTGTCCGTGCGGGCGAACGACAGCGGGTGGCTCTCGGGCACCTCCCGCCCGTCCATGTACCATTCGTCCATGCCCCAGAAGTGGGCGTGACGCAGGTTCAGCCCCAGGGCGTTGACCAGACGGGCGACCAGCGGAAGCTGCTCGGTCGGGCCGATCGGCCCGCAGATGCCCGCCGGCCGGTCCGGCGTCGCCTGGCGCCAGGCCTCGATGTACTCCAGGGCTTCGGCCAGGTAGAAGTCCTCCAGCGTGTCGTACATCACCACGCGGAATCCGTCCCGACTCAGTTTTTCCAGGTCCCGGGCGGTCAGCCGGGCGGCCTCGTCCAGGAGCTCCCGTGGAAGCGTGGTGTAGTCCCACCAGTCCGGCGCGATGCTGCTGAGCGGTCGAGCCATCATCCGTGCCCTCGTCGTGAACGCCTGCCGGACTGCGGTTCACGGCCGCCCTCCGGCGGGGCGGTCCGGCGTGTCCGGCGGCTTGTTGGTTTCAGCTTAAGCGGTGTCCCCCGCGGCGGCAATCGGCGGGAGCGGCGTTCAGCGCCGGCCCTGCGGGGCGGTCGACGGCGCCGGCGGCACGTCGGGCACCAGCTGGCCGGCCTGGAGCTGCTGGATCAGGCGGTCGCCGGAGCCCAGCCGCCGGGCCTCCCGCAGCAGGCCGTCGGCACGGTCGCGCTGCCCGCTGAAGCAGCAGACGTAGGCCAGCAGCAGCAGACGGTCGGTGTTGCGGGGGTCGTCGCGCAAGGCGTTCTCCAGGGCCGTCAGATGGACCTCGAAGTCGCCCTCGACGCCGTAGTCCTCGCGCAGGTCGTAGTCCAGCAGCGCGATCTTCGGCTGCATGTCGAAGGCGTGCCGCAGATAGCCGGCGGCGTCGCGGTATCGCCCGACGGCAAACAGCGCGTGCGCCGCGTAAACGGCCGCCGCCGGGTCGCCCTGGTCGCTTTCGGCGGCCAGCCTGAACGCCGAGGCCGCGGCCCGGTAGTCGCCGGCCCGGAAGTGCTCCAGCCCGGCCTGCAGCCGGCGTCCGGACAGCGCCCGCAGGGCCTTTCCCCGCTCGTCGGCCCGGCCCTCGAACCGACCGCGGTCGTAGCCGCGCAGAAAGCCGAAGCGATAGGCGGCGCCGTCGTCGTCATCGCCGAACCGCCGGTAGAACTCGCGGTCATAGCCGTATCGCGACGGACGCCCACCGAAGTAGCGGTAGTCGGACCAGCGCCTCTCGCGCGCCGTGAGCCCCGGCCCGTCGGGGCGGTAAACCCCCGGGCCGTAGTCGCCGGGCGCGACGTACACGTTGACGCCCCCGGGGGACACGGCACCGGCCGAGAGAGAATCACCGCCATCGGCCGTGTCGCCGGCGCGGTCGGCCTCCACCGGAGCCGGCGGTCGGACCGGCGCCTGCCCGGCCCCGGCGGACGCCGCGGACTGCTGCCCGGCCGGACGAGACGAGGCAGGCTGCAGATCCCGGGGTCTGCGGGCCGGCAGGGGAATGCGATAGAGCCGGGTCAGGGCCTTCTGGACGGCGCCGGGCTCCGCGGGAGCGGAAACGGCGTCATCGGCCGGGCGGGTCCCGGCCGGGCGCACGGTCGAGGCGTCCCGGCCGGCGGGGGCGTCCGGGGATGCGTGAGGGCGAATCTGACCCCGGGCCGGGGCCTGCGACAGCATGGCCGCCGCAGCCATCAGGCAGATGGGCTGGAAGCTCCGCATCGCAGGTCTCCCGGCCGGCGGGGTCTACGCGGCACTCATGATTATGCCTTACCCGCCCCGCGGCCGCAAGCTTGAACCCGGCAGACCAGCCTCTACAATGGTGCCATCGACACGGTCGGCGGGGGAACCGCCGCCCGGTCCTTCGCGACGCGGGTCGGCAGGACGTCGCAAGGATCATGGACCCGCCTGCCCGTCGCCTCCCCCAGGGCGCGCCGCCCGGGCCTGACGCCCCGCACGAGACCGCCGCAGCGATGCTGACCAAGCGGATCATCCCCTGTCTCGACGTGCACGCCGGCCGGGTGGTCAAGGGCGTGAACTTCGTCAATCTCCGGGACGCCGGCGACCCGGTGGAGATCGCCCGTTCCTACGAGGAGGCCGGCGCCGACGAGCTGGTCTTCCTGGACATCACCGCCAGCCACGAGGGGCGGGACATCCTCCTCGACGTGGTGCGGCGGGTGGCCGAGGAGTGCTTCATGCCCTTCACCGTTGGCGGCGGGATCCGCAACATCGAGGATGTCACCCGCCTGGTCCAGGCCGGGGCGGAGAAGGTCTCGATCAACACCGCGGCGGTGCTGAACCCCGGGCTGATCACCGAGACCGCGCGGCGCTTCGGGCGCTGCTGCACCGTGGTCAACATCGACCCCAAGCGGGTGATCCGAGACGGCGTGGAGTTCTGGGACGTGCACATTCACGGCGGCCGCACGCCGACGGGTCTGCAGGCCGTGGCTTGGGCCCGGCGGGTCGAGGAGCTGGGCGCCGGGGAGATCGTGCTGACCTGCATGGATGCGGACGGGACGCAGGACGGTTATGATCTGGAGATCACGGCGGCGGTGTCGGAGGCGGTGACCATTCCGGTGGTCGCCTCCGGCGGCGCGGGCCGGCCGGAGCACCTGGCGGATGCGGTCACCCTGGGGGGGGCGGATGCCGCCCTGGCGGCCAGCATCTTCCACTTCGGCACGTACACCATCCGTCAGACCAAGGAGCTCATGGCCGCGCGGGGGATTCCGGTGCGGCTCTGAACGCCGCCCGGCGCCGCTTCGCTCCGGCTGGTGCAGGCGGGACGGGCGTATGGGATCCGGGCGGTCCGGCAGGGCTGGAGCCGGACGTGGAGTGATCATTCATGGCCGACATCGAGAACCGCGGCGACGACCTGGAACTGGGCGAGGGCGACGGGCAGGAGGAGGCGGCGCCTGCGGCGGTGCCGGCGACGCCGAAGAAGGAGCCGCGGGTCCACCGCTACCTCAAGTACGTCTCCAAGCTCAAGGCCACCGACCTGCACTTCAAGAGCGGCGCCCGCGTGCACATCCGCATGAAGGGCGACCTCAAGCCGGTCAAGGAGCCCCCGCTGTCGGCCCAGGACGTGGAGGACATCTGGTTCGAGATCATGAGCGAGCACCACCGCCGGCAGCTCGCCGAGCGGGGGGCCAGCGATTTCGCCTACCAGCTGGGCGACGGCGACCGCTTCCGGATCAACATCTTCCGCCAGCGCGGCACGCTCAGCGTGGCCTGCCGGCGGGTCAACGCCGAGATCCTCGACTTCCGCCAGCTCCACCTGCCCGAGTCGATGTTCAGGATCACCGAGTTCTACCAGGGGCTGGTGCTGCTGGCGGGCATCACCGGCTCGGGCAAGTCCACGACCATCGCCGCCGCCCTGGACTACATCAACCAGACCCGGGCCTGCCACATCGTGACCATCGAGGACCCCATCGAGTACCTGTTCCGCGACAAGAAGGCCCTGATCAACCAGCGCGAGGTCGGGGTCGACGTGATCAACTTCCAGGACGCCCTGAAGTACCTGATGCGCGAGGACCCGGACGTCGTGCTCGTCGGCGAGATGCGGGACGAGGAGACCTTCATGGCCGCCCTGAACGCCGCCGAGACCGGCCACCTGGTGTTCGGGACGATCCATGCCTCCGGCGCCGCCCAGACCATCGGCCGGGTGCTCGACCTGATCCCCGAGGGCTCGCGCGACCTGGTCCGCCAGACCATGGTGTTCAACCTTCAGGCGATCATCTGCCAGAAGCTGCTGCCGTCGATCAAGAAGGGCGTGCCGCGCGTGCCGGCGGTCGAGATCATGTTCGCCAACCCCACCATCCGCAAGCTGATCGACGAAAAGCGCGACGACGAGATCCCCAAGGTCATCCGGGCCTGCCAGGCCGAGGGCATGCTGGACATGAACGAGTGCCTCAAGCGTCTGGTCGAGGAGGAGTTCATCGCCGTCGAGGAGGCCTACGAGGCCTCGCCCAACCCCCAGGAGCTCAAGATGCGCCTCAAGGGCATCTCCTCCGGCGGAACCTCCAGCATCCTGGGCTGATCGGGCCGGGTCCGGCGGCGTCGCCGACGACGGCGTCCGGCGGCTACTTCAGGCTGATGCCGCTGAGGCGGGCCTTGAGCTTCTCGGCCTTGTCGCCGCAGTGCTCGATGCCCACGTGGTAGTCGATCCACTCGTCCATGATCAGCTGGTGCAGCGAATCCACGTAGGTGACGCAGCCCAGCTCCTTCATCGCCGGCTTCTCCATCTCCTCGACCGCCTCGACGTACCGCCGCTCGCGGATGTAGCGCCGGGTCAGCGGGTTGGGGATGAAAATCTCGTAGGCCGGCACCACGCCCACCCCCGGCTTGATGCACGGCAGCAGCCGCTGGTTGATGATCGCCCCGAGGTTGTCGGCCAGCGTGCCGAGAATCCGCTGCTGCTCGACGTTGTCGTAGTAGGCCAGGATGCGGTCGAAGGCCTGCCCGACGCCCTCGCAGTGCAGCGTGCCGAAGATCAGGTGCCCGGCCTGGGCGGTCTTGAGCGCCGCCTCCAGGGACTGGCGGTCGCGCATCTCCCCGGCCAGCCCGACGTCGGGGTCCATCCGCACGAGATTGCGCAGCGCGATCTCCTCGCTGGGGATGCCGTCCTCGCCGATCTCGATCTGGACCACGATGGACTTCTTGGGGACGTAGACGTACTCGATCGGGTCCTCGATGGTCACGATCTTGCGGTGAAAGTTGCGGTTCACGTGCTCCAGCATCGCCGCGATCGAGGTGGTCTTGCCGCTGCCGGTCGAGCCGGACATGATCACGAAGCCGCGGTGGTTCTCGGCGATGTCCAGGTACTTCTGGGGCAGGTTGTAGGCCGAAAAGTCCCGGATCTCGTCGAACCGGCGGACCGAGATGCTCCGGCCGTTGAAGGACTGCACGATGTTGATCCGGAAC
>CAZSYS010000293.1:0-5809 GCA_964611365.1 uncultured Planctomycetales bacterium
CCCCGGATTCGGGCACAGGCGGGCGCACAGGTACCAGAACATCGTTCGCGGCCGGGCGGGGATAAAAGTCATGGAGCGGCGCAATGCCGCCCGGGCATCCGCGGGGCGGCCGGCCCGCAGGAAAGCCTTGCCCGCCATGTAGTACACGCGGGCCAGACGGTGCCGGGCGGCGGCCGGCTCGATCTTGGGTTTGCCGCCCCGATGATCGTAGAAGTCCTCCAGCAGCACCGCCTTGCGCAGGAGCGTGTCCGGCCCGCAGCCGTTGCGCGAGAGGCCCTCGCGGGTGCAGCGGCGCAGGCACAGGGGCCGGTCGATCAGGCCGAAGCGGTGGCGCAGCGAGAGCCGCAGCCACAGGTCGTAGTCCTCGTTGTGGGTCAGGCGTCCGTCGAAGCCCCCGGCGTCGCGGATGGTGTGCGCCCGGGCGACGACCGCCGAGGTGTGGATGAAGGTGCTGCCGAACAGCCGGGCGGTCACGTCGCCCTCGTAGTGCCGCTTGCGGTGCCCGCCGAGCACGCGCCCGTTCTCGTCGGTGGACACGAAGTTGGTGTACACCAGGGCTTTGTCCGGCGACCGGCGCAGCTCGCCGACCGTGGCCGCCAGGAAATCCGGCTCCCAGCGGTCGTCGGAGTCCAGGAAAGCCACGAACTCGGTATGCACCTCGCGCAGGCCGTGGTTTCGGGCCTCGGCGGCGCCCTGGTTCTCCTGCCGCAGGCAGCGCACCTCCGGCCGGTGGGCGGCCAGGTACTCGGCCGTGCCGTCGGTGGACCCGTCATCCACCACGATGACCTCATACGCCCGGAAGGTCTGCGCCGCCACGCTGGCCAGCGAGGCCTTGAGCAGTTCCAGCCGGTTGTAAGTCGGGATGATGACGCTGACGGCCGCCGGGGCCTGCGCGGAAGGGCGTTGCGCGTGCGTCATGGGGCCGGCCTCCACCCACCTCAGACATCCGAATCCATGGATACGAGCAGGGACGCCCGAGCCGACATCCGCAGCGGACCGCCGCCCGGACCTCCCTCGCAGCGGCAGGCCGGCCGTCGGTCGTCATGGGGGTATTATGGCCGCAGGGAAGGCATTTTCAACGCCTGCCCTCAGGTCGGCCTTGAGGGCGGTCCGACGGGCTCCCGTCCGCCGGAGCCGCGTCTGCTTTGCAGGCCCGGCCTATGGGGGGACAGGGATACAAGTCCGACGCGTGGAGCCGAAGAGGAGAAACACCGGAAGTCTGGACAGGCCCCCTGTCCCACCCGGGTGAGCGGATGGTGCGGCAGACCGACCGACCGCCGGGCCTCGCCCCCCCCTGCCCGATCCGCTGCGGGCGGACCACTTGCGGCTTCTCTCGTGGACCTTCCGCGAAGGGGGCAGGGGCTTGACAGCCCCGACGGGGGTTGCTATTGAGTTTCGGCTCCACGTGGATCGTGTCGGTTCGGAGGCAGCGGGAGATTCGTCGCATCCGAACCCGCCGGTCCACTCGGGTGTATAACCCGGATCAGGGCGAGGTGCCGCGTCGCGCGGCCCGACTGGGCAGGACGCGGATCTGTCGCCCGTAACTCATTACACAAAATGAGTTTAAGTTTTGGCGGCCGGACGCCCGCGTACGGCTCCGGCGATTCCCGCCGCGCGGCGGATGCCGGGGGGGCGGTCAGGCCGGGCAGGCCTCCGGCACGAAAAGCGAGCATGCCATGATCGAGGTCAGGAATCTCACCAAGGTCTACGGGACGTTCAAGGCGGTCGATAGCGTGTCCTTCACGGTTCAGGCCGGGGAGATCGTCGGCTTCCTGGGGCCCAACGGGGCCGGCAAGAGCACGACTCTTCGGATCCTGACGTGTTACCAGCCGGCGACCAGCGGCTCGGCGTCGGTGGCGGGTTTCGACGTGTTCACCCAGTCGCTGGAGGTCCGCCGCCGCATCGGCTACCTGCCCGAGGGCAACCCGCTGTACCCGGAGATGCGGGTCCGCGAGTACCTCAACTTCCGCGGGAAGCTGCGGGGCATGGGTCGGGACGAGCGGGCCGCGGCGATCCGCAACGTGGCCGATCGGTGCTGGCTGGGGGATTTCATCAACCGGCCGATCGGCCAGTTGTCCAAGGGCATGCGTCAGCGGGTCGGGCTGGCCGACGCCCTGCTGCACGATCCCCAGGTGGTGGTGCTGGACGAACCCACCATCGGGCTGGACCCCAATCAGATCCGCGAGACCCGCAAGCTGATCACCGAGCTGGCCAGGCGTCACACCATCATCCTGAGCTCGCACATCCTTCCGGAGGTCGAGGCGGTCTGCCAGCGGATGATCATCATCGCCGGCGGGCGGATCCGGGCCAGCGGCTCGATCGCCCAGGTGCGCGACCGGATCACCGGGGCCTCGCGGCTGCTGGCCGAGATCAAGGGCTCGCGCAGCGAAGTCGAGAACGCGGTCCGGCAGATTCCCGGGGTCAAGGGCGTCGAGGCGGCGTCTTCGGAAGGCTGGTGCCGGCTGCGGGTGGTGTCGGCCGAGGGTCAGGACGTCCGCGAGCAGATCGCGGCGGCGGCGGCCCGGAACGGCTGGCCGCTGAGGGAGCTGCGGCTGGAGGTGGGCAGTCTCGAGGAGTTCTTCACCCAGATCACGGCGGAGGCGGCGGCGGCGTGAGCGGCCGGGGCGGTTCCGCCGGGGCAGCGGTGCGGCGCGCTGCATGCGCCGGGCGAAAGGACGGGATCATGTCGACGGAAACACGGGCTGAAACGGCCGGGGGCGTGGGCCCCGGCGAGCGTGCCGGCCTGCAGGCCGGTGCCCCGATGCGGGGCTGCAGCGCCGGGACCGCGGTGCTGGCGATCACCCAGCGCGAACTGGCGTCGCTGTTCTACTCGCCGATCGCGTACGTGGTGGGCTTCATCTTCCTGCTGCTGACCGGCTACTTCTTCATGACCGACACGCTGGTTCCCGGCAACGAGGCCGGCATGCGGACGCTGCTGGAGCGGATGGCGGGGGTTCTGGTCTTCGCCCTGCCGCTGCTGACCATGCGCTCGGTGGCCGACGAGTTCGCCAGCGGGGCGATCGAGACGCTGATGACCGCGCCGGTCTCGGACGCCTCGGTGGTGGTCGGGAAGTTCCTGGGGTCGCTGGTGTTCTTCATCGCCCTGCTGGCGACCACGCTGGTGCACCTGGCGGTGATCACCGCGTACGGCGACCCGGTCGCCAGCGTGGTGGTCAGCGGTTACGCGGGCATGGTTCTGCTGGGGGCGCTGTTCGCGGCCATCGGCATCTTCGCCAGCAGCTGCACCCGCCACCAGCTGCTGGCCGCGATGATCGCCATCGCCATCCTGGCGGTGCTGACCTTCGTGGTGGACTACGGGGCCCAGTACGCCGGGCAGCCGTGGCAGCGGGCGGTGTGCGCCTACCTGAACATCTTCGGCCACTTTTCCGACTTCGCCAAGGGTATCGTGGACAGCAAGAGCGTGATCTTCTTTCTGTCCGGCACGGCGTTTTTCCTGTTCCTGGCCACGAAGGTGATGGAGTCCCGGCGATGGCGATGAACGCTCCGAACATCGGGCAGGCGGCCTCGCGCCGCTGGTTTTTCGGCACCAACGTGATGGTCATGGTCGCGGCGGCGGCGTTTCTGCTGATCGCGGCCAACTGGATCGGGCACCGCCACAACGCCCGCAGGGATCTGGCCGGGGGGTTCGCCAGCCACCGGCTGAGCCAGCGCACCAAGCAGATCCTCGACAAGCTGGACGGCGACCTGCGGATCACCACGGTGTACACCTCCGAGGTTCCGGAGACCGACTGGCATCGTTACCTGCCCACGCTGCGCGACCTGTGCGAGGAACTGCGGCAGTACAGCCGGCGGATCGAGGTCAGCCACGTCCGCAGCGGCGAGGAGCGGGCCCGGCTGGTCAAGCGGGTGCAGTCCAAGTTCGGCTCCGGGGCCGAGGCCTACGACAAGGTCGCCAACCAGGCGATGGACACCTGGTCGCAGGTGGAGGCCGCCCTGCAGCCCCGGCGCGAGGCCATCGGCCAGATCCTCTCCGGCAAGGGCTGGCTGGCGGACTTCTCGACCCTGGCCGACCGGATGACCGTGATCCGCAAGGACCTGGAGAACATCGAGGAGACCCGCAAGGAGGTCAACCGTCTGATCCGCGGCGAGGGCATCCCGCGCTACCAGGAGGCCAACAACCGGATCAAGTCGGCCAACGAGGACCTCAAGCGCCACATCGAGGCCCTGCAGGAGTGGATGCGTTCGACCGAGGGGCTGGTGCGGGCCCTGGGCGGTCCGGACGCCGAGTTTGTCCGCGCGACCCGCGAGAAGCTCCAGGAAATGGCCGCGCTGACGCTGCGGCTCAAGCAGGTCGCCGGCGAGATCAACGAGGCGTCGGTGCCCGAGGATCCGGCCCCGGTCCTGCAGGAGTATGCCAAGGCCGCCGCCAAGCTTTCGTCCTGGCTCAACGACGAGTTCGGCCGCGTGACCGCGTTCGCCAAGGCCCACCCGACGCTCCGCCACCACCCGGACTGGCAGGTCCAGGAGCAGATCTTCGTCATGGACCTGCCGGCCATCCCGGCTCAGGTGTCCGAATCGCTGGCGGGCAACGCCCAGCAGCTGCGGCAGATCCTGCAGGCCCGGGACGTGCCCCGCGACCAGCTGCAGAACGTCGTGCGCCAGCTCCGGGAGTTCTCGGTGCGGTATCAGGAGCGGCTCGACGAGTACGCCCGCCGGATGATCCGGATCTTCGAGGCCTGCGCCGGGCTCACCGACGCCGAGCGTCAGTTCCTCGCGGCCGGCGCCAGCGGGGAGGCGTTCAAGGAGGTCCTGGACCGCCTGAGCGGCCTGGCCGACGAGATCGGGAAGCTGCCCGAGCTCAAGCTCGACGAGATCGCCGAGTCGCTCCAGCAGGACAACATCGTGGTGGTGGAGAACGACGCGAAGAACGAGGTCCGCGTGGTCTCGTTCGACCAGGTGTGGCCGGTGGCCGACCCCAGCGTCCGGCAGTTCGTCCGCGAAAAGGAAGGCGAGGGGCCGCGGCGGGTGTTCGACGGCGATTCGGCGATTTCCGCCGCGATCCTGGGCATGGTCACCACCAAACCGCTGGCCACGGTGATCCTGGTGGGCTTTGAAACCCAGCCGCCGCCCCAGATGCGGCAGTTCCAGAGGCCCAGCACCGGTCCGATCCCCCTGCAGCAGCTCAGCGTGCTGACCGAAAAGCTCAAGGCGGCGCGGTTCGCGGTCAAGCAGTGGAACCTGGGCGGCTCCGGCGAGGAGGGCGGTGAGAATCCCCCGGCCCCGGAGGAGGGCACCGAGCCGATCTACGTGGTGCTGCCGCCGGCCGACACCCCGCCGGTCAACCCGATGATGCCCCAGGCGCCCCAGGAGTCGTTCGGCGAGGCTCAGCTCGCCCGGCTGCGCCAGGCCCTGGGCAGGACCGGCAAGGCCCTGTTCCTGGCCGTGGCCGACGTCATGCCCCGCCAGCCCTGGGGTCCGCAGGCGTCCTACGGCTACCAGCAGATGCTCCGCGACGAGTGGGGCATTGACGTGAAGTTCAACAACCGCGTCATCCGCGGGGTGCGCGACGCCCAGGATCCCGACGCCTTCGGCATCGACATTCTGCAGTGGACCTTCATGCCGCTCAGCAGCTTCACCGACCAGCCGATCGGCGCCCCGCTCAAGGCCCGGCGACTGCTGATGGCCGAGGTCTGCCCGGTCGTCCCGGCGGAGAAGGTTCCCGAGGGGGTCACCGTCGAGCCGGTGCTCGAGGTGCCTGCGACCGCCCGCGACATGTGGGCCACCGACGACATCACCGACATCATCATGGCGGTCAGCGAGGGCCGGCAGGACAGCACCTTCCGCGTGC
>CAZSYS010000294.1:0-5808 GCA_964611365.1 uncultured Planctomycetales bacterium
ACAATGGTCAGCCTTACCGGCCGGCCCGCCTCCCTGGCCAACCTGGGCATGGCCTTCGTGCTGCTGGCCGGGGCGATGCAGATGAAGATCACGTCGGTGGCCGCCGCCGTCGCCGTGGGCCTGGGCTGCGCGGTGGTCCGCGACGGGCGGCGGCTGGGGCTGGTTGCCGGAGGCGCGGTGCTGCTGGGCGGAGCAGTCCTGGGCATCGCCGCCGCGCGGTCCGGCGGCCGGCTGTTTGAGCATCTGGCCGTGGCGTCCGACGCCCCGTTCGCCTGGGGCTACGCGCGGTTCATGCTCCTCCGCGAGCCCCGGGAAGTCCAGGTGCTGCTCCTGCTGGCCCTGCCGACGGCCGCGCTGCTGAGCCTGCGAACCTCGATGATGCCCGCGCCGACGGTCCCCGAGTCCCCGGGCGACCCGGCCGGCCGGCTCCGGCGGGCATGCGCTTCGGCCATCCCGGCCTGGTATGTGGCGTCCCTGCTGGTGGCTTTGGTGACCGCGGGGCGTCAGGGCAGCGACCGGAACTACCTCATCGAACCGGCCATAGCCGCCGGACCAGTTCTGGGCCTTTGGGTGCGGCGCGCCGGGGGCATCCAGCCGACCGGGGCCTGGTGGTCGTCCCGGATCGCGGCCGCCGCGGTGACTGCCTGCGCCGGTCTGCTGTCTGTGACCGGCGCCGGGACGCGCTACGACACCGATGCCGCATCGATCGCCCGGCTCCTGACGCCCTATCAGCCCCAGGCCTGGTCATGGGCGCGGAGCCTGCCGCAACCGCTGCTGTCCCTGGATCCCTGGCTCACCTTTCGTGCCGGCGTGCAAAACGATCTGAACGATCCGCTGGCCTGGGCGAGCCGCTGCCTGAACCGCGGCGACGACGACGTGATCGCGCGGCGGGCGGCGGCGGGAAGCTACGCCGCGATCGTGCTGACCGGGCCGCCGGAGGCCGGGGCGGGGCGCGTTTACGGCGATATTCCGGGGCTCTGGCCGGCACTGGCCCGGGCTGTCGCGGAGCGCTACCGGCCGGCCGGGGCGATGGGCCCGTGGCAGGTCTACGTCCCGGCGGATGGACCGCCCGGCTCAGGCGGCGTGGATGCGCAGCTTCGGACGGGCCAGTGATTCGATGGCCGGCATGACCCGCTCGGCGGCGACCACGTCCCAGCTCATCTGCCGGGCCAGCTCCCAGCCGGAGCCCAGCAGCGCCTCGACAGCCTGTTCGTCAGCCGGCAGCCGCGCGGCCAGCTCGGCGGCCACCCGCCGTGCGACCTGGTTCTCCAGGTGCTCGCGATGCTCCATGGACATGCCCAGGAGCGCCTCGGTCGTCAGGGCGGCGGCCGCGCCGCAGTAATCGGCGATGATCACGTTGGGCACATGGGCACCGCCGGCGACCTCCTCGACGAATCCGGCGCAGCCGCAGGCATCCGAGAGCACGCAGACCGCCCCGCAGGTCAGCGGCTCCAGCTGCGAGATGCCGAAGGGCTCGTAGACGCTCTGTCCGAACTCCGCGTCGGTGCCCCGGCGGATGTCCACGAAGCTCATCTCCGCGGGCATGCGCTCGCCGCAGGCCTGGCGGTCCCAGCCGAACTGGTTGACCAGTACCACCTTGATCTGCCGGCCGCGGGCATTGAACACCTGGACCCCGGGATAGAACTCGGCCTCGTTGAAGGACAGGTCCGGATCGCGCTCGCGGTGGGCCAGCGGCCAGTGCCACCGCCGCTCCATCCGGCGGACGTCCTCCGGCAGCCGGCCGGGCAGGTCGGTCGAGAGCATGAACATCACCGCGGTGCGTCCGTCGCGGCGGAGAATGGGTTCCAGGTGCTCCAGCACCCGCAGGTCGCGCCAGAAACCCTTGCTGGTCACCTGCCGGGCGACGTGGGTGAACACCAGGTCGGGCTCCTCGCCGAGCAGGGCGGCCGCGTAGGCCCGCAGCCGCCGCCCGCTCTCGCGCCGCTCGGCCGGCGCGACCGGCCCGGCGGGAATGCCGTTGTACGTGGTCACGATGTCGGCCTCGGCGAACTCCGGGCCCAGGAAGCGCAGCTCCTTGACCACGCGGTCGCCGACCGCCAGGATCCGGTCGCAGTGCCGGCTCAGCCGGACCAGGGCGTGCCGGGGGCAGTCCTCCTGGGGCCCGAACACATCCTCGAGGTACAGATCGCCGGCGATGGCCCGGGACAGCAGGTTGTAGAACATCAGGTCGTGGGCCGGGTGCGACTCCACGATCCGCCGCATGGCCGAGACCTCGTGGGCGTAAAAGACGGTCCGGAACGCCGGAAGCCCTGAGGCGGCGGCCCCCAGGGCGGTCGGCAGCCCCATCCACTCGTGGGCCACGACGATGCACTCGTCGTCGGCGTCCGCGGCCCCCAGAGCCTGCAGCGTTGCCAGGGCGGGTCCGGCCAGCTTGACGTACAGGTCGTACTCCCAGGAGTGTTCGTGGCGGCGGGAATCCAGGCCGAAACGTTCCCACAGCCGCCCCTTGAAGCCGTTCAGCTCGTTCAGCTCGATGCGCGAGGTGTCCAGCAGCAGCACCTCGACATCGGCGCTCTGGCCGGTCAGCGGGTTGCGCACTGGGCGGTGCCCGTAGACGATCCCGACGTGAAAGCGGCGCCGCACCGGATCCAGAGCCCGGTTCACCGGATGCTGGGTCAGGCCGTCCAGACTGCTGTAGAGCACCTCGCCGCCGGGCCCCAGCCGGCCGTGGCCGCCGCCCTCGCCCTCGAAGAGCGGTCCGACCAGCACCGTCCGCTGTTCGGCCCGGCGGTACGGCTCGCTGGTCAGCAGGCCCTCGAGGACGGCCCCGATGCCCCCGGACTTCTGAACGGCCTCGTGGGTGACATGGGCGATGGTGCGCATGCGGTCTTCCTCCCCCGCGGCTGCCGGCGGCTCAGGCGCCTTTCATGAGCCGCAGCGAACGGTTGCGGTCCCTCTGCAGATACTGCTCGGAGCGGGTCTCGCCCTCGGCGGTCACATAGACCGCGCGCCGGTCGCCCACCACCGGGCATTCCAGCTCGCAGAGCCCGCAGCCGATGCACAGCCCGGTGTCGATCTTGGGCACCTTGAACTCCAGGTGAATCTCGGCGACCTCGCCCCGCGCCGGCACCCGCGAGAACCGCGACCCGGTCAGCGGCTCGCCTCCCGCCGGGTCCGGTTCGCCGATCAGCAGCGTGTCGGCGTCGTTGTCCAGCACGCGGTGCGTCTCGGAGGTGCCGTCGCGGTGCACCACCCGGACGTGGTACCGGGTGGTCTGGTCGCCGCGGTACTGTCCGCGCCGCATGTCGCACGGCTCGCCGAACGCCTGCCCCGGCGGCGGGTACCCGGCCAGCGTGACCGTGGTGGCCGTGGCCGAGGCGACCAGCTTCTTGCCGTCGCGCACCGGCATCTGCCGGTACTCGCAGTGGATGGCCTTGGGAGAGGTCGGGCACACCTCCTCGCAGACCACGCAGGGGATGTTCTTGGACCAGGGCAGGCAGCGGCCGTGGTCGTAGTGGGCCGTGCCGAGCTTCACCGGCCCGTCGGCCGCGTGCGGCCCCACCCCCAGCTTGCGGGCGACCGTGATCCGCTGGATTGCCCCGGTGGGGCACACCTGCCCGCAGGCGGTGCAGTTCAGCTGGCAGAAGCCTATCCGGAAGTTCATCACCGGCGTCCAGAGCCCCTCCAGCCCGGCCTCCAGCATCGCCGGCTGCAGCACGTTCGTCGGGCAGACGCGGATGCACTGGTCGCACTTGATGCAGCGCTCCAGGAACTCCAGCTCCTCCACCGACCCCGGCGGCCGGACCACCGCCGTGGAAAAGTCGCGGGTCGAACGGCCCGACAGCCGCGTGAACGGAAAGAACAGCAGACCCCCGAAGGCCGCCAGCGCCGCCCGCCGCCCGGGGACGTCCGGCCAGGCAATCTCGTGGTGCCGCGGGGGCAGGAAGGCGAAGCGCAGGGCGTCGTGCGGGCAGTCCTCGATGCAGTTGAAGCACACGAAGCACTCGCTCTTGCGCAGCTGAGTGTGCGGGTCGCACGCCCCCTCGCAGTTCTGCAGACACAGGTCGCAGTCCGTGCACCGCGCCGGATCACGCTCGATCCGCCACAGGGCCCGGCGGCTCAGGACGCCCAGCGTCGCGCCCAGCGGGCACAGTACCCGGCAGAAGAAACGCGGCACCGCCAGGTTCAGCCCCACCAGCAGCACCAGCAGCCCGCCGATCACCCACGACAGCTGATGAAGCCTGGGATCGCCGAAGACCGCGGCCAGCGGGGCGTTCAGGGCCCCCAGCACCGACGCGGTCAGCGAACGGTGCAGCAGGCAGATCGGGTCCAGCAGCCCCACCTGCAGGCTCCCGAACGCCGCCGCGACCACCATCGCCGCCAGGATGTAATACTTGACGGCGTAATGACGCCGGTAGCGGTTGGCCTCGATCCGCTCCCTGGCCGTCCGACGCCCCAGCAGCCAGCCGGTGAAGTGATGCAGGGTGCCGAACGGGCAGATCCAGTTGCAGAAGAACCGCCCCAGCAGCAGCGTGGGAATCAGCAGCAGCAGCGACCAGATCAGCCCCTTGTAGACGGTGTGCGTGGCCAGCGCCGTGGCGATCGAGACCAGCGGGTCGATCTCCAGGAACTTGCTCACCCAGAAGGCCAGCGCCGGCACGTCCTCCAGATGCGAGAACGTGGTCACGAAGACGAACGTCAGGAACAACGCCATGACGACAGTCTGCACCAGGATTCGAACCGTGGTGATTCGCATCTTGATTCCCCGGCCGCCGGCCGGCCCGCCCGGCCCGCCCGGCCCCTGCGGCGGGCCTGAGGGCCGCGGTCAGACCACGCTGGTCTCGACCACCTTGCCCTGCGGCTTGTACTCCTGCCAGTGACGGGCGGTCAGCCGCGCGGGATCCGCCCCGAACTTCTCCCAGGCCAGCTCCAGGTAGCTCAGCGCCGCCGGGTCGCGCCCCAGCAGGTGCTGGTAACACCAGGAGTCGCAGGCCAGCTGGTCCACGCTGGCCGCCACCACCGGCCGTCCGGCCGCGCCCCCGGCCCCGCCGCCGCCCAGACCCCCGCCGGGCGGGCCGTTGCGCATCATGACCCGCGTGCCGTCGGCCACCACCAGCGTCGGCCGCATCATGAAGCCCAGGTCGCTGACGATGTCATGGATCGCCTGGTGGAACTGGTTGCGCCGCCCGCCGAGCAGCCCGTACCAGTTCTTCATGCTCATCGAGGCGTGGCAGAGGTTGTGGTCCTTCACCGGAGCGATGCCGATCACCCGCGTCGCCCGGCTCAGCGGCTTCCAGAAGATCGGCCAGGTGCCCAGGGCCTCGCGGCGGGCGGCGTCCGGCCGGCCGGGCCGCACCGCCACCGGCGCGTCGTGGGCCGTCGAGTGGATCACCACCTCGGCGCCCTCGGCCTCGGCCGCGGCCCGGATGCCGCTCTTGGCGAAACAGGCTGCCGGATTCTCGATCGGGTTGTCGGCCACGACGATCCGCGACGCCCCGGCCTCGCGGCACAGCCGGATCACCGCCCGCACGACCTGGGGGTTCGTGGTCGCACCCAGCTCCGGCCCGCGGTCGAAACCGACGTTGGGCTTGAGCAGGACCACGTCCCCGCGACCGACGAAGCGCCCCATGCCCGCCGGATTCAGCCCGGCCAGCGCCGCCCGGACCATCGGCTCGATCCGGTCCAGCGAACCGTAGGCCGCCGAAATCCGCGGCGCGCCCGGCTCGAACCCCACCGGGCGGAAGTAGTCCGGCAGCCGGATCGGCTCGGGCGGCTGCAGACCGGCGTCGCCCCGTGGGTCGTACAGCTTCCAGCCCGCGGCCGCCGCCGCCCCGGCCAGGGCGACCG
>CAZSYS010000295.1:0-5724 GCA_964611365.1 uncultured Planctomycetales bacterium
TCGCGTAGCCGACAGGCCGGCCGCGACATCAAGCGTGATATACTCGAGACGGGGCTTTGTGCGCATTCGACGGCCGGCAGCGGCGCCGGTGGCTGCGGCGATTCGCGTCGCTCCGCGCCCGGCCCGGGAATGACGAAAGACCACGCCACATCGCCGCCGGCGGCGGTTTCATGGCCCGGGTCGCCGGCCCATCACCCAGTGTCGCAACGTCTCGGCCGCCGGGGCAAGCGGCAGGCTTGACGGGCATACGTAGCTGCACAGCCCGCAGCCCAGGCAGGCTTCGGCATGCAGTCTCAGCGCTTCCGTCTGAAGACCACGCTCGCAGGCATCCAGCAGCCGCTGGGGGTCCAGCCCCACGGGGCAGTCTTCCTGGCACCAGCCGCAGCGGACGCAGGGGCCCGGGTCGGGCACGTGGTCGCCGGCGCGATCGAAGGCCAGGATGCCGGTGGTGCGCTGAGTCACGACCGCGTCGGGATCATCGACCGCGATTCCGGTCATCGGGCCGCCCTCGACGAGCCGCACGACCGGCCGGCTGCACCCGGTGCGGCGCAGGACCTCCGCCAGCGTCGTGCCGACGGCGATGCGGTAGTGGCCGGGGCGGCGGATGGCCGGGCCGGACACGGTGACCACGGCATGGGTCGCCGGGTGCGGTCCTTCGGCCAGCCCCAGGACGCAGGCCAGCGCGGCGACGGCCTCGAGTTCCAGCACCAGCGTGCCGGTGTCCTCGGGAACGCCGCCGGGCGGCACCTCCCGTCCGGTGATCACCAGGGTGAGCATCACCGGATGGTGCTGGGGGTACCTGTCGGGCAGCACGGCCAGTCGAACCGGCCGGCGCAGGCATTGCCGGCGGATGCGGCGGACGGCAGCATGATCGTTTGCGCCGATCGCCAGCCACACGTGCCGGGTCCGCAGGGCGGCGTGGAGGCGTTCAGCGACCTGCAGCACCGGCTCGAGCATCGTCTCCAGCAGGGGCTCCCGGGTGGTGAGCATCGGTTCGCCGGGCAGGGCACCGATCAGGATGTCCCGGATCGTGCGGCCGGACGCCCGGCGGAGCACCGTGGCCAGGCCGGGGTCGGGTCGGCCGTGGCTGACCAGTCCGGCGGCATGGGCGGCATCGGCGATGTCGTCGATCGACGACACCGCGGTCGCCGAGTGGGTGTCAGCGTCGCAGGCGGCGGGATCGGTCCGCAGGCGCACGGCGGGCACGTCCCGGGCCCGGGCGGTATCGACGGTTTCGACGGCCACGACCCGTCCGGCGGCGGGGCTGAGCACCGGCAGGGCCCCGCCGTGGTCCGCTCGCCCGAGGAGTTCGCCGCGGGTCACGCTCTGCCCCGGCTGGACGCAGACCGTCGCGGGCCGGCCGTCGTGCTGGAGCATCGGCACGCGGAGTTCCGCCGGCAGCGGGAGGTCGATCAGCGGCCGGCCGCGGGTGTTCTCGTCGCGGCGCGGGAGGCTGATGCCTCCGGTCATTCGGCGGCGGCGTCTGAACAGGCCTGCCAGGTGAATGGCTGGTCCTCCACGGCATCGATGGCCGGGCCGGCGGCGGGCCGCAGCCCGGATCATCATTGAAGGTCGTCGGCGATGGTCTCGCTCTGCCGGGCGAGTTCCGCGGGCGACCACGCCTCGTCCGGCAGTTCGCGTGCCGCCTGGCCCCGGCGCCGGGCTTCGGCCTGGCGGCGGACGAGTTCCTCATGGGTGGTGAAAAACTCCAGGCTGCGTCCCCGGAACGCCTCGATGGTGTCGAACCCGTGGCGGTCCATGAAGGCCGCCAGCCCGTCGCACAGCGTGCGGATCATGCCGTAGCCGTATTTCATGACCCCGGTGCAGATCTGGACGGTGTTGGCCCCGACGAGGAGGAACTGAGCGGCGTCCTGGCCGGTCTCGATGCCGCCGATGCCGCTGAGGCTGCGCCCGGGGTATTCGTCGCGGATCAGGCGGGCCAGCTCGACGTTCATCCGCAGGGCGATGGGGCGGATCGCCCTGCCGGAGTAGCCGCCGGGTTCGGAGTAGCCCTGGACCGTCGGCTCGGGCCGCAGGGTTTCCAGGTTGATGCCCATGACGCACAGGACGGTGTTGATGGCCGTCAGGCCGTGACAGCCGGCCCGCAGCGCCGCCCGGCCGGGCTCGTCGATGCGGGTGATGTTGGGCGTGAGCTTGGCCCATACCGGCACGCGGGCGAACTCCATGACCCAGCTGCAGGTCCGGGCGACGAGATCGGGATCCTGGCCGACGGCCGAGCCCATCTGCCGTTCGGGCAGACCATGGGGGCACGAGAGGTTGAGCTCCAGGGCATCGACGCCGGTTTCCTGGGTGCGGGTGACGATCTCGGCCCAGGCGTCGCGGCTGCACTCCTCGGTGACCGAGGCGATCAGCGGCCGGTCGGGGAATCGCTCCTTGAGCCTGCGGAAATCATCGAGCCAGGCGGCGAAGGGCCGGTCGCTGATCAGTTCGATGTTCTCCCAGCCGTAGATCCCGCCGGAGACCGGGTCGCGCAGCCGGGCGTACCGCGGGGATACGTTGACGATGCGGGCCGCATCCAGGCATGCGGTTTTGGTGACCACGCCGCCCCAGCCCTCCTCGAAGGCCCGGGCAATGACCGCGCCGTGGGTGCTCGGCGGGCCCGAGCCGATCAGGAAGGGGTTGGGAAACCGCAGGTTGTCGACCGTCGTCGCCAGATCCGCCACCGCGATCGTCTCCGTGTATTTCCGGCGCCGTGGGTTGGTCTCCCCGGTCGCCTGGCCGGAAAGTCTAGTGCTCCGGCGGGGCAACAGCCACCCGGGGCGCCGGCGGGCTGCAGGTTGCGGCGGCAGCGGCGGCTCATCTCCCGGCGCCGCGGGAGACGAACCGGTAGGTGCCCGATTCCAGCTCGCAGACCGCAACGCCTGGTTCCATCTGCATGGAGCGTACGCCCGCGGCCAGGGCGGCGGGCCGCCCCCCCTCGGTCACACCGTCGGCAGCGCCGGCCGGGAGTCGCAGGGTCGCGGTGGTGTTGGCCGGGACGGTGACCGTCAGGTGGAGATCGTCGCCCTGAAGCCTCCACTCGACGGCGATCCGCCCGCAGATCGAATCGTAGTGGCCGCGGGCCCAGGTCAATCCGCCGCCGGGGCGCGGGCTGAGGATCACGCGGCGGTAGCCGGGGTGCTCCTCGTCGGGGTTGATGCCCAGGATGACGCGGTACATCCACTCGCCGACCGAGCCGATGGCGTAGTGGCAGAAGGAGTTCATGTTCGGATCCTGGAAGCCGCGTCCGGCGACGTAGCCGTCCCAGCGCTCCCAGATGGTGGTCGCACCCTGCTCGATGGTGTAGCCCCACGAGGGGATGGTGCGGTTGTTGATCAGCATGTAGGCCACATCGCTGCGGCCGTTGCGGGTGAGCTCATTCATCAGCAGGATGGTGGTCAGGAAGCCGGTGGAGATGTGGTCCCTGTAGGCCCGGATGCGCTCCAGCAGGTGCTCGACGGCGGCGGGGCGGAGTTCCTGCGGCACGAGGTCGAAGGCCAGGGCCAGGGCGTAGGCGGCCTGGGTATGGTTCTCGACGCGGCCGTCGGGGCGGACATAGGCCCTGATGAAGGCGTCACGGATGCCGTCGGCCAGGCGGGCGTAGCGTCGGGCGTCGTCCTGCCGTCCCAGGATGCCGGCCATGCGGGCGACCAGGGCGGCGGACTGGTGGAAGAAGCCGGTGGCGAAGACGTCGCGCGGCATCTCCGCCTCGCCCTTGGGGAAGCCCTCGAGCTGGAGGGTGTCGCCGTTGAGCCAGTCGCCGTAGACGAGCGGGCGGCCCTGCTCGTTCTTCCACAGCAGGTCGGGGTTGTGGCGGTGGATGAAATCCACCCATCCGCGGCAGGCCTCGAAATGCTCGGCCAGGATGGCCCGGTCGTTGTAGTTGACGTAGGTGCGCCAGGGGACGATCACGCCGACGTCGCCCCAGGCGGGGTTGCCGGAGAACCGGACATTCGGGTCGTAGGGCTGGGGGGCGAAGTCGGGGAACCGGCCGTCCTCGGAGCGGTCGTCGGACAGGTCGCGGGCCCACTTGGTGAAGAACGCGGCCATGTCCATGTTGAAGCAGGCCGGCTGGGCGAAGACCAGCATGTCCCCCGACCAGCCCATGCGTTCGTCGCGCTGGGGGCAGTCGGTGGGCACGCCGTGCAGGTTGTCGCGGTGGGTCCAGACGATGTTGTGCATCAGCCGGTTGAGCATCGGGCTGGAGCACTCGAAGGACCCGGCCGGCGGCGGGGTGGAGTGGAACACCCGGGCGACGATGCGGTCGGCCTCGGGGCGGGTTCCGACGACCTCGACGTAGCGGAAGCCGTGGTAGGTGAAGCGCGGTTCGAAGGTTTCCTCGCCGCCGCCGGCGCAGATGAACTCGTCCTCCTGGCGGGCGCCCAGCTCGGGGTTGATCTTCTCGTAGGGCTTCATCCGCAGGTTGTCGCGGTAGATGTGGCCGTCGTCCTGGAGCATCTCGGCGTGGCGCAGGCGGATGCGGTCTCCGGCGGCGCCCCGGACCGTGATGCGGCAGCAGCCGGCCACGACCTGTCCGAAATCGACCACATACGTGCCGGGCGATGGCTCGGTGATGGCCGTGGGCCGCAGTTCCTCGGTCACGCGGATCGGTTCGTTGGGCTGGGCGACCAGCGGTGCGGCGATGCGGTCCAGGGTCCCGACGCCGGCCCAGGCCGAGTCGTCGAAGCCGGGAGCGTCCCAGCCGGCCGGCTCCATCCGGGCGTCGCAGACCTCGCCGTCGAGCAGACAGGCCTTGCGGATCGGCCCGTCGGCCAGCGATTTCCAGGTTCCGTCGGTCGCGACGGTCTGCACCGTGCCGTCGTCGCAGATGATCTCCAGCTGAGCCAGGAAGCGCCGGCAGAGGCCGTAGTGGCCGCGGAGGGGTCCGCCCTCGACGACGTGGCAGATTCCCAGCCGCCCGGCGTACCAGCCGTCGGCCACCATCGCGGCCAGCACGTTTTCCCCGGGCTGCAGCAGGTCGGTGACGTCGAAGGTCTGGTACTGGACGCGCTTGTGATAGTCGGTCCACTCCGGCGCCAGGCGGCGGTCGTCGGCGGGCCGGCCGTTGATGCGGGCGTCGTACACGCCCAGCGCCGAGGCGGTCAGAAAGGCCTGGCGAACGGGTCCGGAGACGTGGAATCGCCTGCGGAACAGCGGGACCGGTCGGGCCGGCAGCGGCTGGCGGTGCTCATCTTCGCCCGGCGCGTGGATCCACACCGCTGTCCAGGCCGCCGGCTCCAGCATTCCCATGCGCCAGCTGGCGACCTGGCTCCAGTCGGAGGCGGAGCCGTCCTCCAGCCAGATCCGCACCTTCCAGAACACCTGCCGCCCCGAGCCCGGCGCAGGACCGCCGTAGCGGATCTGGTTGGTCTCGGCCGAGGTTACGCGGCCGCTGTCCCAGAGATCTCCGCGGTCGCCGTCCAGGGTCTTGCGGTCGCCGGCGACCAGGATCTGCCAGGCCGCCTGCCGGGCGCCGCGGGTGTCGGCCTCGACGATCCAGCTCAGCCGCGGCTGCGGCACGTCGATGGCCAGAGGGTTCGTCAGGTACTCGCATCGCAGGTGAGTCGCTTTCACATCCGCCATGGCGCTGGCTCCACTGATCAGCAGGATCGACGCGGCGATCCCGATTCGTCCGGGTAAACTCATGTCTGCAACCTCCGACGGCGTCGCGGATCCGGGACCGGGCAGGCTCGCGCGCGGGAGTGGGCGACAGGTTACCGAAAA
>CAZSYS010000296.1:0-5684 GCA_964611365.1 uncultured Planctomycetales bacterium
GACTACGGCTCCGAGGGCGAGGACGAAGATCAGGACGAGGAACGCGACGACCTCATCGACGCGATCCAGGAAACCGTCGCCACCGAAAGCTGGGACCTCGAGGGCCGCGGCATCACCGGCTGGCAGGAGAAGATCTTCGTCACCAACACCCCCGAGATCCTCCGCAAGGTGGCCCGCAAGCTCAACGACCTGCGCCCGACCAACATCCAGGTGGCCATCGAGTCCCGGTTCATCCGGCTGCAGAGCAACTTCCTCGAGCAGATCGGCGTCGATCTGGACATCATTCTCAACCAGGGCAACGCCGGCCTGGACAACGCCCTGGTCTCCGGCTCCACCGGCGGCACCGGCGGAACCGGCGGAACCGGCGGAACCGGAACCCTGGCTTACGCCCGCGATCCCGTGACCGGGGCCCTGCTGCTCCAGCCGCGCCAGTTCACCCAGTACGGCTTCTACCCCGGCGTCCCCGCCGGCTACGGCAACCCCTTCCCCCAGACGGCCCTCAACCAGCCCTACAGCAACGTCGCCCTGGTCCCGCAGGGCAACCCGGGCAACTGGTGGAGCCAGCACACCACCCCGTTCCCGATCGTCAACAACACGCTGGCCCTGGCCAGCCCGCGCGAGACCGGCGTGCCCGGAAACCTCGCCGGCGACGTCGCCAGCCTGCCGGGCTTTCAGCTGTTCGGCAGCTTCCTCGACAACATCCAGGTGGACTTCCTCATCCGGGCCACCCAGATGGACACCCGCTCCTCGGTGGTCGATGCCCCGCGCATCGTGACCCCCGACGGCGAGGACGGCGAGGTCGAGGTCACCACCCAGTTCTGGTACGTCGCCCAGCCGGGACTCCTCCCGGCCGGCGGCAGCGGCGTCGGCGGATACGCCGCCCAGGGCCGGCCCCCGACCATCGCCCCGGCCAACCGCACCCGGAGCCTGCGGGTCAAGTCCTTCGTCATGCCCGACCGCAAGTACGTGCGGCTGGAACTGGCCCCGCTGATCCAGGACTTCCGCCTGCGCACCTTCCAGGACACCACCGGCCCGCTGCAGCAGCCCGAGTACGACTTCACCCGCGTCCGCACCACCGCTTTCGTGCCCGACCGCGGCTGGCTCCTGCTGGGCGGACTCAAACAGGCCGGCGAGAGCGAGGTCGAGGCCGGCGTGCCGATCATCAGCAAGATCCCGGTCCTCAAGCGGGCCTACACCAACCGGGCCAAGACCAAGGACGAGTTCGTCATCCTCGTGCTGGTCAAGCCGACCATCATGTTCCAGGATGAGGCCGAAACCGCCGCTTATCCCGAACTGGCCGCCGGCCAGGGCGGTTCGAACTGACGCGGCTGCCGGTCCGGCCGGTCCGGCCGGCGGAATGAATCAGGAAGCAGACCTCCGGCACACCGCTCCGGGAGCCAAGGTGCCCGACCGCAACGGCGCCGGATCCCGCGCACGGAAAGGCTCAGACACTCACCCACGGCGCCGGGCCCCCGCTTCCCCGGCATGCCGCGACCGGTCGCCCCGGTCCTCAGCCCGCCGCCGGACGGCCCCAGGCCATGCTCGCCAGCACCGCCGCCCCCACCAGGATCCGGTAGACCGCAAAGCCCGTGAAGCGGTGCGTGCGGATGAAACGCATGAACGTTGCGACCACGACCCACGCGACCACGAACGCAGTGACGAAACCCGCCGCCAGCAGTCCGGTCTGCTGCGGTTGGACGTCCCCCTTGACCACCGACAGCACCGCCGCGCCCACCAGCGTCGGGATCGACAGAAAGAACGAGAACTCCGCCGCCGCCGCCGGGGTCAGCCCCAGAGCCAGCGCCCCCATGATCGTCGCCCCGGATCGCGATGTGCCCGGCACCATCGCCAGGCACTGGATCAGCCCGATCAGGAACGCCGCCCGCAGCGGAATCGCAGCCGCGTCCGCATAACGGCCGGCACCGGCGAAACGCTCGATCGCCAGGATGGCCACGCCCCCCAGGATCAGCGCCCCAGCCACCACCGGCTCGGTCATCAGGTGCGCCTTCATGAAGTCGTCCAGCAGCACCCCCAGCACCGCCGCCGGCAGCATCGCCACCGCCAGCTTCACCAGGATGTGCTCCCGCCAGCCCGACTCCGGCGGATGGAACGTCAGCCGCCACAGCCGGCGCCAGAAGTAGACCACCACCGCCAGAATCGCCCCCGACTGGATGAAGAAGTTGAAGACGTCGTTCCAGAAGACGTCCGCGCGGTCGTCGATCCCGATCCAGGGCATGACCAGGATCATGTGCCCGGTGCTGGAGACCGGAAGAAACTCGGTCAGGCCCTCCACCACGCCCAGGATGATCGCCCGCAGCAGATCGTTCATGATATCCCCGAACCGGGCCGCCGGGGGTTCTCGCCTCCCCTCAACGGGGCGGTCCGACCCGCCTTTGGATACTCCCCGTGGTGACGCGGCCGCCGCCTGAGGCCCCGCGCTCAGAACACCGCCCGGAACAGAACCTGCCCCACAAGGTTCGCCCAGACCCCGGCCGCGACGTCGTCCAGCGCAATGCCCCATCCGCCGCCCAGCCGCTCCAGCCGCCGGGCCGGCGGCGGCTTGATCACGTCAAAGACCCGGAACAGCACGAACTGCACCGCCAGCACGCCCATCGCCGCCGGCCAGGTCGGCATCGGCAGTCCGATCAGCGAGACCCACTGCCCGGCCCATTCGTCCAGCACCACCTGCCCCGGGTCGCCGGCCTTCCGGCAGCGCCCGGCGTAATGCTCCGCCGCCCACGGCCCCCAGGCCACGCAGCCGGCCACCGCCAGCGCCGCCAGCACCGCCAGAATCACGTCCAGGCCCCACGCCGCCGGACAGCCGCCCCCGTGGTGCAGGGCCCACAGCCCCGCCGCCGCCGCCGCCGCCCCGGCCGAGCCGAACGTGCCCGAGGCCGCCGGCGCATACCCGAGCCCCAGACCGGTCAGGCACAGGATCCGAAGCCTCATCTCGACACCGAAAGCTGCGACAGAACCCCCCGCGCCGCCCGCAGGTAGGGAATCGCCGAAAGGAAGGTCACCGTCACCATCAGGTACACCACCGCCGGCCGCAGCAGCGCCGGCACGCCGAACAGCAGGTCCGGATGGGCGATGGTCACCAGCACCCACACCACGGTCACCGACTGCAGCACCATCTTCGCCTTGCCGTAGATGTTCGCCCCGAAGGCCTGGCCGCTGGCTTCCTCCACCCCCCGCAGGCTCGTCACCAGCAGCTCCCGCCCCAGGATCGCCACCACCATCCAGTCCGACAGGTCCGACAGCTTGCGCGACTGGGCGTCCACGAACGAGTC
Organism: uncultured Planctomycetales bacterium; assembly: GCA_964611365.1. Taxonomy (GTDB): domain Bacteria; phylum Planctomycetota; class Phycisphaerae; order UBA1845; family PWPN01; genus CALLOB01. The sequence continues at coordinate 3,291 of CAZSYS010000296.1, forward strand.
GCCGGCCAGGAAGATGTACGTCCCCAGCACCAGGATCTTGTCCACAAAGGGATCCAGCACCCGGCCGAACGAGGTCACCTGGTTGTGCCGCCGGGCGAGGTAGCCGTCCAGAATGTCGCTCAACGCCGCCACCAGGAACAGCCCCGCCGACAGGTCCAGCAGGCGGATGTCGGGGGCCGATCGGGCGTCGTACCGCGCCAGACAGGCAAACAGCAGCACCGCCATGAACAGACGGGCGATGGTGATCTGATTGGGCAGGTTGATACGCATCCGGCTCCGGCATGCCTCGTTGCAGGACTCACCGAACCGGGAGAATAGCGTTCGTCGGACGGGCGATCAAATCATACCCCTCGGACCCCTCGCACAACGCCCGCACCACCTGCCCGGGCTCCACCCGGCCCCCCAGAAGGCAGGTCACCGCGTCCACCTCCGGGGCCTGCCCGGCGTGTCGGCCCACGTGCCGCCCCCGCTTCAACGCCCGGTCCACCAGCACGTCCAGGAAACGCCCGCGCCAGGCCCGCGCCGCCTCGAACGCGATCTCCTGCTGCACGGCCATGATCGCGTCCGCCCGGGCCTGCCGCTCCTCCGGCGGAAGCGCGCCCGGCATCCGCCCGGCCGGCGTGTCCGGCTCCGTCGAGTAGGGAAACACGCCCACGGCCGAGAACTTCATCGCCCGCACGAACGCCAGCAGCTCCTCGAACTCCACCTGCGTCTCGCCCGGAAAGCCGGCGATGAAGGTCGTGCGGATCGCCACCCCCGGGATGCGGTCGCGCAGCCGCTGCAGCAGCCGCTCGGTCCCGGCCCGCGTCACCCGCCGACGCATCCGCTTGAGGATCCGGTCGCTGATGTGCTGCAGCGGCAGATCGACATACTTGACCACCCGCTCGCACTGGCCGATCGCGTCGATCACGTCGTCCCCGAACTCCGAAGGATAGGCGTACAGCAGCCGGATCCAGCCGACGCCCTCCAGCCCGTCCAGAGCCCGCAGCAGCCCCGCCAGACCGGGCGCATAACCGATGTCCCGCCCGTAACTGGTCGTGTCCTGCCCGATGAGGTTCAGCTCGAACACCCCGTCGGCGATCAGCTCGCGGGCTTCGGCCAGCACCGCCTCGGGAGTCTTGCTCCGCATCGGACCCCGGATCGCCGGAATGGTGCAGAAGGTGCACTTCTGGTCGCAGCCCTCGCTGATCCGCAGGTAGGCGTAGTGCCGGGGCGTCAGCCGCAGCCGGGCGGTGTCCAGGGCGATGTGCGGATGATAGGGGCCCAGGTGCAGATCCGGCTGCGCTCGCCAGGCGGCTCCGGCCGGCCGGGCTGCGGCCCCTTCAAGCCCCTCCAGCACCGCCTCGACGATCTCCTCCCGCCGGTGAACGCCGACCAGCGCGTCGATGCCCGGCACGTCCGTCAGCAGCTGCCGGCCGTCCCGCTCCACCAGGCAGCCGGCCACCACCACCCGCCGGCAGCGGCCGCGCCGCTTCATCGCCACCGCCCGGGCGATCTCCCGGTGGGCCTCCTCACGCGACGCCGCCAGAAAACCGCAGGTGTTGACCACCAGGACGTCGGCGTCGGCCTCGTCCGCCGTGATCGCCACCCCGGCCTCGGCCAGCAGCCCCAGCATCTTCTCGGAGTCCACCAGGTTCTTGGCGCACCCCAGCGAAACAAACGCCACTCGCGGAGATCGTCTCAAGCAGATCATTCCTTCCTGGCTGGCAAGCCGCCGGACCATCGTAGCCCGCAGCACGGTCCGAAGGCGCAAAACCTGCGCCTCAGGCCACCCTCGGCCCGTCAAGACCCCGAGGCGGAAAACCGTCGCGCCGCTTCCGGCTCGTCTGGCCCCCGTAGCCACGGGCGCTCTGACGAGCGATGCCCCACCCGCCCGTCCCTCGCCCCGGCGGGTGTCCGGGATCGCCAACCCCGCCGAGCATCAGCCGCCGCGTCAAGTCTTTTTCGCTTCGACGGAAAAATAGACTTGCGGACCCCGGCCCGGCCACCATAATATACCGCCGCCCGAGGCATCCCCCCTAAAGCCCGTCTGGTTCACCCCGGCCAGACGGCACCGCCTCGGGTTTTTTTATGCGCACGCCGTGTGCCGCGCACGTCATGCCGCAGACTCGACATCGGACCGCCGACTCGACGCCGGGCCGCGGACTCGACGCCCGGCATCACGGCATTACAATGGCCCGGCGATCGACTTGGGATCCCACGAGCCGGTGATGAACATTCGCCCCGCCTGCTGGAGAGTTCGCCTGGTCGCGGCCGCCGCCTGCGGGGCCGCGGTCGTCGCTGCGGGTTGCGCCCCGTCCACCATCCTCATGCCCGACATGAGCGTGCTGCCCGTCTCGACCGCGCCCAGCTACTCCGATCGCGACTGGGCGGTGGTCCTGCGCGACTATGTGC
>CAZSYS010000297.1:0-5682 GCA_964611365.1 uncultured Planctomycetales bacterium
GTGCCTATCCCGGCGACAAGTCCGAGGAGCGAGGCATCGCCCAGGCCATCGCCGTGAACCTCATGGAGATGTCCCGCCTGCGCGTGCCGATCTGCTGTGTCGTGATCGGGGAAGGCGGCAGCGGGGGGGCCCTGGGCATCGGCGTGGGCGACTGCCTGGCGATGTTCGAGCACGCCTACTATTCGGTGATTACGCCGGAAGGCTGCGCCGCCATCCTGTTCAAGAGCGCCGAGCGGGCCCCCGACGCCGCCAAGGCCCTGCGGCTGACCAGCGCGGAACTCAGGCGGCTGGGGCTGGTGGACGACATCCTTCCGGAACCCCTGGGCGGCGGCCATCGCGACCCCAACGCCATGGCCACCACGCTGGAGCGCTACCTGATCGAAAAGCTCCGCGAACTCAAGCGCGTCCGCATCGATACGCTGCTCAAGCGGCGATACGAGCGGCTGCGCCGCATGGGCAGCTTCTTCGACCACCTTTCCGCGGGCAGGTCCGAGAGCCGGCCCGCCGCCGCATCCGCCGGCGGTACCAACGGCCACGGCGGTTCCACGGAGAACGGCAACGGCAACGGACGTGGCGCCGCCCGGAACGCGGCCCGTCGCAGCGCCGGCCGGGCCTGAACCCCTGCCCCGCATCCCGGATTCTCCGACCGCAGCGCACAGCCTGTGTCTGAACGTGCACAGCGACGGGCCTTCCCGCTGAACCCGGCCGGCGACCGCCGCCGACTGACCTCCGGCTCCGCCGCGGCCCATGGCATCAGCGCCGGCGGCCGACGGCGGCCATCAATGCGCGCAGTCCGGATCCGGCGGAAGACCCTCCGCGGTCAGGCAACGCTGGAATGCGGCGAAGTCGATCACGTCGATCGACTGGTCGGCGTTGATGTCCAGGCACCGGCATGCCCACGGAAGGTTCTCAAAGACATGCGGCGGAACCGCCGGGCCGGTGGCGCAGGCCTCGAAATGCAGCAGGTCTTGCTCGTCGATGCTCTGGTCCCGGTTCAGGTCGAAGACCGGAACCGGACAGCCCGGCGGCGGCAGCTCGCCCTCCAGAAGCACGACCTCATCGACCCAGATCGTCTTGCCACAGCCGTAGGTGCAGTCGGCTCCGCCGGCCAGGTCGAGCATCCCCCAGGCCAGATCCTGGACCTCGCCGGGCCAGTCATCCATTCCCGGCATGCCCAGCGTGCCGCCGAACGGCATTTCCGGATTCTCGTCGAACCACAACACAAATGAGCCGTCCGGCCGGCAGGTCAGCCGCAGAACGTGAAAGCGGCCGCCGTACCAGGATTCCGTCTGCGGGTCGTAGCGACGGCATTCCACCCCCTGGACCGGCCACCCGGCCGCCATCACCCCCTCGCCGTTGGATACGCCGATCCTTGCCGGCCCCGGAGCTCCGCTGACGTTGTCGAGGTTCAACCCGAAACGCCAGTGACGTCCGGGAATCTGGCTGGCAACCCGCAGCAGCAGGAACTCCTGCTCCGGGGCGTTGGCCCAGGGACCGAAGGCCCCGCGGAACACCACCGTCACCGGCGCGTGCCAGCCGGGCAGCCCGAACGGCCTGGCGATCAGGATTCGACCGCCGTTGCGGTTGTTGCCCGGTTCGGTCGGCAGCACCTGCCCGAGGTCCGACCCGCTGCCGGTCGACAACCGCAGCGGCCAGTGCCCGATCGGCGCGCCGGGAATGCTTGCACCGATGATCGGGGGGGTCTGCACGACGCGCACCGAGACCGTCCCGTTGGCCGCGTCGGGAATATGCAGCGGGCGAATCGCCCCGCCGCCGGGCTCCCCGTTGTCAAACGCCAGCCACTCGGTGAAGGAACAGGTGAAACCGTATTCAAGGTGGGCGCTGGGGGCGTTGTAATGCTCCTCGGGCAGGTGACAGCCCGTGCCCGGGTAGCAGTTGTTGTCCATGATGCCGTCAGTGTTCCTGTCCCGCGACCCCTGCCACCAGCAGGTCCAGGAACCCAGCTGATCCGGGCAGATGCCCAGCAGGCACTGACCTTCCTGGACCCAGCCCTGCAGATCCGGCAGAGTGCCCAGCTCGGCGCGGTACTCGGCCAGCACGTCGCCCGGCGCGCTCCGCGCGGCCGGGGCGCTCGTGATCGCCCACGCCAGCAGTACTCCCAGCCTCAGGTGGGTAGCCATCATCGTGCGGAAAGCAGCAGCCAGGAATTAAACAGACACTTGAATAGGTCGGCCAAGTTCCTGGCACAGTCGCGTGTCGCCCCAGCGACGTGTGAGCCAGTCGGGCCGAGGATACCGTGCGTCGCAGGACGAAACCCCGTCAGATTATACTCCGCCGGTGCGGCCGGTCGTCCGAAGCAGCTCGAAAGTCCAGAGGCTTTTTGCCGATCCGGCGCCGGACCCCGAGAGACTCAAACCGCCAAACGCGCCGTCTTCCTGGTTTTATCGGACGCGTCGCTGCGGGTTGATCAGACAAGCCGGTCGGCCCGCCGAAATCGCGGGGGCAGCGGTGTGCCTTGCCAGGCATGTTGCAGCGTTTGCCCGTCAGATGCTGCTTCGGACGACCTCTACGGCACCCGCAACGGCCTGGGCCGACGGGACTCATGATCCCAGGACTCACCGACCCAAGGCTCGACGCGCCCGCGTTTCCCCGGCTGACCAAGGCATGTAATGCTGCCTGGCGATGCCGCAGCTTCCGCCCACAGGTCCTTGACCGGCTGGCCTGATTCAGACGAGGGGCCAAGCACGGGTCAGCCGGCCGGATCCCTTCGGGCCGGCCTCAGTGGGGGCGAAAAAAAAGGAAAGTCGGCCTGCCGTCTCCCAACGACCGACCGACTTTCACCCAGGAGGAAAGAGGGGCCTCTCCCAAGGCATGAGGCCAAAGAGCCCTTCCCCTGCTTCCCTGAAGGTTCAGTGTGCGCCCGCCAGCTTGCTCAGGACTACAGAGTAGATCCCAAGAATCGGCTCAAAACCGTTCATGTTTTCAGATGTATTCTTATGATCGTACCGGTTAATTGTCAAGTCATTCAGGCCACCGCAGCCTCCCGCTCAATGGCTGACCGCAGCTTGGACAGGGCCCGATTCTGTATCTGACGCACGGTTTCTTTGGTCAGACCCATCGTTTCACCGATCTGCTTGAGCGTCATGGGCATGGCCTCGGAATCGCGGGAGCCCAACGCGAACCTTCGACGGATTACCGTCCGCTCGGTCTCGTTGAGGTGGGCCCGGTTCTCGGCGAAGACTTCCCGCAGTTCGGCAAGCCATTCAGACTCCGCCCGCTCGTGCCTGTATTCGACGGAATGATCCCGCTCCAGCGTTTCGTCGTACTCGGTCCCGAAACGGGAACGGTAGCAGGTGGCCTTGCGTGCGGCCACGATGATGTGCTGGAGGATGGCCTGGCAGGCGTAAGTGCTGAAACGGTAACCTAATGCGCAGTCGAAGCGGTCGATACTCCGCAGCAGCGCCAGGTTGCCGACGCTGACGGCCTCATCCTGGTCCAGAGCGGAAGCCCGGGCCTTGCCGACCATGGCGTTGACCAGGCCAAGGTTCCCCTGGGCGATCTGGCCCCGAAGCATCTGAGCGAGGTGGGCCCAGGCCAGTAGAAGCCGCAGCTCCGCGATCGGAAGACGACGGTTCCGGAAAGCCTCCGCGATCCGGAAAACCTTTAGCCGACAGAAGTTATATCGCTGGAAGTCCAGCGGTTCTCGATCCCGGTCGGCCGAGCGGTGGGTGGGGGCTGGAACCAGCCATCTGGCGGTTTCCTCAAACCAGGTCGAGCCTGGTCCAAGCCGGGCCTCGCCTCCGAAGAGGATGATCTGAGCATCCGGTTGACTGAAGATGGGGTGATCGACGTATTCGGCCGGGTTTGAGCGGATGAAGGCCAGCAGAAATCTGTCGGCCTCGCTGAGCCGGGCAAGCTGAGCCTCGGTCGGCTCGCAGAAACACACCGGCACGCTCCGAAGACGGCTCTGGCCGCTCGGGAACAGGCGGTTGGCAACCATGTGGGTACCTCCTGAACAACTCCTGGCCTGCCGTGTCCGATGGCCTCTGCGGTCCTCATTCAGGCTTTCGCTCGGGGAAGGGGCAATCGGCCTCGGATTCGGGGCGACCGGTAACTTTTTTTGCACCCGTGTCGCCTGATGCCGGACCGGTCCGCGGCCGGGCGGTTGAGGGCTTGATTCCTAAGCCCGGAGGCCCTACAGACGGTTCGGCGCCCCGTCGTCAGCCCGCCGGCCTGCCGGGAGAGGGCCGGGGAAGCCGTCATACGCTGCCATGAGCCCCAACGGCCCGGTCATTCTGGCCTCAACCAGCCCCCGTCGCGCGGCCCTTCTGCGCGAGGCCGGCATCGACTTCGAGGTGGTCCCCCCTCGTTATCAGGAGCCTCCCCACAGCCAGTGGCCCTTCAGTCCGGAGGCTTTCGCCACCTCGGCCAGCTACTTCAAGGCCCGCAGCGTGGCCGAGGACTACCCCGGGCGGGTGGTTCTGGGAGCCGACACCGTGGTGGCGGTCCGCGGGCGGTTGTTCGGCAAGCCGGCCGACCGCGCGGATGCCGAACGGATTCTGCGGGTGCTGTGCGGGACGACCCAGCAGGTGATCACCGGAGTGGCACTCTGCGAATCGGTGTCGGGCCGCCGGCTGATCGCCCACGACACCACCCACGTGACGATGCGCCGGATGACCGAGCTGGAACTGCAGGCCTATCTGGACAGCGGGGACTGGGAGGGCAAGGCCGGGGCTTACGGCATTCAGGACTCGGCCGATCGGTTTGTGGTGCGTTGCGAAGGCAGCTTCAGCAACGTGGTCGGGCTGCCCGTTGAACTGCTTGGGCAGATGCTGGAAGCCTTTGGCGTTTCCTGACTGCCGCGGTGCTCAGCCCGGCGGCCGGCGGAGTACGGAGTCCGGAGGGTGGATCGGGGCCCGTCGGAGGGTGGTCGTGGCCATGGTCGAGCGACCGGACGCAGTCATCGTAGGCGGGGGGCTGGCGGGGCTGCGGTGCGCCCTGGAACTGCACCGCGCCGACGTGCGGTTTCTGCTGCTGGAGGCCGGGGACCGCGTGGGTGGCCGGGTGCGGACCGACGACGTGGACGGCTTCCGCTGCGATCGCGGTTTTCAGATTCTTCTGACCGCCTACCCGCAGGCCCGTGAGGTCCTGGATTACGACGCCCTCCGGCTCGGGCGGTTCTACCCGGGCGCGCTGGTGCGACTGGAAGACGGCTTTCACCGGCTGGCGGACCCCTTCCGCAGACCGCTGGACGCCTTGCGGGCCTGGCGGTCCCCGATCGGATCTCTGGCCGACAAGTGCAGGATCGCCGGCGTGCGGGCGGCGACGCTGGCCGGCGGCCTGGAGGATCTGTACGCCCGTCCGCAGACCACGACGCTGGAATACCTGCGCGCCGGCGGGTTCAGCGAGGTGATCATCGAGCGGTTCTTCAGGCCGTTTCTCGGCGGGGTCTTCCTGGAGCCGCAGCTGGAGACATCCAGCCGCAAGTTCGAGTTCGTTTTCCGCATGTTCGCCCTGGGGGACAATGCCCTTCCCGCCGGCGGCATGGAGGCGATTCCCGCGCAGATGGCCGCGCGGCTCCCGCCGGAGCAGGTGAGGACCTCGGCTCCGGTCGCGGCCGTCGAACCCGGCAAGGTGGTGCTGGCCGACGGCCTGGTCGTCGAGGCGCCGACGGTGGTGGTGGCTGCCGACGGCGCCGAAGCCGCGCGGCTGACGCGACGG
>CAZSYS010000298.1:0-4331 GCA_964611365.1 uncultured Planctomycetales bacterium
GCCCGCTAGCCTGTGCGTTCCTGCCGGCCGTCGCATGCCTGCGGCGGGTCGCCTTCGGCGATGCCGGCCCCCGATCCCTGCTAACTCCTTCATGGATATGGTCTTGCGACTGCTACCGAAGTCGCGATCCCTGGCCGACAGCCTTCGGTCCGTCGATTCCAACGCACGCCCTGGAAGCCGCGGAGCTCAGTCGGCGGGCCGCAGGCCGTTGCAGGGGGGCCGGGTTTGCACCTGGTCGAAAGCTGCCGGACGTCCGAGAATCGGCGGCAGGGGGCCTGCCGGACCGACGACTCGCGCCGGCGGGGGAATCGCCGGCTTGTCGGGCCTCGAGATTGCCGATACACTGATCAGCTAGTAGAGACTCAGTCTCAGTTGCCGCCACAGCGGCCGGTCCGCAGCCACGGGCCGATGGCTGCCGGCGGCCGGGACGCAGAGGTGTGGAGCGTGGTCTGGTTCCCCCGTTACCCCTGGTTTCGCTCATCGCCGGTCGCCGACGGGAACGGCGCTGCGCCGTGCGGGCTTCCGGCCGCTGACGGGAACGTCGCTGCACCGTGCGGGCTTCCGGCCGCGGACGTGAAGGGCGCCGCGGGGGTTGCTGAAGAGTTCACCCTCGGCCAGGCCGGTGCCGGGGCCACGGTGCAGATCCGCCGGATCTGCGCCGAGAGCGAACAGGCCCGGCGTCTGCGCGAGATCGGTCTGATCGAAGGCAAGGTCATCCACCTGCTGCTGCCGGGTGACCCGCTGATCTGCCGCGTGGGGCGCTGCCGCGTCGGCCTGTGCCGTCGGCTGGCCGACGCCGTCCGCGTGCGTCGAGTTCCATGAGCCAGCCGGCCCTGCCGCCGTTCGGCCGAAGGTACCGTCGCCGGGCGCGACGCGGCCACGGCGGTCCACCAGGAGCCGTGGCGGCGGCAGAACGCGACACCGGCCGCAGCGCACCCGTTCGCGGACGGCTCGTTGCCGTCGCCGGCAATCCCAACAGCGGCAAGAGCACGCTCTTCAACGCCCTGACCGGCCTTCGCCAGAAGGTCGGCAACTATCCCGGCGTTACCGTCGAGAAACGCGAGGCCCGGCTCGCCGGGTCCAGCGACATCCGCCTGCTGGACCTGCCCGGCACCTACAGTCTGGTGCCCCACAGCCCCGACGAGGCCGTCACCCGCGACGTGCTCCTGGGCCGCATGCCCGACACCGATCCCCCCGACGCGGTGCTGATCGTGGCCGACGCCGGGAACCTGGAGCGCAATCTTTACCTGGCGACGCAGGTGCTGGACCTGGGGATTCCCGCGGTCGTGGCATGCAATATGTGCGACACTCTGGAGCGCGACGGCCAGAGCCTGGACGCCGGGCGGCTGGCCGACCGGCTGGGCGTGCCGGTGGTGGCCACGGTGGGCAATACCGGCCGCGGCGTGCCGGAGCTGCGGCAGGCCATCGAAAGGATCTGCTCCCCCGGGGCCGAGCCCGTGCCGGCACAGGCCCCCTGGTGGCCGCCGGAACCTCTTGGAAATGCGATCCGGGAGGTTGCCCGGGCCGTCGAGGCCTGCGGCTACGCTCCCGCGGTCCGGCCGGAGGGTGTCGCCGGCCTGCTCCTGGCCGCCGGCGAGTTTGATCGCCGGCGCCGGCTGCCGCCTGGGCTGGCCGAGCAGGTCGAGACCGTCCGCCAGCGGCTCACCGAGTTGGAGGACGCCGATCCGGCCGCGCGGATGACCGCGGCGCGCTACGGCTGGCTGGAGGCCGTGGCCGGCGAGTGCATCCGGCGGCGGCGGCCCGGACCGACGACGACCGGGGCCACCGACCGCGCCGACCGCATCCTCACCCACCGCTTGTGGGGCCTGGCGATCTTCGCCCCCATGATGGCCATGCTGTTCTTCAGCATCTTTCTTCTGGCCGAGCCGCTGACCGGCGCGATCGAGGGGCTGGTGGGCGGTGCCCGGGACCTGGTCCGCGGCGTCATGGCCGAAGGCCCGCTGCGCGACCTGCTGGTCGAGGGCATCCTGGCCGGCGTGGGCAACGTGCTGGTGTTTTTCCCGCAGATCGCGCTGCTGTTCCTGTTCATCGCCGTCCTGGAGGACAGCGGCTACATGGCCCGGGCCGCGTTTCTGATGAACCGGGTGATGGTCCGCGCCGGCCTGCACGGGCGCAGCTTCATCCCGCTGCTGTCCAGCCATGCCTGCGCGGTGCCGGGGATCATCGCGACGCGCACGATCGAGAATCCGCGCGACCGGCTGACCACCATCCTGGTGGCCCCGCTGATGGGCTGCAGCGCCCGCCTTCCGGTCTACACACTGCTCATCGCCGCCTGCCTGCCGGGCCGCGCCTGGCTCAAGGCCGTCTGCCTGGTGACCCTCTACGGCATGGGCGTCGCCGCCGCGCTGCTGATGGCCACGCTGTTCAAGAAAACCCTGCTGCGGGGCCCGGCCCCGGCGTTCCTCATCGAACTGCCGCCGTACCGGATGCCGCATCCGGTCAACGTGCTGCGGGCGATGTGGGATCGCAGCCGGCTGTTCCTCACCCAGGCCGGCACGATCATCCTGGCCATGACGGTGGTGATGTGGGCGCTGATGAACTACCCGCGGGATGCGGCCCGCACCGCCTGGTACCAGCAGCAGCGGGCGGTGCTGACCGGGGCCGGTGGGCCCGGCAGCGCGGTCGCGGAGCTGGACCGGCAGGAGGCGGCCGAGATCCTGCGGAACAGCGCCGTGGGAAGGCTCGGACGGATGATCGAGCCGGCGATCCGGCCGCTGGGTTTCAACTGGGAGATCGGCATCGGCATCCTGGCCAGCTTCGCGGCCCGCGAGGTCTTCGTCAGCACCATGGGCGTGGTCTACAGCGTGGCCGAGGGCGAGGGCGGCGACACCCCGCTCCGCCAGCAGCTGCACCGTGCCGCCTGGCCCGACGGCCGCCCGGTATTCACGCCCCTGGCCGCAGTGTCCCTCATGGTCTTCTATATGCTCGCCTGCCAGTGCGTCAGCACCCTGGCGGTTGTGCGCCAGGAAACCCGAAGCTGGCGGTGGCCGGCCTTCATGTTCTTCTACATGTCGCTTCTGGCCTACGCGGCCTCGCTGGTGGTGTTCCAGGCCGGGCAGGCCCTGGGACTCGGCACCGGCTGAGCGGCCATGCCTGCGATGCGCGACGGTGCGTCCATGCCCGCCGGCGGCGGTCCACGCCGTGGTCATCCTCCGCCCGGCAGGCTACCATGTCGCCCGGCGGCCCGATGCCTGAAGCGGCTGCCTGCCGGACCAACCGCATGCTCATCGGCGTACACAACCTTCACGAACCGATCGCCCGCCACGTACGCCGCGAGTTCAGCACCGTCCCGGCCGGGGCGACCGTCGGAGAGGCCTTGGCGGCGCTGCGTTCGCAGCACCTGGGCGAGCGGATCGTCTATTTCTACGTCGCCGACGGCGACGGCCGGCTGGTGGGGGTGGTGCCCACGCGCCGCCTGCTGATGAGCCCGCTGGACCGGCCCATCGATCAGATCATGTCCCGCGAGGTCTGGACGATCTCCGCCTCGGCCACCGTCCTGCAGGCCTGCGAGGAGTTCATGCGCCACCGCTTCCTGGCCCTGCCGGTGATCGACGACGAGGGCCGGCTGGTCGGTGTCGTCGATGTCGGCATGTTCACCGACGAGGTCGTCGTCCAGGCCGAGCGGATGGAATCCGAGCGGGCCTTCCAGCTCATCGGCGTGCACGTGGCCCTCGGCCGCCAGGCGCCGCTGCTGACCAGCTTCAAGGACCGGTTTCCCTGGCTGCTGTGCAACATCGCCGGCGGGATTTTCTGCGCCCTGCTGGCCAGCCGGTTCGAATCGCTGCTGGACGCGGCCATCGTCCTGGCGATGTTCATCCCGGTGGTGCTCACCGTGGCCGAGAGCGTGAGCATGCAGTCCCTGACGCTCACGCTGCAGGGCCTGGAGCACCGGAACATCCACTGGCGGCTGGTCGCCGCCGGACTCCGCAAGGAGTTCCTCGTCGCCCTGCTGCTGGGATCGGCCAGCGGCTCGACCGTCGGGCTGATCTGCCTGGCCTGGAAGGGGGGGCTGGTGGTTTCCGCAGCCATCGCCCTGAGCATCACCCTGGCGATGGTCACCGCCTGCCTGCTGGGGGTGGCCATCCCCACGGCGGTGCGGGCCATGAAGGGCAACCCCCGGATCGCCGCCGGCCCGATCGCCCTGGCGGTCACCGACATCGCCACCCTGGCGTTCTACTTCATCCTGTGCGGCATCATGCTCGGCTGAACCCGCTGGACCGGCCTGCCGCAAGGCAGCCGGGAGGTTCAAGGATCCCCAGGCAGACCCCCTGGAGCGACGAGTTGGCCCCCTCCGTCCGCCTGTCCGGCGC
>CAZSYS010000298.1:4341-5664 GCA_964611365.1 uncultured Planctomycetales bacterium
CCCCCCCCGGCGGTGGACCACATATGGGGTGCAGAGGAGCCCACGGCTCATGCAGGCACCACACAGCCCTCAGGCGGTATGCCTGGATGCGGGCTGGTGTGCCGAAATCCGGCAGATCTCCACCGCTCAGCCCACATCCACCCGGTCTGCATCACTCCAGACGGAAAGTCGTCTCCTGGCCGGAGTCATCAGGCTGCATGATCAGGCGGACTCAAGTGGCGGATAGGGATCGATGACCAGGCGTGCCACGAACCGCAACAACCTCGCCCCGGCACGGCGGCTCTGTTAGGGGGCGCCAGCCGTCTGTCTTCCCGTGGCCCTGAAGGCCGGGCAAGCCCGGCAGGACTGAGCCCCGCACAGGGTGGCGGATCACGCCCGGCTGCGGCCTGCTCTCAGACCAGCGCAAAAAAAAACGGGACCGGAGGAGGATGGTCCCGTTGGGAAAGAAGGAAGCTTTGTGTGAGGTCATTCGATCTTTCCCCGGCGGTTATCGGAAGTCAAACGGCGATTCTACTTTTTTGTTGATGGTGATCCCCTGCAGGACAGGCCCCAGTCGGAATCCCGTCAGGCTTAAGCAAGCGAAGCTGCTTTGAACAAGGTCGGATGGCTGCGAGGCGGCCCGCTTGAAGCGGACGCGGCCAAACGCCTGAGGCCCCCGGGAAAGCGTTTCGTCTGATGATCGCACGATCATCGGCCGTCGCAAAAAACACGATCACCGGCCGTCGCAAAAAAAATAGCCGGGGTCACCCGGGGGGATGACGCCCGACTATTGAGAGAGACTAGGCGGGGTTGCCGGTGAGGGCTTCCCCGGCCTTGGGAGAGAGACCAGTGAAAGAAGTTGGCCTCGTAGGGTCGTTTTTAAGCCTCAGGCGACCGGCCGGGCACACCTCCTTCGTTCTCTGGCCGGTGCACTCTCCATGTCCAGACTATAGCCACGCGCGAAACACGAAATGCGGCTGCTCGCGCCGGCCTGTCGGCTGGACATCAACCGGGAAGCGGTCGTACGCCTGTTCAACCTCTCCACCAGGGCGGCTGCGCCGGATGAAGGGAGCCGGCAACGCTCCGGTGGGCTGATGAAAGCCACCGCAGGAGTGCGAACTCCCCTCCCAGGCGGCTGCTTCTTCAACGCCGCAACCACCGGATACCGACAACTGACGGTTTACACTGCCGGCCCATCGGCTGCCGCACGCATGCCTGAACCGATCGTGCACCCCGTCGGCCGCGCCGTCGTACTGGTCAGCGACGGCGCTCCGAGTGGTCATCGAATCATTCCACCTGTCCGCTTGCAAGTCAACACTCAGTCCCAAAAAGAACCTCTATGCC
>CAZSYS010000299.1:0-5640 GCA_964611365.1 uncultured Planctomycetales bacterium
ACCCCCCGGCGGCGCGTCCGTGCCGGCATCCACGCACGGTGAACCCGCCTCCAGCCGCACGTCGTCATCCTCCGTGCCGAACACCCCGTCCGCACCGGCCGCGCTCACGAAACGCGGGTCAGCGCCGAAGTTGCCCGTCCCGCCCAGAGAACCCGTCCAGCCCTGAACGCAGGAGTAGTCGATCTGCGGCGTGCCGTTGGCGATCTGGGCCGACTGCCCGGTGTTCCCGGCTCCGTCCGTGTTGCCCCAGAGGATGCAGTTCACGATCACCGGCCGGTCCGAGGCCGTCAGGTTCAGCATGCCCCCGCCCCCGCCGGGATCCGTCGCCCGGTTGCCGACGAACGTGCAGTTGATCGTCGTCGGGTCGCTGTTGCCGCTCCGCATGCCGCCGCCCAGCGCCGAGGTGTTGCCCATCACCACGCAATTGCTCATCCGCGTGTTGCTGGTCTCGAAGTTCAGCACCGCCCCGCCGGCCCGGACCGACGAGTTGTTCAGAAAGCGGCAACCCAGCAGCGAGGCCCGGCTCAGCCCCTGGTTCAGCATCGCTCCGCCCCAGTAACTCGAGCTGTTGCCGATGAACAGGCAGCCGGTGATCACCGGGTACGAGTACGGCACCAGGGCGTCCGAGTCGTTGTGCATCGCCCCGCCCCCGCTGCCGTTGACCGCCGCCGTGTCCACGGAGTTCCCGACGAACAGGCAGTTGGCGATCGTCGGGCTGCTCTTCCAGTTGCCCATCGCCCCGCCCCGGTAATAGCTGCTGTTGCCCTCGAACGTGCTGTCCAGCACCACCGGGTCGCAGCCGTAGTTGAACATCCCGCCGCCCAGCTGAGCCCGGTTGCCGGTGAACAGGCAGTTGACCACCGCCGGCGCGCCGCCGTGGTTGTACATCCCGCCTCCGCGATTCTCCGGCGGAGAACCGTCCGCCAGCCCGCCGGTGACCGTGAACCCGTCCAGAATCGTGTGCTGCACGTCCTGCACCGTCGCGCCGGTCGTCACCACATGGTAGCAGTTGTCGCTCATCTCCCCCGGCACACCGATGTCCCCGCTGAGCACCGTCCGGTTGGCGACCACGCTCCGCTCGTCGAACGAACGCTCGTAACCCGCGAAACCGCCGTACAGCGCGATACCGTTGACCAGCGCGAAACTGGCCATGCGGCTCGTGCCCGCCGTCGGCCGGTACGTCCCCGCCGCCACCCAGACCGCACGCACCGCCCGGGCCGGATCCCGGGCTGCCGCGAGGGCATCCTGCAGGTCCTGAAAAGCCGTCGTCCACCACTGCCCGTCGCCGCCGGGCGGCGCGTCGTCGTCCACGAACAACAGGCCGTCGCAGACGTCGCCGGTCCCGTTGCCGTCCGAGTCCGACTGGTCCGCATTCACCATCTGCAGGCAGTTGTCACACGAGTCGCCCACCCCGTCGGCGTCCACGTCCAGCTGAGCCGGATTGACCGTTTGCCGACAGTTGTCGCAGGCATCCCCGGGACCGTCGCCGTCCGTATCAGCCTGATCGGCGTTGGCCACCAGCGGACAGTTGTCCTCCTCGTCAATCACCCCGTCACCGTCGCCGTCACTGGGCGGCGGTGGCGGAGGTGGAGGCGGGGGAGGTGGTGGCGGTGGCGGCGGAACACAGCCGGCCTCGTCCACCGTCTGCCCCGGCTCGGTTCCCGGACACTGATCCGCGCAGTCGTGGACCCCGTCGCCGTCCCCGTCCAGTTGCGAACACGAACAACCCCGGGCATCCACCGCTTCCCCGGCCGGCGTCGCCGGACATACGTCGTCCCCGTCAATCACCCCGTCCCCGTCACTGTCACTGGGCGGAGGAGGCGGAGGAGGTGGAGGCGGGGGAGGTGGTGGCGGTGGCGGCGGAACACAGCCGGCCTCGTCCACCGTCTGCCCCGGCTCGGTTCCCGGACACTGATCCGCGCAGTCGTGGACCCCGTCGCCGTCCCCGTCCAGTTGCGAACACGAACAACCCCGGGCATCCACCGCTTCCCCGGCCGGCGTCGCCGGACATACGTCGTCCCCGTCAATCACCCCGTCCCCGTCACTGTCACTGGGCGGAGGAGGCGGAGGAGGTGGCGGATCCTCACAGCGGGCCCCGCCGGAAGCCTTGACGTTCCGTTGCTCGTGACCCTTCTCGTCCAGCCAGAAGATGATCGTCGTGTTCGGGCCCGGCACCGTCCGCGTCAAAAAGAAGCTGTCGCCCGGCGGAGCCGACAGCTCGCCACGCTGATCCGTGCGATACACCTCCCAGCGGACGGCAACCTCAAACGGATTGGGATTTCGGATCCGCCAGCGCCGCTCCACCGCCGGGTCCGCCGAACACATCGAGGTCAGATTCAGACGCTCGACCTTGGGCGATACCACCGGCCGGACAGGTCGACCAGGCCCGCCCGAGGGGGCCGGCTTGACCGAGGCCGGCGACAAAGCCGCTTGCAGCGAGGCGGCCGCGGAAGCCGCCTGACCCGAGGCCGCACGGCCGACGGCCTGAATGGCACGTGAAAGCTTTTCGACCCGGCTCGTGCCCGCGGTGCCGACCGCCGCCGGCTTCTTGCCTGACTGCTCCTGCTGCCGCTTGACCGGCCTGACAACCTCCGCGGGCCTGGCCGAATCGGCGGATCCCGACCGCGCCTCGACCGGCAGGACCGCCGCCCACCAGGCCCAGGCCCCGCACACCAGCAGTAACCGTGATGTCCAGCTCGCCGCAGACATGACATGCTCCTGTCCACTCCTCATTGCCCCGCCGGCCGCGTCTCAGACGCGCGGCAGGGCCGACCTCCCCCGGCGGCGGACGCAACTCCGGCGTCCAGCCGCCTGAGGGCTTCAAGACACCAGCCGCAGCGCCGGCCTGCCGGCCTGCCGGCACAACTCCTCGTGCCGACGGCGGCGGGAAAGCGACGCCACGGTAACGAAATACGCGTGCGACGCCGGCCCGCAGGCTTCCTCCGCGCGCCGGCCGATCGGAAAGGACTCCACCACCCGTCCCCCGACGTGCAACTCAAAGGCCTTGTGATCGCTGCTGATTCTCAGGCTGACGCCCAGGAGCGGGTGCTCGTAGCGCCCGATCGCGGGGTCCTGATAGATGACCACGCCGTCGTCGCCGATGTCGTAAAAGACCTGCCGAAGCCGCCGGCGGATCCCGGCCAGGTCCGGATCGCAGGCCTGAGGTGCCGTCGCTTGCGCGGATCCCGCCGAAAAACCTCTCTCCGGCAGGTCGCGGCCGGACGGGCCGTCGGAAATGGTGTCAAAAGCTTCGCATGACGCGGACTCCCGAAACCCCCGGAGCCGCCGTGTCCGTCCATGAGGCAACCCCAAACATAGTATTCGCCGGGCCGGCAGGCAAATCGAATCCGCCGGCGGCAGGCCCCTCGCCCCGCTCTGCCGGCCTCGGCCGGGCCCGAGCGGCCCGGAGAATCCCCCCGGGACCGTGCATCCCCGCCATGGACCGGGTAAACTGCCCCGCGGCAGGGCCCCCGGCGGCCCCAGGATCACAGGGAGCGACGGATATGAGCAATCTGATCGCCTGTCGTGTCGCCAGCTACGGAAGGTTCCAGGAACGTGCCTGGCAGCACCTGCCCGAAATCGGCGTGCGCTTCGTTGAAATCCCCGTGCCCGCCCCCGGCGAAACCGCCGCCGTGCGACAGCGCCTGGCCGACAGCGGCCTGCGGGCCTCCTCGCTGCAGTGCAGGTGCGACATTACCTCCCCCAATGCGGTGGAGAGCATGAAGCCCCAGCTCCAGGCCTGCGCTGAGCTGGGGGCCCGCGTCTGCTTCCTGAGCCTCAAGGCCGGCGACGCCGACCGCGCCGCGGTCTTCAGACGCATCGCCGCCCTCGGCGACGAGGCCGCGAAACTGGATCTCCTCGTGGCCATGGAAACCCACCCCGACCTGGTCAGCAACGGCGACGTGGCCGCCGAAACCATGAAGGCCGTCGATCACCCCCGCGTCGGCGTCAACTACGACACCGCCAACGTCTACTACTACAACCGCGGCGTCGACGGCGTGGAGGAACTCAAGAAGATCGTCGACTACGTGGTCAGCGTCCACCTCAAGGAGACCAACGGACAGTATCAGGACTGGCACTTCCCGGCTCTGGGCCGCGGCATCGTCAACTTCCCCGAGATCTTCAGCGTGCTCAACGCCCGCGGCTTCACCGGGCCGTTCACCCTCGAGCTGGAGGGCATCAAAGGCGTCGAACTCGACGAGGCCGGCCACCTGGCCGAGGTCGCCGGCTCCGTCGCCTACCTCCGGGGCATCGGGGCGATGTGACCCGCGGATCTCAGGTCCGGCCCGTCAGCACCGCTTCCCCCCGCGACGCCTCCGGAACCCCCAGCGCCTGGTGGGCCCACGCCAGCGGCACCCGCATCCGCAGCCCGTTGACCGCCGTGTCCAGCACCGCCGCCAGCGCCCGCAGGTCCCGGGGAGGCTCCAGCACCCGCCGGAAAAACGGCACCGGCACCCACGGCCCGAAGCGGTAGCGCGCCAGCGGCGCCAGCACGTCGCGCCGCAGCGTCCGGGCCTCCCGGGCGATGTCGTCCTGCCGGATGTCCAGCCGGACCTCGTTGTGCACCTGCGGCGTCGTCGCGAAGCTGCCCGCCTCGCCCGACAGCGCCTCCACCGTCAGCGTGCCGCCCAGCCAGGCCTTGCTCAGCTCGCGGTTGAAGAAGTTGCACAGATGCTCATACGGCGGCGGAGCCTTGCCCTGACCGGCCTCGATGAACTCCAGCTCCACCGCCTTGCTCACGATCGCCGCCGCGTCCCCGCCGAGCGACTCCACCATCCGCAGCAGTTCTCGCTTCTCCTCCGGAGTCGCCGAGGGCTCGTACCGCGCCACCCGGACCGGCATGCCGAACACCTCCGCGAAGACCATCCAGTCCTTCATCGCATAGTGCTTGCCCAGGTAGGCCATCGCCGTGGCCCGCAGAAGACCGCCGCGCATCGGGTGCCCCGAGACCGCGTGCGGACAGTGCACCACCAGCTTGCCCGCCGGCAGCGACTCGCCGACCACCGGCTCGCGCCGCGTCAGAATCCGCAGACGACCCCGCCCGTCGAAGGTCAGCCGGTCGAACGGCACCGGAGCCACATCCGCCAGCCGAAGCTCGCCGCCGACCGGCTCCCAGACGTTCTCGGCCACGGCGATGTTCCGCCCGATCGCCAGCGACAGATGCTGAAGGGCCGCGTCCAGACCTTCGATGTCCGCCAGCACCTCCCGGCAGTAGGCCGCGGCCTCCGCCGCCGCCGCCGGATCCACGCCCTCGCGAACCTCCGCGGCCGACAGGATCTGCCACTTCAGTCCGGTCAGCGCCAGCCGCCGGATCTGCGCGACCGCGTGCAGGTGCGCGTCTTTCTCCTCCATCTGCTCGAACAGGGCCAACGCCTGCTCGGCCGAACCCTCGTCCGCCGCCCGCAGGATCCGCGACAGCTCGCCGGGCGTCAGACCGTCCGCCGGGTGCTCGCGCCACCGCCGCGGCGCAGCCGCCTCCACCACCCGCCCCGGCCGCGGCCGCTTCGCCTCGATCCGCCCCCGGACCGCCTGAATCATCCAGCCAGACCATCCCATCGCCCACCCTCCCATTACCTCGCCGGCCCGCCACCGGCCGACCCGGCCCGCCGCGGCCGTCAATGCCGGCCGCCTCACCAGATC
>CAZSYS010000300.1:0-5629 GCA_964611365.1 uncultured Planctomycetales bacterium
GTGCCATCCCCTTGCATGACCGCGCCACGAATGGTGCATGAAGCGCGCGGTGCCTGCCGCGGCCGCGGCGCCGGCGGGGCGCTCAGAGGTACACCTGCCCGCCGCCCACGGGCGGGTAGCACAACGGCCCCCAGTCCTCCTCCGTGCCGTGGTCGATGATCGTCAGCAGGAACGCCGACAGCAGGTCGCCCAGCAGCCTAGAGCACAGACGCAGGGCCTTGCGGTTGAGCCGGCCCCCGCAGGTGGCCGCGCCGTGGATCAGCTGGCAGCGCAGCAGGTAGATCCGCTCGATGAGCTTTTCGAGGATCATGCCGAACCGGCCCTCGGCGTACCACCCGGCCGCCTTGCGGCGGTCGCCGCCGGAGCCGCCGCTGCGGCCCGGATCCTCCCAGAAGTGGGCGCTGAGAAACTCGTCGCCGAACACGGCCAGAACCGCCTGACGCCGCTCGGCCAGCACGGCCTGCACCCGGCCCTCCTCGTCCAGGTCGAGGATCCGGGCCAGGAACTCGCGGATCGTCGGCTTGTCCTGCTGCGGCTCGCGCCGCGACGGGTCCCACCGCCCGTAGAGGCTGTTGAACGCGATCCACTGCAGGATCAGCCGCTGGTCGACCTCGTCCTGGCCGAGCTCCTCGGTCCGCTGCAGCCAGCTGCAGGCCCGGTGAAAGCGGATGCACACCGGCTCGTACCGCCTGTTGCCCCTGACCCGTTCCTTGAACGGCTTCCAGCGGCGACGGAGGTGGTGAACCGACATGGCGTAGGGATCCATAACCGGCCCTCCGGACGCCTCCGGTCCATCGCCCGCAACGCCGGATGCCGGCGATGGAGCCCGCACGGGCCCTCGCGCTGCCGACCGAATGCGGCGATCAGCAGGATGCTCCCATTCTCCGGGGAAAAAGGCAAGAGGGAACACCCTTTTGCAAGCGGGTATCTCGTGGCTGCTTCCGGCCGCTGCCTGACCGATCCTCACCGCCGGCGTGTACCGCGACCCCACCGCATCAGCCGACCTGAATTGGCCGAAGGTTTACTTCCCGGGAGCGGCAACCGTGCCGGTCCACAGGTGCCTCCGCCGGGCCGAAGGCGGGGGTCTTCCGGGTGCAAGGAGCCGCAACTGACGGCCGCGATGCCGGCAGCGTGTCCGCCCATTCTGTGGGCCAGGCATGCCGGCGGTTGCTGTGGCGTTGGGCCCATTCGTGCTGAAGACTATGCCGCAACGGCGGCAGGCTCACAAGTGAGCTACCGGCTCACCCTTGCGGACGAGACCATGGCCTGGAACTCGGCCTCATGCTTCTGGAAGTAGATCGGTTCCGCCGCGTCGTAGACGAGTTCGCAGACGTACTTGCCGAGGATGACGCCGTAGACCCGCATCCGCTTGCGCAGGCCGCTCTCGTCGACGTACACGGCGTCGATCCGGTACCCGTCCTGGCCGCCGATCCGGGCGGTGTCGATGTGCTCGACCTCGAACCGGCTTGCCCCCTTTGAGGTCCGCAGCAGGCCCACCGTCAGTTCAGCGGCCTCGTGCGGCAGCATGCCCGGGTTGTACACCCGGTCGGTGCCCTCGAGTTTCTCGCCGATGCGGGTCACTCGGGTGGTGATCTTCTCAAGCCGCAGCCCGTCCCGGGTGATGGTGTAGCCGGTCTTGTCCTGCGTGCAGTGCAGCCAGCCCTCGGGCAGGTCCACCCTGAAGCCGCTCCAGGACTCGGAGTACCGCTGCGGGGCGGCCGTGTAGGGCCCGCATCCCGGCAGTCCGAACAAAGAGCTGATCGCGATTCCGGCGAGGGCAGGACGGCTGGTGGTCACGATCTTCATCCTCTGATCCTCACTGCTGCTTCAGCCTTTCGATCGTCTGTCGCACGTAGGCCGCGTCGCGAGCATCCTGGTCGGCCGCGAGGTAGGCCTCCAGGTAGCGGACGGCGTCGGCCTTCGCCCCCTGCTTGACACAGAGGAAGCCCAGTCCCCGCAAGGCGACCGGCTGCCCTGCATCCAGCTCGATGGCCTTCAGGTAGGCCTCCCGGGCCTCCACTGCGTCCTCTTTGCGACCCCGGGCTCGGCAGATCTCCCCCTGGTAGGCATGCGCGATGGCGTCACCCGGCCGCTGGGCCAGGAGGAACCGCACGGTCGATTCGGCCAGCTCGTACTTGCCGCGGGCGATCTGCCGTTCCATGTCCTCGTGAATAAGGAATGCTGCTGCGTTCGCATAGCGGTCCGCCCCAGTCTCCTTCGCGTCATTCAGCAGCTCGGCCGGCAGTTCCCTGGCCAGGGCCGTGCAGTCTGCCACCCGCTCTTTCATCTTCGGGTGGGTGGCATAGAGTGCGTTGTACTGCAGTTCCTTCGGGTCTGCCGCCTCCAGCATGTTCTGGAACAGTCTGGCCCCCTCGGCCGGGTCGTAGCCTGCCCGGGCGATCAGCCTGAGCCCCTCGCTGTCGGCCTCGCGCTCCTTGTCGCGGCTGTAGCCGCTGACGCCCGCCTGTGTGACCAGCCAACTCAGCTTGGACACCGTTTTGCTCACGTTCCCGCCCCCGACCGCACTCAGCACCGACACGTAGCTCGCGGTGGCCAACCTGGCGTACGCGTCTTCTCTCTCCAGGTACGAATGGCGGTGAGTGGAGTGGGTGATCTCGTGCCCCAGCAGCATGGCCAGCTGCGCCTCGCTGCGGATCCGCCCCAGGATGCCGGCGTGAAGGAAGATGTCCCCTTGCGGCAGCGCGAAGGCGTTGACGACAGCCGAGTTGATGATGTACACCCGGCAGGTCAGCGGCGCGTAGGCCTCGCGGCTGGGCTTCAGCAGTCGGCCCATCACCGAGTTGACGTACTCGTGCAGGGCCGGGTCTTCCAGGAGGATGCCCTTGCTGCGCAGAATGGCAGCGTCCTTCTCGCCGGCCCGCCAGAGCCTCTGTTCCTTCTCGTCGGGCTGAAAGGTGACCCCGGGCGCAATGGGGGTGGCCTTGGGCGCACACCCCGCCGCGACAAGCGTGCAAAAAGACATCAGGGCAAGCGATTGACGATGCCTCACGAGACGCCTCCTATCGGCTGGGCTTCAGCAGGTACCTGCACGCCTCCTTGCACAGCGATGGCATGCCCTCCTTATGGTCCGGGCGGACCTGCCGCATCACCGAGTTGAACCAGAGCACCTCGCCGGTCCGCCGGTCCACGAGCATCAGAAGGATGGTTGTTGAGCTGGCGGGCACCCGAACGTGGATGCCGGTGATGATCCTGACCACCAAGGCGGTGGCCTAGAGCACCTGCCGGCCGGACGTCGGCAGCATGCCCTTCACGTACACATAGAGCAGGGCGTCGGCATCGCCCCCGCCCAGGACAGCCGGTGGCGTCCCGCCAGCGTAGTCGATGATGCGATCCGAGCCGTGCAGGTAGTGGTGGGTCACGATGGATTCCGACACCGCCCCCAGCATCGCCAGGTAGGCCGCAGCCTCCCCTTCGGCAGGCTGGCTGGCCGCGGCGGCCGCCTCAGCGTTCGACAGATCGCGGTTGCATCCCCTCACTTCGTCGCAGACGGCGGCCAGCACCCGCTCCCGGACCCCGGGCTCCAGGTCCGGGCGCCGCTCCTCCACGCCGCCAGTGTCCGCCAGTGTGCAGCGAGTACACCTCCACCGTCGGGACGAGTACGCAGACGCGATGAATGCTGGGTAGCCGCTCGTCGTGGTGAACGCCGTACCGCGAGGAGTTGCAGCCGCCCGCCGACAGCAGCAGGCAAGCCATCGCCGCTGGTCCAACAAACCTTCGCGATGCGACCAGGGTGTGTTGCTGCTTCATGATGGTTACTGTTCCTCATGTTACTTGCTGTGGAAAGACCCAAGGAGGCATGCAGGCTCGCTCATCACTGTCTGGGTTTGGACCACGTCCAAGTTGCTCTCGTTTCTTTTGGAGACTGACAAGAGAGTGCATCCTCAACAAGCGACTGTGTCGTGGTCATTTACAAGGAGGTGCCCTGATGACCATCACAACCCCTCCGCCGGCCGGCGTCAAGACCCCCCGTCAGCGGGACGACCGCGTACACCGGGCGCCGGCAGGGAATGATCTGCAAAACGGGCCCGCGACCCGGCCCGCCGGATGCCGGCCGCGGCGGCTCATGACCAGGTGCAGGTTCACCTGCACGGCCGCCAGGGTCTGGCTGTCCAGCACCCGATAGGGCGGCTGGTCCCGCGACGGCCCCAGCAGCCACACGATCTGCAGACCCTGGGAGCCCTGCACGTCGGCGGGCCTGAGCTGGGCGGTTCGTTCGGCGACGGCGTTCATGGCAGATCCTCCTTGTCCCCGGCCGGCGGCACCGGCCGGTCCTGAGGGTGCGAGGCCGGCCGGTTGGAAGCCGGTTCCTCGCAGGTCGTCCTTCCGCCCGGCTCAGCCGGCTTGCCGGCAGGGTCCGGCGCAACCGCCGGTCCGGCCTGGGGCAGCAGATCCTCATACAGCCGCCGGTGGGCACGCCGCACGGCCTCGAACGTCACGGTGAGCATGAACCTGGTCTCGGCGTTCATCCCCCGCACCGCCACCGGCGGCGACCCGTGCAGCGCCGCCAGGCCGGCGGTCTCCAGCAGGGCCCCCAGCAGGAACTCCCGCAAGACCGGCTCGCAGGCCAGCGCCTCCAGCGGTTGGCGCCCGCCTCGCCGGGCCTGGGCCTTGGCATGCTGGATCGCCCCCAGCAACGTCTCGGGGTCGATGATGGCCTCCTGTCGTCGTGCCTCCCGATCAGCCTTTTTCACTGGATCCTCCTTTTCTCCGCCGTGCCGGCGGCCACGCCAAGACCCGCGCCCGCGATGTCGCCTGCCACATCTATGCGCCATGGGTGCGACAGGAGAGGTCGCACCCCTCGGTTTTTTTGACCTCGCCCGCCGGAGAGACCCCTGCCCGGACGGCCGAAGCACCGACCACCTCCCTGACAGGCCCCTCCGGCGTGCCGGCAGCACCCGCCGGGAGCCGGTTCCGCCCGCACCACCGGACGCATCCCCGCCAGCGGCCCCGCAACCCCCCGGGCCCGTCGCCGACCGTGTCTGACGTGCCGGGTCCGGCTCCTTTTCGCCCAAGGCGGCTTTTCGCCGGCCACGGCGGGGACCATCGCCCGCCAAGGGCGGCCCGCGCGATGCCTTCAAGCCGTGCGAAAACGAGCCCGCCCCCCTCTCCTGCCGAGCCGCGCCAAAAGGCGCCGGCCCCACTCCCCTGATACGCCAGGGGCGTCGCTTTTCTCCGGCCGGCTCGGCCCGGTATGGTGTATGCCCGCCGGCCGGTGACCGACCCACCGGACGACCACGGACCAACCGCCGGGACGACTCTGCCGCCCGGGCGGGGATCCAGAGGAGGCAGGCCGATGCTGATCGTCATGGTTCATGTCCACGTCAGGCCCGAGTGCGTGGAGGCTTTTCGCCAGGCCTCCGTCGAGAATGCCCGCCACAGCGTCCGTGAGCCGGGCATCGCCCGTTTCGACGTGCTCCAGCAGGCCGACGACCCCACCCGGTTTGTGCTCGCGGAGGTCTACCGGGACACCGAGGCCCCCGCCCGGCACAAGGAAACGCCGCATTACGCCCGCTGGCGCGATGCGGTGGCCGACATGATGGCCGAGCCGCGGCACAGCACCCGCTATGCCAACGCTTTCCCCGACGACGCCGGCTGGTAGGCCCCGGGG